>DATGBV010000041.1:0-6492 GCA_035312485.1 Flavobacteriaceae bacterium | reverse complement strand
AAGTACATGATTATTTATTAGGAGATGGAACTCCTGGAGCTGATGGTGTTTTAGATTATGAAGCACTTACACCAAACACATTTGGGAACTTTAATATTTCAACACTGCTTATAAAAACGGCATTTAGTAAAAGTGATGAAGCAAGTTCAGTAGTTTTTGATGACTTTAGAGCAAATAGGTTAATCATAGCACGAAGATTGGCTCAAAAGAATGGAGTGGATATGACCAATCCTTCAAACTTTGAAGATGATGATCTGGCAGGATTTCCAAAAGGATTTGGTAAAACAAATCAGGCTGTTTTACTTCCAGCATTTTTATCTGCTTATTCAGGAACAAGTGCAGACAAAGTATCTTTAGGTGCTTTTAGAGATACACCAATACCAAACTGGGATCTAAAATATACAGGCTTAATGAGATTTAATTGGTTTAAAAAGAATTTTAAACGTTTTTCTTTAACACATGGTTATCGTTCAGGTTATACTATTAATCAGTTCAGAACAAACTTGGATTATGTAGAACCAGTTGATTATACTGAATACGATACTCAAAGTTCAGATGTTTTTGACCAATCTGGAAATTATAAAAATGAAACGCTTTATAGCAATGTTAACTTAACGGAAATGTTTAGTCCATTAATTCGAATAGACTTTGAGATGAACAATTCTGTTAAAATACTAGCCGAGGTCCAAAAGGATAGAATGCTATCATTGAGTTTTGATAATAATTTAATGACAGAAATAAAGGGCAACGAGTATGTTTTAGGATTGGGTTATAGAATAAAAGATGTACGTTTTAAATCAAAACTTGCTGGTCCTCGTCAAGTAGTTGTAAGCGATTTAAATATGAAAGCAGATATTTCAATAAGAGAAAATAAAACCATAATAAGATATCTTGATTTAGAAAACAATCAGGTAACTTCTGGTCAAACTATTTGGGGTTTAAAATATACAGCAGATTATGCATTTAGTAAGAACCTTACAGGCATATTTTATTTTGATTATACTTTTTCAGAATATGCTATTTCAACAGCATTCCCGCAAAATACAATTAGGTCAGGAATTACTTTAAGATATAATTTCGGAAATTAATTTTATTGTTTGAATTTTATATTTTGAATAGATACATTTGCCAAAACATTTTAAAATCAAAAAATGAATATTCCATCTGAATTAAAATACACCAAAGACCACGAATGGGTTAAAATAGAAGGCGAAACGGCCACAATAGGTATTACAGATTTTGCACAAAATGAATTGGGCGATATCGTTTATGTTGAAGTTGAAACGCTTGACGAAACTTTAGAGGCCGAAGAAATTTTTGGCACCGTAGAGGCAGTAAAAACAGTTTCGGATTTGTTTTTGCCGCTTTCTGGTGAGATTTCAGAATTCAATGAATCTCTTGAAGATGAGCCAGAAAAAGTGAATAGTGATCCTTATGGTCAAGGATGGATAATCAAAATCAAGTTTTCAGACGAGTCAGAAATAAACAACTTACTTTCAGCAGACGATTACTTAAAACTTATTGGTGCTTAAGAAATATATTTTATTTATTACAATTATTTATACTATGGCACTGGCTTGTTTAAGCCTTATAAAAATAAATAATATACCAGATTATGTGCCATCTATAACAGACAAAATATTCCATTTTTTAACTTATGGAATTTTAACAATCCTTTGGTATTACACTTGGTTAAATAAATCTAGAAGTAAACAAATTGTTGCTCTTATCTTGGCAACTCTTATATCTATTAGTTTTGGTATAATTATTGAGGTATTACAAGATAACTTAACAAGTACTAGAATATTTGATCTTAAAGATATTTTCGCCAATGTTTTGGGTATAATCGTTGCAGTTGGCATAATAACTTTAAAAAAAGTTAGAAGTTAAAAACTAATAATCACTTGTTTTTTTGCAAAATAAATGGTTATTTTAGAGTCTAGTTAAAACAGTAAAAATTATGGAAACTAAAAAAAATCCTAAAGCAAACGTTGGCCGAAACAGCTCTCTGTATTTTGCCATTGGTTTAGCATTAATGTTGTTCTTAACAAATTATGCCATTAATTATAAAACTTATGACAAATCAAACATTGACATAGGCCAGCTAAATTTAGATGAAGAGTTAGAAGAGGAAATTCCAATTACTGAACAGATACAAACACCTCCACCACCTCCACCACCTCCAGCAGCTCCTGAAGTAATTGAAATTGTTGAAGATGAAGCTGAAGTAGAAGAAACAGTTATTGAATCTACTGAAACAAGTCAGGAAGAAGAAATAGTTGAGGTTGAAGATGTAGAAGTAGAAGAGGTAGAAGAGGATATCGAGGTTCCTTTTGCTGTTATTGAAAACGTTCCAATTTATCCAGGATGTGAAAGTGGTAACAATGATGCAAAGAAAAAATGTATGTCTGAAAAAATTGCGCAGTTTGTAAATAGAAAGTTTAATACAGATTTGGCTTCAGATTTAGGTCTTTCAGGAAGACAGCGTATTAACGTAGTTTTTAAAATTGATAAAACTGGTAATATTGTTGGTGTAAGAGCTAGAGCACCACATCCTAAATTAGAACAAGAAGCTGCTAGAGTAATAAACTTGTTACCTAAAATGAAACCAGG
The DNA here is from genome assembly GCA_035312485.1 of Flavobacteriaceae bacterium. Classification (GTDB taxonomy): domain Bacteria; phylum Bacteroidota; class Bacteroidia; order Flavobacteriales; family Flavobacteriaceae; genus Gilvirhabdus. Next base: position 3,879 of record DATGBV010000041.1, on the reverse strand, counting down.
TAAGCAACGTGGAAAAGCAGTAACTGTGCCTTATGCATTACCAATTTTATTCCAAGTTCAAGATTAAGAAATAACATAGTTTTTTGAATATAAAATCCCGTTACAAAATTTGTAACGGGATTTCTTTTTTTGGTATGCTTATTGTGACTTTAGCATAATATTAACATTTTAACTATACATATTATGAAACTTCTAAAGAAATTTCACGAACTCATTCGGCAAAATGAGGAAAACGTGAAAAAGCCGCAAAAGCATGATGCCAATTTACAAAAAAACTCAACACTCTTTTTTCAAATAGGTTTAATATTGAGCCTCCTTACAGTTTATGGACTGTTTGAAATGGAATTTGTTACAAAAGAACTGTCTGTTCCTTATGACACTTCACAGTTAGAAGAAGATTTAGTTGTGGTACAAAGAGAAGTCAAAATCTATGAAGAAATTCCTGAAAAGGTTGAAAGAAAAAAGGAACCAAAAATTTTAAAGGATCCAATTATTAAGAAAGATGACTTTAAAGGAAAGGAAACACCTGATATTTTTACAGAGCCTCAAGGAACATCTACTCCAGAAATTGATCCTGGTTCAGTTGAGGTTATTCCACTGCCAGAAGATGTTGACATTCCAATCAAATTGGTTGAGCGTGTTCCAATTTATCCAGGTTGTGAAAAAGCCAAAAACAATAATGAACGTAGACAATGTATGTCTGAAAAGATATCAAAATTGATTCAGAAAAAATTCAATAGCAATTTGGCACCTCAACTTGGTTTGTCTGGTAGACAAAAAATAGATGTGCAATTTAAAATTGATAAAACCGGAAAAGTCACTGATATAAAAACCCGAGCTCCTCATCATAGATTAGAACAGGAAGCAGAACGAGTTATTAAGATTATTCCAGAAATGACTCCAGGCAGACAGAGCGACAAAAATGTTGGCGTTATCTATACATTACCAATTATATTTCAGGTTCAGGATTAAAACAAACTTTAAACAAAACCGTTATCAATGTTGGTAGCGGTTTTTTAATGCTCCCATTCTTAAAAAAATAGTATCTTTCTGCCAGAAACCAATTCTATATTAATAAATGAAGAAACTCATTGTTTTTATTCTTCTAATTTTTGAATTACATACCTACGCACAAGAAGCATTACAACTGGATAAAGCTCCAGTGTTTTCAGATTGTGAAAACCTTGAGATTGATGCTCTTCAAAACTGTTTTGATAATAAAGTATTCTCGTTAATTTATGAAAATCTAAAAGTACCACAGAAAGTATTTGACGAAAATTATACAGGAAAATTGGTCGTATTGTTTGAAGTTGATAAAGAAGGCCAATTCCAGGTTCTTTATACAGATGCCATGTATCAAGAATTAAAAGATGAAGCGTTACGTGTTTTTTCTGAATTTCCAAAAGTAAAACCAGGCACATATAATGGGAAGCCCACGTTTAAACAATATTCTATGGAAATTAATATCCCATTGGAAAAGCAACAAGCAATAACCAAAGATTTGGTAAAAACTGATGCAAGCGGAAATACTCTATTAGAGCAAGAAGCAAAAAATGAAATTGATAGTGTGAACCAAACTTTAATTCCATATAAAGATAGAGAATTTAAAAGCCAGCTAAACATTCCGTTTACACACAGCTATTATTCAAAATTTGATAGGAGTTTGAATCTAGTTGGCACTAATAGTCATACAGCAGCTAAACCCTTTTTGTATGATGAAGTTTCAAGTTATTATGATTTTGAAGTAGAAAAGAAATCTTTAATGCAAGAAAGAAAAACTTGGGCAGGAAGAAAATTGTGGAATGAACATTTAGTACAGCTCCAAGGAAAAGATTATTGGTTTACTATAGATCCTATTTTCGATTTGCAAGTAGGAAAAGATTTTGATGCAGATTTTGATACAACGTTTAACAATACACGTGGATTTTTAATTCAAGGTGGATTGGGCAAGAACCTCAATTTCTATTCGTCATTTTTTGAAAGTCAAGGTAGGTTTGCACAATATGTAAATAGTTATGCAGAAGGTTTGAAAGCTTATGGTCCAGATCCTGCAATTATTCCTGGAAGAGGTATTGCAAAAGCATTTAAAGATGATGCTTATGATTATCCTGTGGCGGAAGCATACTTGTCTTATACACCTGCAAAATTTATCAATCTTCAGTTTGGGCATGGAAAAAATTTTATTGGCGATGGCTATCGCTCACTATTTCAAAGCGATGTTGCCAGTCCGCACCCTTTTTTTAAAATAAATACGAAGTTTTGGAAAATAAAATATACCAATACCTGGACGTGGCTTAAAGATGTTAGACCAGAAGTGGTTGAAGATGATGCCTTTTTAACAAAATATATTGCAAACCACTATTTAAGCTGGAACGTTTCAAAGAAGCTGAATATTGGATTGTTTGAATCTGTTATTTGGGCTAATACCAACAACAGAGGTTTTGATATTAATTACCTAAACCCTATTATATTTTTTAGAGCCATTGAGTTTGAAACAGGTCAAGGCGCAGGGAATGCTATTTTAGGAGCTTCAGCAAAATATAAAATAAATGATAACATTAATCTCTACGGACAGTTTATTCTTGATGAATTCTCACTGAATGATATTAAAGGAGGTGAAAAAAGCTGGAAAAACAAATATGGTTATCAAATAGGAGCCAAATATTATAATGCTTTTAAGGTTGACAACTTAATGCTTCAAGCCGAATATAACAGAATAAGACCTTATACATATTCACATAATACCATTGTGCTTAATTATGGTCACAACAACCAATCTATGGCGCATCTTTGGGGAGCAAATTTTAGTGAATTGGTATTAATTGGGCATTATTATTATAACCGTTGGTTTGCTGATGCTAAATTTATTTTTGGAACTAGAGGACTAGATTTTAATGATGGTACAGATAATTTTAGTTACGGAGCAGATATTTATAGAGATTATAACGACAGACCTAGTGATACTGACATTGAAGTTGGACAAGGCAATAAAACAAAAACCTTTTATGCCGAATTACAATCAGGATATGTAATCAATCCTTCTACAAATTTAAAGTTGTTTACCAATATTAGTTATAGAAATTTCAATCCAGAAGCGCAAACGCTTACAAAGTTTGATGACAATACGTTTTGGATAAGCGTTGGTATTAGAACAGACCTTTTTAATTGGTACTTTGATTTTTAGTTCTTACGATAACAGAGATTTTAAGCGTTTGACTTTCGCAAAAAATAGTCGAACTTCGTTTACCTGTACTGAACTTTCTTCAGTAACGTCTTTTATAAAACAACTTGTATTGAGCCTAGTGGAAGTATTGAAACGTTATATACAATAGCATTGTATGTAAGCAATGAATACCAAACAAAAAAGAAATATAAAAAATTAAAAAGTATAAAATGAAAAATTCAATTTTAGCCCTGTTTATTTCAGCCTCATTATCAGGATTTTCCCAAGATTATGAATATAAAGTTTTCTCATATCTTTCAGAGGGTACAAAAGCACCAAATACTAATTACATAGGAGAAGCTTGGTTGAATGCTGTTATTCACGATGATTCTGAATTGGGATATAATATCACAAAAGCAACCTTTAAAGCCAACTCAACTTTGGATTGGCATAAACATAGTTCTGCACAAGTCTTAATAATTGTAGATGGAGAAGCATATTATCAGGAAAGAGGAAAAGAACCTGTAATTCTGAAAGAAGGCGATGTGATTAAATGTGAAAAAGATATTGAACACTGGCATGCCTCAACCAAGTTTAGTGATGTAACATATTTAGCTTTATATAATGGCGGGCAACCAACAACTTGGACTGAAGTACTGACACAAGAATATTACGATGAAGTAGCCGAGAAACTAAAAATTAATTGATAATTCTAA
>DATGBV010000040.1:0-4080 GCA_035312485.1 Flavobacteriaceae bacterium | reverse complement strand
CAATTGTGGCATATTTTTCAATAAGTTCCGACATTTCGGTTTCTGAAGAGTTACTAAAATTAGATCCTTCATTTTTGAATATTTGGGGAGAAGGAGGTTTTAATTTGGTAAATCTTTTTACCATTTTAGGGTTTGCATTTATCGGACTTGGTTTTATGGGATCTCCTCAACTTTTTATTCGGTTTATGTCCATAAAGAATACAGCCGAAATAAAAAAGGGTCGTTGGGTTGCAATAATTTTCACTTTACTAACTGATTCTTGTGCAGTTCTGATAGGCATTTATGGCAGATATCTTTTAACTTCTGTTGATACTGATGTAGAGACCATTTTAGGCAACGGTGCTCAAAATGTGCTGCCTCTTTTGGTTGAGCGAGTCATGCCTTTAACTTTAATTGGTATTTATATTGCTGCTGTGCTTTCTGCTATTATGTCAACTATAGATTCGCTTTTGGTTGTTGCTTCAAGTGCCATTTCAAGAGATTTTTATCAGCAAATATTTAAACCAAATAAACCTGAAAAGGAATTAGCTAAAATTTCAAGAATTATCACTTTAGTTCTCGCAATTTTAGCGCTTTTAATTGCTTTAATTGTTGCTGTTTCTGTGCCTGGAAGAACTATTTTTTGGTTTGTAATATTTGGTTGGTCCGGTATTGCAGCTACATTTTGCCCAACTATTATTTTATCTTTATTTTGGAAAGGCTTTAATGAAAAGGGAGCAATCGCTTCTATGATAGCTGGCTTTTTGTCTGTGCCAATTTTTAAATTTGGAATATCCTCTATTGAAGGTATAGGCATCTATTTTGAAAAAGTAGGAGAACTTGGACCATCGTTTCTTTTGGCAATGTCCGTTGGTATTTTTGTAAGCTTATTGACCAGACCCAAAATTCAAAAAACAAATTAATTAAAAGCAAAACTGATTAAAAACTTGTAAATTTAAACTGAATAAAAATTTAATAATTCAATTATAAAATGTCAATCCTAATTAAAAATGGTCATGTCGTTACTGCTTCAGAAAGCTATATAGCAGATGTTTATGTTGAAGGAGAAAAGATTATTGCCATTGGAAAAGATTTAAAATATAATGCTGATAAAGTAATTGATGCAACAGATAAATTAGTGTTTCCTGGAGGAATAGATCCTCATGTGCATCTCGATATGCCTTTTATGGGAACCTATTCCAGTGATGATTACGAAACTGGTACCAGAGCTGCATTACATGGCGGAACTACTATGGTTATAGATTTTATTTTGCAAACTCAAGGAGATTCTTTGCATAATGCATTAAAGACTTGGCAAAAAAAATCACAGGGAAAAGCTATTGGAGATTATTCGTATCATATGGCAGTTACTGATTTTAATGATAACGTAGCTAAAGAAGTTGTGCAGATGATTGAAGAAGAAGGCATTTCGTCTTTCAAAACATTTATGGCTTACAAAGGTGCCTTAATGATTGACGATGGACAAATGGTTCAACTCATGAAAGTGGTAAAAAAACATGGAGGCTTGGTCACAGTTCACGCCACTAATGGCGATATGATAGATTCTTTAATAGCAAAGAATAGAGCAGAAGGAAACCTTTCTCCATTATATCATTATTTGTCGCAACCAGAAGTTACAGAAGCAGAAGCTTCAGGACGCTTTACTGACATGCTACATTATACAGGTTGTCCTGGTTATATTGTACACATGACTTGTGAAGGTGCTTTAAATGCTGTTAGAAAGGCAACACAACGCAATCAAAAAGTGTTTGTAGAAACCTGTACGCAATACCTAATGCTAGATGCTTCTTTATATGAAAAGGATTTTGAAGGTGCCAAATGGGTTATGAGTCCACCTTTAAGAGAAAAGAAAGATCAAAACGCATTGTGGTCAGGCATAAATCAAGGTTTGGTACAAGTAGTTGGTACAGATCATTGTCCGTTTATGTGGGAACAAAAACAAATGGGAAAAGATGATTTTTCAAAAATTCCAAATGGCCATCCTGCTATAGAACATCGTATGGAATTATTATTTTCAGAAGGTGTCAACAAAGGAAAAATTTCATTAACAAAATATGTTGAAGTAAGTTCAACAAATGCAGCTAAAATCTTTGGAATGTATCCAAGAAAAGGCACTTTAGCTGTTGGAAGTGATGCAGACATAGTAATATTCAATCCAAATAAAGAACATACAATTTCTGTGAAGACACATCATATGAATTGTGATTATTCAGCTTATGAAGGACAAAAAGTAACTGGAAAAACCGAGACAGTCATTTTAAGAGGCCAGATAGCTATAGAAAATGAAGAATGCAAGTTAAAAGCTGGCAATGGACAATTTATACCAAGAGGTAAAACATCTAAAACGGTGATTTAATAACAAATACGTCACTGCGAATTCCGAGTATTCGGAATGTGGCAGTCTCAAAATTAATAAAGAGATTGCCACGTCGTTTCACTTCTCGCAATGACAATAAAAAACAAAATATGAGTAGAATTATAAAATCAGGATTAATACAAATGAGCCTTCCCATAACAGAAGGAGAAGGCAGTATTCAGGAAATTATGGATGCCATGTATGATAAACACATCCCTTTTATTGAGGATGCAGGAAAACAAGGTGTTCAAATCCTATGTCTGCAAGAAATTTTTAATACACCATATTTCTGTCCAGGTCAAGATAGAAAATGGTATGCGTCGGCAGAATCTGTTCCTGGACCAACTACTGAAAAAATGCAGGTATTAGCCAAAAAATACAATATGGTTATTGTTGTTCCGATTTATGAAAAGGAACAACCAGGTGTTCTTTACAACACAGCTGCTGTTATTGATGCAGATGGAACCTATTTAGGAAAATATAGAAAAAATCATATTCCACATACAACCGGTTTTTGGGAAAAATTCTTTTTTAAACCTGGTAATTTAGGCTATCCAGTGTTTCAAACCAAATATGCTAAAGTTGGTGTTTACATTTGTTATGATAGACATTTTCCAGATGGTGCAAGAGTTTTAGGATTGAATGGTGCAGAAATAGTTTATAATCCATCAGCTACTGTAGCTGGATTAAGTGAGTATTTATGGAAACTTGAACAACCAGCACATGCAGCAGCCAATGGCTATTTTATGGGTTGCATCAATCGTGTTGGTGAAGAAAAACCGTGGAATCTCGGTAAGTTTTATGGGCAATCCTATTTTGTTGATCCACGTGGCCAAATTTTTGCTCAAGCCTCAAGAGATAATGATGAATTGTTAGTTGCAGAATTTGATTTGGATTTAATTGATGAAGTTCGTTTAACATGGCAATTTTTTAGAGATAGAAGACCAGAAACTTACGGACGCTTAACTGATTTATAATGGCAGAATATAAAAGACCAACATCTGAAGCTGAATTCAAAAAGAACTTCAAGCAAAAAAAACCTTTGATGAATGATACTGAAGCGTATTATGAAAGTTCGAGGTGTTTATTTTGTTATGATGCTCCATGTATTCAGGCATGCCCAACACATATTGATATCCCTTTGTTTATCAAGCAGATACACACCAATAATGTAACAGGAGCTTCAAAGACAATTTTCGATTCCAATTGGTTAGGAAATGCCTGTGGAATTGTTTGCCCAACGGGTGTTTTGTGCGAAGGTGCTTGTGTATATAACCATCAAGATGTGGCGCCTATTCAAATTGGAAGGCTACAAAATTACGCTACTAACCAATCCATAAATGCTAATAAAAAGTTGTTTTCTGTTGGAAAGTCTAACGGAAAGAGAATAGCAGTAATCGGAGCAGGTCCAGCAGGTATTGCTTGTGCTTGTGAAGCCAGAACATTAGGTTATGAAGTTGATATTTTTGAAGCCAAAGAAAAGCCTTCAGGATTGACTGTTCATGGTGTTGCTCCTTATAAAATTACAAATGACGAGGTATTAGAAGAAGTTGAATATTTACAAAACCAATTAGGTTTCAATATTAAATACAATACTAACATTAATTCAAAACAAGAATTATCTGCTCTAGAATCAAAATATGACGCTATTTTTCTTGGTGTTGGTTTAGGTATTACCAGAGATTTAGGATTGGACGGTGAAAATTTAGATAATGTCATTGGAG
>DATGBV010000039.1:0-18286 GCA_035312485.1 Flavobacteriaceae bacterium | reverse complement strand
AATATTATCAAGAATAACGATTATAGGTGTTTTTTCAGAATTTTTAAACTCACCAACACTTAATCTATCTAACTCGCTATTTTTTAACTTTCTCATGGTAATATTTGTCAACAATTGTAAATAACTTCTATGTTTTCTACTTTACAAAACATCAAATTATAAGTACATTAGCAATCCGTTATTTCACATGTTTTCGATACAATTTGTAAAACAAATCACTCAAACTGACATGAAATAAGTAAAAAATGTCAATTCGAGTGTTTTTGAATGAAATTCAAAATGTATCGAGAATCATTTTTATGGTACAAAAATAAGATTTAAAATCACATAACATTGGCAAAAAAGGAAACCCCTTTAATGAAACAATACAATACGATCAAGACAAAATATCCTGATGCCTTGTTGCTGTTTCGTGTCGGTGACTTCTACGAAACCTTTGGAAGCGATGCTGTAAAAACTGCTAAAATTTTAAATATTATTTTAACCAAACGTGGAGCAGGAAGTGAGACAGAAACCGAACTTGCAGGTTTTCCGCATCATTCGCTAAACACTTATTTGCCAAAATTGGTGAAAGCTGGTGAGCGTGTTGCTATTTGTGACCAATTGGAAGATCCTAAACTTACTAAAAAAATTGTAAAACGCGGCGTTACAGAATTGGTAACACCTGGTGTAGCATTAAACGATGAGGTATTATCTTCTAAATCTAATAATTTTTTATGTTCTGTATATTTTGATACTTCGACAAGCTCAGTAGCCAAAAATAGAACAGGGATTTCGTTTTTAGATATTTCTACTGGAGAGTTTTTAACATCGCAAGGTAATGCAGAATATATAGATAAACTGTTGCAAAATTTTAAGCCAAGTGAAGTTTTGGTGTCTAAACAAAGACGGCAACAATTCAATGAAACTTTTGGAGACGACTTTCATACCTTTTACATGGATGATTGGGTGTTTCAAACAGATTATGCCAACGAAACGCTTATCAAACATTTCAATACCAAAACGTTGAAAGGTTTTGGTATTCACGATTTGTACGAAGGTATTATAGCATCTGGTGCCATTTTGCATTATTTATCTGAAACGCAACATAACAAGCTTAAACATATTACGTCCATTTCAAGAATAGCCGAAGATGAATATGTCTGGATGGATAAGTTTACCATTAGGAATTTAGAGCTTTATAGCTCTACAAACAATAATGCAGTTACTTTATTGAATGTTATTGATAAGACCATTTCGCCGATGGGCGGACGTATGCTGAAACGTTGGTTGGCTCTGCCACTAAAAAATGTTGAAAAAATAAATCAGCGTCATGAAGTGGTTGATTCTCTAATGAAAAATACGGCTACACTTCAAAAAATTCAGAACCACATCAAGCATATTGGCGATTTGGAACGTTTAATTTCTAAAGTGGCCACTGCAAAGGTGAATCCTCGTGAGGTCATTCAGCTTAAAAATTCTTTGGAAGCCATTGTTCCTATAAAAGCTTTAACTGAAAACTGTGAAAATACGTCACTTAAACAAATAGCAGATTCTTTAGAACATTGCGAAGAGCTTCGTGGAAAAATAAAAGAAACCTTAAATGAAGATGCACCTGTAAATGTTCTTAAGGGAAATACCATTGCTAAAGGTTTTTCAACAGAACTGGATGAATTAAGAGGTTTATCAAAATCCGGCAAGGATTATTTAGATGAGATGTTGGAGCGAGAAAGTAAACGTACAGGAATTCCGTCGTTGAAAATAGCATCCAACAATGTGTTTGGTTATTACATAGAAGTTAGAAATACGCATAAAGATAAAGTTCCTGAGGAATGGATTAGGAAGCAAACACTCGTCAATGCAGAGCGCTATATAACTGAAGAACTTAAAGAATACGAGTCTAAAATACTTGGAGCAGAAGAACGTATTCTGGCTATAGAGCAACAATTGTTTTCAGAACTCGTTGGATGGATGAATAGCTTTATAAAACAAGTTCAGAAAAATGCTTTTTTAATTGGACAATTAGATTGTTTATGTGGTTTTGCACAATTGGCAAAAGACAATAATTATGTGTATCCTGAAATTAATGATTCATATAAATTAGATATCAAAGAAGGACGTCATCCTGTTATAGAAAAGCAATTGCCTTTAGGTGAGGCATACATTACAAACAATGTATTTCTTGATAGAGAAACGCAACAAATCATAATGATAACTGGACCCAATATGTCTGGTAAATCGGCTATTTTAAGACAAACAGCACTCATTGTTCTTCTAGCACAAATAGGAAGTTTTGTCCCCGCCGAATCTGCAAACATAGGATTGGTAGATAAAATCTTTACTAGAGTAGGAGCGAGTGACAATATCTCTATGGGAGAATCTACCTTTATGGTAGAGATGAATGAAACTGCTTCTATTCTTAATAATATTTCAGATAGAAGTTTAATTCTCCTTGATGAAATTGGTCGTGGTACAAGTACCTATGATGGAATTTCTATTGCTTGGTCAATAAGTGAATATTTACATGAGCATCCTTCAAAACCAAAAACCTTGTTTGCTACACATTACCATGAGTTGAATGAAATGACCGAAACTTTTGAGCGAATAAAAAACTTTAATGTTTCCGTAAAGGAATTAAAAGACAATGTGCTGTTTTTAAGAAAGTTGGTTGAAGGTGGCAGTGAACATAGTTTTGGTATTCATGTAGCAAAAATGGCAGGTATGCCACAACAGGTTATAAGTCGAGCTAATAAAATACTCCATAAACTCGAAAAATCTCATTCCAGTGAAGAACTTACAGATAAGGTAAAATCCTTAAAAGATGATATGCAATTGAGTTTCTTTAACCTGGATGATCCACTTTTAGAAGAAATTAAAGAAGAGATATTACATATTGATATTGACACTTTAACACCAGTTGAAGCGCTTATGAAGCTTAACGAAATAAAGCGAATGCTACAAAAGAAAAAAAGAGCATAATATCTCCTTTTTTTTATAGAAAACACTTTGGTATTGTTATAATTGTTTTAAATTTGCATCCGCAATAATATAATTGCGCGTTCATAGAAACAACTAAGCGAAAGTAGCTCAGGGGTAGAGCATCACCTTGCCAAGGTGAGGGTCGCGGGTTCAAATCCCGTCTTTCGCTCTACACTGTTTTAAATATACCAAGCGATGTGCTGAGCATGTCGAAGTTGCTGAAGTGGTGGAATTGGTAGACACGTTGGACTTAAAATCCAATGGCCATTATGGCCGTGCGGGTTCAAGTCCCGCCTTCAGTACATAGAAAATCCGTAACATCTTAATTAAGAAGTTGCGGATTTCTTGTTTAAATATTTTGTACGATTATTGTACAGTTAAATCATTTTTTATTAAATGATGAGGAAAATCTTCAACGGTTTTACAGCAAATTTGATCCATAACTTGCTGCAATTGGGTTTTTAAAATAGAAATAGTATGATTGCCCCCTTGGTCTCCCAAAGCTGAAACGCCATACATAAAACTTCTTCCTAAAAAGGTAAATTCTGCTCCACTTGCCAGAGCTCTTGCAATATCAGGGCCAGACCGAAGACCGCTATCCATCATTACTTTTATTTTATCACCATATTTTTTTGCTATTGGCACTAGTGGTTTTATGGTAGATTGTCCAGCATCTAATTGTCTTCCACCATGGTTTGAAACAATGATACCATCAAAACCTAATTTTATTGCTATTTCAGTATCTTCTTCAGTAGCCACACCTTTTAAAACCAATTTACCTTTCCACATATCTCTTATAGGTTTTATTTTTTCTTCGTTTAATCTACCTGAGAAAGTGGCATCCATAAATTTCCCCAATTCCTTTAAGTCTAAATCTTTTGGCATGTATGGTTTTAAGGTATTGAAAGTAGGTTGACCATGAATAAGAGTTTTTAAGGCCCATTCGGGTCTTTTTAAAATTTGTATAATGTTATTTAATGACATTTTAGGGGGCATTGCCAATCCGTTCCGTATGTCTTTTGGCCTATATCCAAATGTAGGAACATCGCATAATAAAACTAAAACTGGATAATGGGCATTTGCTGCCCTTTTTATAATGTCGTCACGTAAACTGTCTTCTGTAGGATGGTACAGTTGAAACCAGGCATTTCCTTCAGTAATTTGAGCAATACGTTCAATGCTAGATGTGGTTACTGTACTTAATATAAAGGGAATATTATGCTTAAAAGCAGCTTTAGCTAATATTTCAGGAGCATTTGGCCACATTAACCCTTGTAAGCCAATCGGAGCAATACCAAAAGGAGCATCGTACTGATGACCAAACAAGGTAGTTTTCATGTCTGATTTTAAATGGTTGTTAAGATAGTAAGGTTTAATTTCCACCTCTCTAATTTCTGATGTATTTTTATCTAAATTTACATCTTCGTTACAACCGCCGTCTAAATACTCAAAAGCAAATTTTGGGATTTTCTTTTTTGCTCTAGTTCTTAAATCTTCAATTGAGGGATATTTAGAATTATAATCAAATTTCATGACGCAAACTTTTATTTGTCTGTTCTAAAAGGTGTTGTAGGCAAACCTTCAAGATTATGTAAATTAGCATCATCTGGATTATCTGCCCAAGCATATCGAACATATAATGGTTTTTCTACAGAATCATTCCAAACTATAACTTTGTTGTCTTCAATTGAGGCTTTTGCCCAAACAAAATTTTTATCAGCGCCAGCAATAGAAAAACCTTTTAAGTAGCCATATTTATCTTTACCTGTGAGACCACTTCCGGTATTTTTTAAAAAAACTTCTATTTTATTTCCAACAATGTTTGAACTAGAATAGGTTGGGCCAGAATAAATTAGGTCTTCGTTATAAGCTATCTTTCTAGCTCCCAAAGAGAGCCTGTAACCAACATCTTTTTTGTTTCTTGGATGTATATCTTCTGCTTCACCAATATCTATGATGACAGCTTCTGCAGTATTTTTCAATTCCAATGCTTTGGTCTGTGATTCTCTTAATAGTGCCCAGTTGCTTTCTACATTTGGCTCTTGAGGTTCCATGAAATTGGCAAGCTGGACCCACAAAAACGGAAAATCTCCAATTTCCCATTCATCTCTCCATTGTTGTATCATTTTTGGGAATAGATTGGCATATTCAATTGATTCTTCTTTGGTGTTTGCATTAGATTCACCTTGATACCAAATCACACCTTTTATTGGGAAATTTAATAAAGGATAAATCATTTTATTGTATAAAAGTGTTGCTATTTGATTGACTCCAGTGAATGGCCTGCTGTACGAACCTATTTTAAATTTCCACGATTTTGCTAAAGAAATTATTTCATCAACAGTTTTTAAATAAACATCTTCTTTAGATCCATAAATCCCACCACCACCACCAGTATCATGAACTTTTACAACTAGAGTATTTTCGCCTTCATTAAGAAATTTTGAATCTATCGTATAAATACGTTTTGTGTTATACTGTTCTATTGTTTCTCCAATTTTCTGTCCGTTAATCCAAACATAGTCAGAGTCATCAACCATGCTTAAGCTTAAAGTCACACTATTATTCGATTGTTCTTTTGTTAATGTAAATGTTGTCCTGTACCAACCTATCCCATCAAAACCAAGAAACCCCTGATTTTCCCATAGGTCTGGAACATTTATAGCAACCCAATCACTTTCATCTAAATTAGGTTTGGACCAAATAGGATTACCGTCTTTTGTGCCAGCATCTTTTTCAGTGAGATATGGGAATTTAATTTTTAAATTTGTAACCATTTTGTTAAAAGCAGCGTTGAAGTCCTTTTGTGCATCCTCAAGAAATTTTTCTGGATTATCAATATTTAGTGTTTTGGCATTCATCCAAGGCTCTATTCGGCTTCCTCCCCAAGAAGAATTGAGCAAACCAATAGGCGTATCATGATGTTCTCTAATATTTTTGGCAAAGTAATAGCCAACGGCAGTAAATTGCCCAACCGTTTCTTGAGTTGCAATTTCCCATGTGCCACCAGCCAAAGTTCGTTCTGGGACTTCGGCAGAAGAAGTAGGTATTTTAAAATGTCTAATATAATTATCATCTACAGATTCAATTTCTTTTAATGCGTTTGCAGTTTTTTCTAAAGGCCATTCCATATTAGATTGACCAGAACAAAGCCAAACATCACCTATTAGAATATCATTTAGTACAATGGTTTCGTCACCAGAAGAAATGCTCATACTGTAAGGTTTAAGACTTGCTTTTAATGCTGGCAAGGTAACTTTCCAATTGCCCTCTTTATCAGCAGTTGTATGTTTGGTGTTATTATTGAAAGTTACTATTACCTTGCCACCATCTTTGGTTGTTCCCCAAACATTAATCTTTTGGTTTTGTTGAATTACCATATGATCGGTAAAAAGTTTAGAAGGTTTTAGTTGGGCAAATAGAAGATTGCTTAAAACCAGCATTGAAATAAAAATAAATTGTTTCTTCATGTCTTATTTATTTTAATTAATGGCAATTACCGAATTTTTTTTGGAAAGAAAATTCAAATAATGCTTTAGTGATACTCAATAAAATTTCTCTTTTGAAAAGATTTTCATTTTCTACAATATAAAACAAAAGGGTACTTCAAATTTAAAAGCCTTTTACACTATATATGAAATAAAACTTAAATCAGTATTAAATTTAATTGATTAATTAGCAACGAAAGTAAAAACATTTTTTTGACAATTTCTATAATTATGGTACTAAATATTAATAAATTCAATGATAAAACCTCCATTTTTTTATAAATACATAATTTAAGGCAAAAAAAGTATCACATCTTGCAAAATAATGTTTTGTTAGGAAATTGTTAATATGGTAAATTTATTTCGAAATTAACACCTGCATATTCGGTGGTAAATAGTATTAATCTTAATTAAGCAAAACAAAGTATGAATAAAAATTATTTTAAGATAGGTCTGTTCGAAAAAAGAAAATACCTATTTATATTGTGTTTACTTTTTGTTTCTTATAGTTTTTCACAAGAAATAACAGTAAAGGGAGCGGTAACATCTTCAGTTGATAATCAGCCATTACCAGGTGTAAATGTTATAGACTTAAATTCGAGTAGAGGAACAACAACAGATTTTGATGGTAATTATGAGATTTCTATTTCAAGCGATTCACAAATACAATTTAGCTATATTGGCTTTATTACCAAAACGGTTGATGTTAACTCACAAACATTAATAAATGTTAGTTTGGTTGAAGATCTAAACAATCTGGATGAAGTTGTTGTAATAGGTTATGGAACGCAAAAAAAAGCTTTGGTAACCGGAGCTAGTGTTCAGGTTTCTGGAGAAAATCTTGAAAAGACAAATACAGTAAATGCTCTACAAGCATTACAAGGCCAATCACCAGGTGTACAAATAACGTCAACTTCCGGTCAACCTGGAGAAAGCCTGAAAGTTGTTATTAGAGGTATAGGTTCTACAGCTGGTAGTTCACCAATATATGTGGTTGATGGTATTATTACGGGTGATATTTCATATTTGAACAATTCAGACATTGAATCTATTTCAATTTTAAAAGATGCAGCATCTGCTGCGATTTATGGTTCACAGGCATCAAATGGAGTTATTCTAGTTACAACCAAAAAAGGAAAAAAAGGAACTGCGGCTCAAATCACATTTGACCAATACTATGGTCTTCAATCCCTTGGTAGAAAAGTAGATTTGTTAAATGCTACAGAATATGCTGTCATGCTTAATGAAGCAGCACTAAATTCAGGTAAAAATCCTTATTTCACTAATGCAGAAATTGATGCTTTAGGAAAGGGAACAGATTGGATGGATGAAATGTTTGTTGATAATGCACCAACACAGAATTATGCATTTGGCGCATCTGGTGGTTCTGAGAATTCAGTGTATTCAACATCATTATCTTATCTGTCACAAGAAGGTATTGTAGGAGGTAAGGATTTATCAAATTATGAGCGTTATAATTTCAGATTTAATTCTGAACATAATCTATATGATGATATCGTAACACTTGGTGAAAACTTAAGTTTTGCGTATATTAACCAAAACGGTATAGGTGTAGGTAACCAATATAATAACTCATTAAGAAGTGCTTTTAGTGTTACTCCTCTTTTACCTATGTATGATGATAATGGTGACTACTTTAATACTACAAATAGTAGTGAGCCATGGTTAGCTGGCGTAGCAAATCCTTATGCTTCGATGTATTATAATAATATGAATGAAAGTAATAATCAAAAATTACTGGGTAATGTCTATCTTCAAATAGAGCCTATTGAAAACTTAACATTCAAAACAACTTTAGGTTTGGATTATTATGCCTCAGAAGGACATTCATATAGTCCAATTTATGAATTGTCTATATATTCCTTTAGAACAAGGAATGGGGTTTCCCAGAGTATGAGTAAAGGTAAAAGTCTCACATGGGATAATTTATTAACCTATAAATTTAATGTTAATGAAGACCATCAATTCGAAACCATGATAGGAACATCGTCCATTAATTATGATGGTACCTATATTAATGCAAGTAATGTGGATGTTATTTTTACCGATTTGAGTCATGCTTGGTTAGATAATGCTACTAATTCAGATGGTACTCTAATTGGTGGCCCAGGAGGAGGCAAATCAGAAAGTAAAAGAATGTCTTATTTTGGTAGGTTAAATTACAACTTCAAAGATAAATATTTATTGAACGCTACGTTTAGAGCAGATGGATCTTCTAATTTTAGCCCAGATAATCGATGGGGTTATTTTCCATCTGTGTCAGCTGGTTGGATTGCAACAAACGAAGACTTTTTAAGTAGTTCAAATAATATCAACTTTTTTAAATTAAGAGCAAGTTGGGGGCAAGTTGGAAATCAAAATGTTGGAGCTTTTCAATATTTAGCACCAATTCAAACATCAACAACTAATTATATATTTGGCGATACAGAAGGTGTACTTACTCCTGGAGCTTATCCTAATAGGTTGCCAAACCTGGATTTATCTTGGGAAACTTCTGAACAAATTAATATAGGTTTTGATTCTAGACTTTTTAATAATACGTTAACGTTTAATTTTGATTGGTATAGAAAATCAAACAAAGATTGGTTGATAGTTGCTCCAATTTTAGCAACTGCAGGTGCAGATGCTCCTTTTATTAATGGTGGAGATGTAGTTAATACTGGTGTAGAAGTTGCATTACAGTATCAAAATAGCATAGGAGATTTTAATTATGTAATAGCAGCAAATGGGGCTTATAACAAGAATGAAGTTGGTAAAATACCAACTTCAGATGGAATAATTCATGGCAACACCAACGAGTTGTATGATAACGCTCCCGAATTTTATAGAGCCCAAGATGGTTATCCATTAGGATATTTTTGGGGCTTTAAAACAGCAGGAGTATTTCAAAACCAACAGCAGATAAATGATTATGGTATTCAGCCAAATGCGGCACCTGGAGATATTATATATCAAGACATATCTGGAGATGGTGTTATTAATGATGCTGATAAGACCATAATTGGTAATCCAAATCCAGATTTTACTTACGGTTTCTCAATTTCGGTAAACTACAAAGCTTTCGATTTTTCGCTTTTAACAAATGGTGTTGCTGGAAATCAATTGGTGCAGTCTTATAGAAATCAATCAAATGCATTTGGTAATTATACATCTGCTATTTTAGACCGTTGGCATGGCGAAGGTTCTTCAAATACAACACCAAGAGTTACAGAAAACAATAGAAATTTTACACAATTTTCAGATCTTTATATACAAGACGGGGATTTTTTAAGAATAAGTAATGTTACTATCGGATTTGATATTGCTAAATTAAACCCTAACAAGACATTTTTTGCAGATGAATTTAGAGTATATTTTGCTGCTTTAAATTTATATACATTTACTGAATATGATGGTATGGATCCAGAAATTGGTTTCGGCACAGATGGCTTTTCTTCTGGTATTGACGTAGGATACTATCCTAGACCAAGAACATTCATGATGGGGTTAAATGTTAAACTTTAAAAAAAATTGAAAATGAAAAATACTTATATATGCATTTTGTTTTTGAGCTTATTATCTCTAGGTTCTTGTAGTCTAGATACTGAGCCTTTAACAGAATTAACAGACACAAATTTTTATTCAAATACAAATGATGCTTTCTCTGCTTTAGTAGGTTGTTATGATGGCTTACAAGTAGCTACAGGAGGAATAGGAGGTTTAAGCTTTCCAGTTACAAGTGAAGTGTTATCAGACGATTGTTTTGGAGGCGTAGGAAATTCAGATGGATATGGTTTTCAGGCAGTGGATGAATTTGATATTACGCGGTCACCAGCAGATGTTGATCTCTTAAATAATAATTGGGTAGCATATTATAAAGCTTTATACCGTTGTAATGTGTTCTTAACTAAAATGGACCAAATTGATTGGGATGGAGATGAGGCTTTAAGAAGTACATATGAATCTGAAACCAG
The DNA here is from genome assembly GCA_035312485.1 of Flavobacteriaceae bacterium. Taxonomy (GTDB): domain Bacteria; phylum Bacteroidota; class Bacteroidia; order Flavobacteriales; family Flavobacteriaceae; genus Gilvirhabdus. The sequence goes on along the minus strand of DATGBV010000039.1, from coordinate 7,866 downwards.
ATTCATTAGAGCTTATCTTTATTTTGAAATGGTGAGATTATGGGGGAATATTCCTTTATTAACAGAACCAAATTCAGATGAAATACCACAAGCAAGCCCTGAAGAAGTTTATGCTGTAATTGCAGGAGACTTATTATTTGCTGCACAAAATTTATCAGCAGTACCTTATAACTCTGTAGATAGTGGTCGTGTTACCAAATGGGCTGCAAAAGCACTTCTAGGTCGAGTCTATTTATATTACACTGGTTATTATGGTGCTTCAGATTTAGTAGGTCTCGTTTCTCAATCAGAAGCTTTAGCACATTTAGAAGATGTTATTTCCTCTAGTGGACATGGTTTAGTAGATGATTTTTCTTCTTTATGGCCAGCTGCATCTGTTATTAATTATGCTGGAGAGAATAATCAAGAAGTCGTATTTTCTATAAAATATACTTTTACAAGTGATTATAATGGTAACACAGATGGTAATCATTGGATGGTTATGTTTGGAATGAGAGAATTTACACATTATCCTTACGGGAATGGTTGGGGAGTTACTGTAAACCCAAGATTATGGGATGCATATGATACAGATGATACTAGAAGAGTTGCTACTGTTATTGGTGTTGAAGAAGAGCAAATACCTTTTGATAAATTTGATAGTCAGAGAGAATATACTGGTTATTACAACAAGAAATATTCTCCAATGTCTGATGAAGCAGGAAATAGTGTTGTAGATGCTCTGGGAGGAACGAGTTTTCAAATAGGACAATTTCAAGATTATGTTGTGATGCGATATTCAGATGTATTATTAATGGCAGCAGAATTAGGAAGCGGTAGTGCTCAAACTTATTTTGATCAAGTAAGACAACGAGCTTATAAAGAGAATTTTGTTTCAACACCTGTTAGCCAAGAAAATATAATGAACGAAAGACATTTAGAATTTGCTTTAGAAGGAGTAAGATACTGGGATTTATTACGCCAAGGGATTAACACTGCAGCATCAGAAATTTCTGAAACAACTACGTTATTAAGTGGTGGTGTAGAAGAAAATAAGACTATTTCTGCTAGTAATATTATGGCAACCCAAGGATTACAACAAATTCCAAATACTCAAATAACATTATCTAATGGGACATTACAGCAAAACGCTGGTTGGTAATAATAAAAAAAATTAAAAGATGAAAAAAATTAAAACATTAATCGCTTTATTTACGATACTAGGAATTTCCTTTGTATTTGTTTCATGCGAACCTGATTCCTATTCTTTGGGAAAAAAGCTTGATAAATCTGAAATAGAATATGAAATAGTTCAGGATTTTACTGTGGATCCAGGAGGAAACACTGTTATTATGACTAATAAAACACCAGGTGTTGTGCTAACGTGGGATTACGGTACAGGAAAATCAAATAGAGCTGTAGAAACAGTAAGATATGCATTTAGAGGAGATTATACAATATATATTACTGCTACAACTGCAGGAGGTGTTGTTGAATTGGATCCAGTAACAATAACAGTAACCGAAGACAATTTAAGTTATGTTGATGATCCATTATGGAATTTACTTTCAGGAGGTGTTGGCAACTCAAAAACGTGGTTGCTTGATTTAGATGCTGAAGGCAATTCCAAATTTTTCCTTGGCCCAATGTATTTTTATGGTACAGACAACGGCTGGTTAGAAGGTGGTGATGCAGGTTGTTATGGAGCCGATTGTTGGAATTGGAACCCAGACTGGGCAGGAAACACATGGATTGCTACCCAAGGAGATTATGGCTCTATGACATTTAGTTTAGATGGTGGTCCATTTTTAACTACAAATCACTTAATGATACCAAGCTACGGAGAAGAATCTGGGACTTATTTTTTAGACATTGACACTAAAACTTTAACAACTTCAGATGCTACTATTTTACATACAAACGAATATGAAGCATGTGTTGATAATTGGAGAGATATGAAAGTATTTTCTATCACCGAAAACTCATTACAGCTAGGAGTATTGAGAAAAGACAGTTGTGATGGTGCAGCAACACTGGTTTATAACTTTATAACTAAAGAATATAGTGACAATTGGGTTCCAGAAGACGTACCAGACCCTACTCCAGAGATAGATTTAAATGGAGGTACAGTCGTTGACTTAATTTCAACCACCACAACCACCAGTAAAACTTGGGCTATAAGTCCAGATTCACCATTTAATTGGACTGATTTAGATGGTAACTTTTTAAATAACTGGAACTCGGTTGAAGATTATGAAGCTGCTGGATGGCCAGGATTTGATTCAGCTGATCAATCTACAATTGTGAATAATAAAATTACTTTCTCAAATGATGGCACAGTAACTACCATAGATAGTAATGGTACAGAACAAGCCGGAACTTATGTTACTGAAGAAAGTACAAATATTATAACATTTACAGATTTAGTACCAAGTTTCCCAATGGGAGATTGGGCTGTTGCAACAACTACTTCTGAAAATCAATGGAAAATAATTAAAACGGCTGTAACAGGTACAACTGTTACAGATATTTGGTTTGGTCAGCGTGATGAAACGGGTGCTAATCAGTACATGGTATTTCATTTTGTTGTACAAGATTCATCTGTTGATCCTATTGAAGAAAATAGACAACTCATCATTTCTTCATTAACAGGACCAACAGGATCACGTACTTTCAAAGTGTCAGATACATGGCATGTAGATTGGTTAGCGCCTGATTTATCCGGAGGTTGGACTAGCGAGACCACTTTTGCTGATGACTTTACTAGTAACTCTTGGGTTTGGACTGCAGCAGTGAAAGCAGGGTTGCAAGATCCAAGACTTACATTCTCTACGGATGGCACTACTGTTACTGCTACAAAAGAGCAAGATGGTGCCACAACATCTGCAGAGGTGATTATAGACCCTGAAAACAATACCATTTATATTGATATGGACTTAATTGCATTTACAGATTCAGCTAGTTGGTTGCCTACATATGGAGCAACATGGTATTTCTGTAAAGTGCCATTAACAGCTATAGAAACAGATGGTATGTGGCTGGGAGATTTAAATGATGACGAAACAGAAGTTACCGCAATACATTATGTGATTGCTGAATAATATAGGAGTTAAAAAATTATTATTAGTTAAGAATAATTTTTAGCACCAAAACAAAATTACTGTGCTAAATAAAATTTGGCACAGTGATTTTATCTTTATTAAATATACATGCATAATTTGATTTATTATCATAGGCAGATGTCTAATGCCTTAAAAATCATTGCCTCATAGAAAAAAATTAAAAGTATTTAAAATGATAATTAAGAAAGTAAGCTTACTGTTATTAGGTCTTATTATAATCACTTCATGTACTACCAAACAATACAAAAAAGTAGATGATGGAATTATAGTTAGTTTAAAGAATAATGATTCAATTAGTAAATTGTATTTACAGGTTTTGGGAGATAAACTAATACATGTTTCAGTAACGCCCGAAAAACAATTTCAAAAAGATTCAAGTCTAATAATTGTACCAAATATTCAATCAGCTGCTTTTACTGTTGAAGAAACTAAAGATACTATAGTGCTTAAAACAAAAGATCTAAATGTCTTGGTGTCTAAATTAGATGGAGGGATTCAATATAAAGATCGAGATGGAAAACGTATACTTTCCGAAAAACAAGGAGGCGGAAAAACATTTATTCCAATTGAGGTTGAAGGCACCAAAGGTTATACAATTCGTCAAATTTTTGAATCTCCAGAAGATGAAGCCTTCTTTGGTTTAGGGCAGCATCAATCAGATGAATTTAACTACAAAAATAAAAGTGAAGAACTATTTCAATACAATACAAAAGTTTCTGTGCCCTTTATTGTTTCAAACAAAAGTTATGGCTTGCTTTGGGATAGCTATTCATTAAGTCGTTTTGGAGATAGTCGTCCTTATGAGCAATTGAATAAGGTATTTAAACTTTATGATAAAAATGGTAAGCTAGGTAATTTAACAGGGACTTATTCCGCTCCCGAACATGGTAAGCATGATCTAATTAGAGAAGAACCAACCATTTTTTTCGAAGACAAACAAAGCATAAAAAACTTGCCAAAATTTCCATTGAAGAATGCAAATGTAATCTATCAAGGAGAAATAGAAGCTAGACAATCAGGAGAATTTAAATTCTCTCTTTACTATGCTGGCTATATTAAAGTTTATATAGATAATGAGTTAATAGTTCCCGAAAGATGGCGTACAGCATGGAATCCTAATAGTTACAAATTTTCATTAAACCTAGAAGCAGGAAAAAGACTACCCTTACGCATAGAATGGAAACCTGATGGAGGTGTCTCATACTGCGGTTTAAGAGTAAGAACTCCACAACCATTAGAAGAAAAAGGTAATCAGGTTTGGTGGAGTGAAATGAACAAAAAAATGGATTATTATTTTGTTTATGGTAAAACGTATGATGAAGTTATTAAAGGATATCGAAAACTTACAGGAAAATCTCAAATTATGCCAAAATGGGCTATGGGCTATTGGCAAAGCAGAGAAAGATATAAAACTCAAGATGAAATATTAAGTGTTTTAAAGGAATTTAGAGAAAGACAAATTCCAATTGATAATATTGTATTAGACTGGAATCATTGGGAAGAAGACCAATGGGGAAGCCATGAATTTGATGAGTCACGCTTTCCAAATCCAAAAGCTATGGTAGATTCTATTCATGCTATGAATGGTAAGATGATGATTTCTATTTGGCCAAAATTTTATGTAAACACAGAACATTTTAAAGAGTTTGATGACAAAGGATGGATGTATCAACAAGCTGTAAAAGATAGTGTTAGAGATTGGGTAGGCCGTGGCTATGTAGGCTCTTTTTATGATGCTTATTCGGCTGGAGCTAGAAAGCTTTTTTGGCATCAGATATACGAACATTATTATCCGTTAAATATTGATGCCTGGTGGATGGATGCCAGCGAACCTAATATTTTGGATTGCACAGATATGGACTATCGTAAAGCTTTACAAGGGCCAACTGCATTAGGGCCTTCAACAGAATATTTTAATGCCTATGCCCTGATGAATGCTGAAGCTATTTATAATGGTCAACGAGGCGTGGCACCCAATAGGAGAGTGTTTTTATTGACCAGATCTGGTTTTGCAGGATTGCAACGCTATTCTACAGCGACCTGGAGTGGAGATATTGCCACGCGTTGGGAAGATATGAAAGCCCAAATATCAGCAGGATTAAATTTTTCCATTAGCGGGATACCATATTGGACTATGGATATAGGAGGCTTCTGTGTTGAGGATCGTTATGTTGGAGCACAAGTAAGTTATTATCAAAATGGAGTAGAAACACCAGATTACAAAGAATGGCGGGAATTAAATACTCGTTGGTATCAATTTGGAGCATTTACTCCATTATTTAGAGCTCATGGTCAATTTCCATTTCGTGAAGTTTGGAATATTGCCCCCGAAGGGCATCCAGCATACCAGTCTATTTTATATTATACAAATTTAAGGTATAGATTAATGCCTTACATATACACACTGGCAAGCAAAACTTATTTTGACGATTATACACTAATGCGACCATTGGTTATGGATTTTCCAAATGATAAAACTGCTGAAAATGTTAGTGATCAATTTATGTTTGGCACATCAATAATGGTCTGCCCAGTTTATTCTTATGAGGCTAGAAATAGAGAGGTTTATTTTCCAAAAGACAAAAATTGGTTTGATTTTTATACAGGAACATTCATTAAAGGTGGTCAAAAAACGCAAGTTGAGGCACCTTATGAGCGAATTCCGTTATTTATACCAGAAGGAGCCATTATTCCAATAGGTCCAGATATTCAATATACCGATGAAAAACCAGCAGATACCGTTGTGCTTTATATATATGGAGGCAAAGATGGGCAATTTACATTATATGAAGATGAAGGTATAAATTATAATTACGAAAAGGGAAAATATGCAACAATACCTTTTGCTTATAAAGATGCTGAAAAATCATTAACTATTGGAAAGAGAGAAGGAGAGTTTAATGGCATGTTACAAAATAGAAAATTTACTATAGTGTATGTAAATAAAGAGAACCCTAAACCATTTATTTACAATGCAGAAGGAATAGAAGTTAATTATAATGGAGAGCAACAAATAATAACATTAAAATAAGCCACTAAAATAAATGATAAGACTACAAAATAAAATATCATGTGTACTAATTTTAATATTAATCACAGGTTGTAAAAATCAATCAGATTCAAATAACAAAACTGGAATAATGGAATCAAGTACAACGTATTCAGGTAAAGCAATAAGTCTAGAAAATGATAAAAAAATAGACTCGCTTATTGCTCTCATGACCCTTGAAGAAAAAGTAGGTATGTTGCATGGTAATACTATGTTTGCCAATGCAGGAATTGAGCGTTTAGGAATTCCAGAATTAAAAATGGCAGATGGTCCTTTGGGAATACGAGAGGAAATCTCCTTAAATAGTTGGGCTCCTGCGGGATGGGATAACGATTTTGCAACGTATTACCCTGCTGGTGGAGGACTATCTGCAACATGGAATCCAGAATTAGCATACTTATTTGGCAATAGTGTAGGTGAAGAAGCTCGAGCAAGAGACAAAGATATGTTACTATCTCCAGCCATTAACATTATAAGAACACCATTAGGCGGAAGAACTTATGAGTACTTTTCTGAAGACCCTTACTTAAACAAGAAAATAACAGTTCCTTTTATCGTTGGTGTACAAGATAACGATGTAATGACCTGTGTAAAACATTTCGCAGTAAACAATCAAGAAACAAATCGTGGCACTATAGATGTTTTGGTTGATGAACGCACCCTGCGTGAAATATATTTACCAGCTTATAAAGCAGCTGTAATAGAAGCCAATGCTTACAGCTTTATGGGCGCATATAACAAATTTAGAGGTGATTATTTGTGTGAGAACGATTATATGCTGAATACCATTTTACGAGACGAATGGGGTTTTAAAGGTGTAGTTGTGTCAGATTGGGCTGCAGTACATACAACAGTAAAATCTTTAGAAAATGGATTAGATATTGAAATGGGAACACCAAAACCTTTCAATGAGTTCTTTTTAGCCGATAAATTAATTGCTGCTGCAAAAGCAGGAGAAATATCAGAAGAAGAAATAAACAAACACGTTAAGCGTATTTTAAGAGTTTTATTTCAGGTAAAAGCAGTTGATGAAACAGACCGTGTAATAGGAAGCATTGCTACTAAAGCACATTACCAAGATGCATATAAAATCGCATCCGAATCTGTGGTGTTGCTTAAGAATGAAAACAATACATTACCTCTAAAATTAGATAATGTAAAATCTATTGCTGTAATAGGAAACAATGCTACAAAAAAAAATGCATTAGGTGGTTTTGGAGCAGGTGTAAAAACCAAAAGAGAACTCACGCCACTTGAAGGGCTTAAAAACAGATTGCCTGAAAATATTACCATTAATTACGCTGAAGGCTATTTGGAAAAGTACAGCGAAAATAATAACGATATCAAAGAAGATGTTTATCATGGTGGCCCGATTCCGATAAATGAATTGGATTCCGATAAATTGAATGAAGCCTTGGAAGCTGCTAAAAATTCTGATATTGCAATAATTTTTGCTGGTTCAAATCGTGATTATGAAACCGAAGCTTCCGATAGAAACAATATGGTAATTCCATTCGGGCAAGAAGAATTAATTGAAAAAGTAATTGAAGTAAATCCAAACACCATTGTAGTTTTTATAGCTGGTGCTCCTTTTGAAATAGAAGAGCTAGCTAATAAAACCCAAGCGTTGGTTTGGAGTTGGTTTAATGGTTCAGAAGGAGGAAATGCTTTAGCAGATGTGCTATTAGGCAATGTAAATCCATCAGGAAAATTACC
>DATGBV010000038.1:0-9354 GCA_035312485.1 Flavobacteriaceae bacterium | reverse complement strand
ATTGAAATTATTAAAAAAATATCTGAAGGTAAAGATTTTAACCAAATAGCAGAAATGTTATATATTTCTCCCAATACCGTTAGAACCCACAAACGCAACATTCTTAAAAAATCAGGATGTAAAAATAGTGCAGAATTAATTACAAAATGCTTTAGAGAAGGTGTGATTTAATTTTTTTTCGAAACAAAAAAGCCCTCCAAAATAAGGAAGAGCTTATTATTACTCTTTTTCAAAACTATTTTACTAAAATTATAACTATTTAAAATACAATACCATATCTAAACAAACCTAATTAAAAACTTAACATTGTTATATTGATTTTTTTTCATAATTTTGAGACTATCCCTCTAAAATTAAACTAAATGAAAAACATTTACTGTTTGCTTAATGGTCATGACCTTAAGGTAACCAAAAATGTTACATATTATATAAAAGAATATAAGTGTAAACATTGTAAAGAAAAATTTACTACTTCGGACACTGGAAAAATTATTTTACTTACTCCAGAGCGGAAAAGCACCAATGCTATTTTAGAAAACATTCATTTAAAAAAAATTAAACGAAAATCTGTTTTAGTGAATTGATTTTATGTGTTGTTTTATAATTATTCCAGCAGTTCCAGCAACACGTTGTTGTATTTGTAAATGTTAATTAACCGCAGGTTTAAATCAATGCTCTTATTGTTATGGTCTTTTTTCAGATAGGCTATTTTTAAATACAAACTTTCAACCAACATCTCAAAGTTAAAACCCTCAAGACGTTTTATGTTGTAGGCTTTGGTCAAGGTTTTACCAACGGATTTGTTGCAAATCAGTTTATACGGAATTTCATATTTTACTGCAGCTGACAATTCGGTGATGTCCAACATGTTTATAATGTCCTTTCTTCTGTCGTTATTGATTGGGTTGGATCTTTCAATATCAAATAACAACTTTTTATTCAGCTTCAGTTCGGTTCTCAACGCTCGCTTTATGGCGTTTACTTTGGCACCTTGAATAGCGCCATCTTTGGCTACATCGTATATTTCTTTTATAATGCTCATATCCTTTCCTTATGCTATAAAAATAGGAATTCTTATCAAAGGCCTGTGATGACTCAACACTATTTTATGAAAAATTAATGCCCAGTTTTCTCAACATACTCAAACTGCTGTGTATTGACATTGTATTTAAGCTCGTGGATGTCCCATTTGTTGTCCTCACCACCAGGCGATTCCAGTTTTTGGGCCAGTATTACCTGCTCGCCATCGGTTCGTAAGGTAATCATACCATACACCACTACATTACGATCCTTTTTTTCCTGCATTTCTTTTTCAATAGCCTTTTTATCTGCATCTGTATTTGCAGCCTGTATGGCTGCTTCATAAGCTTTAAGCTGTTGGAAATAATCGTAAACATTACTGAACTCTTTAGTGCTACGCCCTATTTCGGTACTAAAAATAAGTGGGCGTTCTCCTCTACCATACTTGCCAAATGCACCCAAAGCATCAGGACGTGGGTGCGCATAACTATCGCCATCACCAGTAGACACTACAGTAGCAATACTGTTTAAACATTTTAAAAAGGTTTCGGAAAAATGATGGCTACCATGGTGACAGGCCTTAACAACATCTGACTGAAAGAACTTGCGAGCCTTTACAATAATGGCCTGTAATTCTGTTTGGTGTTCCGCCAGTTCTTGTGCTTCAGCTGTTGTGATGGTATTACCTTTTGCCAGCAATTCGCTAATTTTGTGTTCTAGTTCTGAAACTTCCACAGAAGTATTGCAGTAGTGCTGAATGAGATAGTCTTCAGATTCAGTATTCAAATCTCCTCCCAAAAAAACCTGTAGTTTGCCAATCTTAAGTTTAAAAACTACTGAATGTCCGTTTTTGGTGACACCTTCTGCTCCCAAACGTTTTAAGCAGTCTTTGGTGGTACTGCCTTTTTGTATAGCTTCGGTAACCGGACCCAAAACTTCTAACGTTACCTTATCCTGTTCTGTAAAGCCAGCCAGATATTCACTTTTTCTGTTCACGGTATGAAAGGTAACATTAGGGCTATTGGTAACCGCTTCTCGCAAAGTGGTTAAATAATTCTTGGCCGTGGTTGGGAATTTTGCAATGATTTGGTGCATCTCTGTATTTGTTCTGATGAGTTCCCATATATAGGCTAGTTTTTTGCTAAATTTTCGATAGCCTCCCAAATCGTCACCACTGTAATAATGCAGGTCTGGGTCTTTGTCGGCTGCTTTTATTGGGCGTTCTACTATACCACTATGATAGATGTTTTTAACGCTTAACTTTTTATTTTTAAACACATCCAAAAAACCATAATAATGGTCTTTATCTGGATGCGTTATGACTACGTGGTCTATAGGCATAGGCTGTTTGACACCTGCGTCTGTAGGTAGTACATCATCTACACCAGCTACCTTGCGGTCTCTTAAATTGTAACGCCATGAGAGAAAGCGTTCCATATTATCTGTCTTACCAGCATCAATGAGCATAATCTGGTCGTCTGGAGTTACTATGTGGCAGCCATCACCAATACCTATATCCAGAAAATTGATTTCCAATATCTTGTCTTCCTGAATACTGGTTTCTGGAATCCAGCCTGTATTACCTCTACAAAAAACATTGGCAAAGCCGTTTTGTATGATGCCTTTGTACAGCAACCAATCTCCAAAAAGCAAATGGTTTTTAGGGTCTGATTTTTCGTCAGGGGATTTTCTTAATACTACAGAGGTAGTAGATACATAATACTGGTGGTTGTTGATGAGTGTCATAACTTTTATTTTATTGGGAAGGATTTATGCAATTAAGTTACTAATTTTTAATGAGTTATAAATTATTATTTTTAACAGTGGGATTATATACTAAATAAAGGCTAGATTATATACTAAATAAAGGCTATAAGAAATTATCTACAATCAAGTTCGAAAATAATATTATCTGGGTTTTCCTGGTCTACTCTATCTTCAATATGTTTGAAATCATTTTTTAGTAATAATTGTTTTGAGGGCTCATTATCTCTATGTGTGTAAGCTTCAATTTTTTGAAATTGAAGCTCATTAAAGCCAAAATAAAGTACAATTTTCATAGCTTCATTCATAAAGCCATTACCTTGAAATTCTGGCATTAAATCATAACCAACCTCGGCAGTTTTTAAGTCTTTAGAAAAATTCCAGAGGCTGATGCTGCCTATCATTTTTGGGTTATCTTTTAAAGTGATGCACCAATATAACGATTCATTATTTTTTGTAGCAGTTGTAATTCTTTTGATGAATGCTAAAGCTTCAACTTTATTTTTAGCTTGTGGACGTTTTACGTACTGATTAATCACTTTATCTGAACGTAAAACGATAATTTCTTTCCAGTCTGTAGGTTGCAATTGTCTTAACAGAAGCATATCGGTTTGCAGCTCTGGGAATGGCGTGAAGTTCATTTTTTTAATCAAGCCAGCTCTAATGCTATTCGCATCATATCGTTATAGGATTGCTCTCTGTCTTGAGAACTAGAAGCTTCACCAGTAATAATATTATCGCTAACTGTCAAAATTGACAACGCTTTTCTACCAAAACGTTTTGCCAAGGTAAATAATATTTGGGTTTCCATTTCAACTCCTAAAACACCATGCTGTATCCATTTACCCCAACGGTTTGGAGTGTCATCATAAAATGTATTGGTACTAAAAACAGAACCTTGATAGGTGTTAATGTTTAAACTTTTGGCTGTATTATAAGCTTTTAGCAATAAATCAAAATCGGCTGTAGCAGCATAGTGCATGCCCTCAAAATAATGGCTGTTTGCATCTGCATCTCCAGATGCACTCATAGCTAAAATGACTTGGCCTAAATTCATATTCTTTTGAATAGTGCCACAGGTACCTACACGTATAAGTTGTTTGCAGTTGTAAGTATTTATGAGCTCGTTAACGTATATGCCTATACTTCCCATCCCCATTCCAGTACCTTGAATGGAAACACGTTTCCCATTATAAAGTCCTGTAAAACCGAGCATACCTCTTACATTGTTATAACAAACAGCATTCTCCAAAAACGTTTCAGCAACATGCTTTGCACGCAATGGGTCACCAGGTAATAAAACGGTTTCTGCTATTTCTCCTACTTTTGCTTCAATGTGAATACTACTCATAAGTTTGTTTTAATTTATCTGTTGTTAAGCTCCGTAAGGAATCCAAATGTTTTTTATTTGACTTGCATGACGCAAAAACTCTTCACCTTCACCTTGGTCTTTATCCATCCAATCACGATACTTGCCATCATTTCCCCAAGTACGTTTCATATTATCTGCAGATAGAAATTCTATCTCTTTAAATCCTGCTTTGTCTCCAAAATACCAAATACCATCTACATCATCATGCTTGGCAAGCACTTGTGCCAACTCATCTTTTTTGCCAGTAACAATATTGACAGTTCCTGCTGGAACATCAGAGGTTTCAAGGATTTGATAAAAATCTGTAGCAGACAATGACATTGTTTCAGATGGAATAACAACGACATTATTGCCCATGGTGATTGCAGGTATCACAGTTGAAACAAAACCCAAAAGTGGTGATTCATTTGGACAAACAATACCCATTACACCTATAAGTTCTGGCATGGCTAAAGTAACATTACGTTTTACAGTATGGTGCACCAAACCATCATATTTATCAGCATGAGCTGCATAGGTATAAATGCGTTCTATAGATTCATCAACTTCTTTTGATGCTTCCGTTTTGCTACAATTAGTCATTTGTACAATTCTATTGGAAAATTCTTCTTTTCTTATCGATAGATTTTCCGCAATATAATAAAGTACCTGTGCTCTAGCATGACCTGTCATACTTCCCCAAGCACCATTGGCATGAGCTGCCTCCACAGCATTTCTAATATCTTTTCTGTTTCCGGTTGAAACTTCGCCTACATATTCATCATTAGCACTTTTAATTACAGTGCTATAACCTCCATCTGGTCTTGCTTGTTTGCCGCCAATATACATTTTGGTCGTTCTATCTATGCCAACATTGTGTTGCCCGTTGGTGGATGGGGTTTTTATGGATTTTGCCTTTTTTACAACTGGTTTATCTGAAAACTTTTCATGAATGCGTGGTTTCATGTATTCATACAAACCTTCTTTACCTCCTTCTCTACCGAAACCAGATTCTCTGTAACCACCAAAACCAGCAGCTGCATCAAAAACATTGGTACAATTTATCCAAGCTACACCAGCCTTAATTTGAGGTGCAATATCTAATGCCAGATTGATGTTTTCTGTCCATATACTACTCGCTAATCCGTAACGTGTATTGTTGGCCAGCTTTACAGCTTCTTTATGTGTTCTGAAACTCATGGCTACTAAAACAGGTCCAAATATTTCAACTTGTGCAATAGTAGATGATGGACTTACATCCGTAAACAATGTTGGTGGATAAAAATAGCCATCCGTTGGGCAAGCCCAAGAAGGTTGCCATAATTTACTACCTTCATCAACACCTTGTTGAACAAGTTCTTCGATAGTTTTAAGTTGTATAGGTGCCACAATAGCGCCAATATCAATACTTTTATCCAACGAGTTACCAACTCGTAAACTTTCCATACGTTTACGAATCTTTTTATAGAGTTTTTCAGCAACGCTTTCCTGAACTAATAACCGAGATCCAGCACAACACACTTGACCTTGATTGAACCAAATAGCATCTACTACACCTTCAACAACACTATCTAAATCTGCATCTTCAAAAACAATAAAAGGTGATTTTCCTCCAAGTTCTAATGATAGTTTCTTTCCTGATCCTGCTGTTGCACGTCTGATAGTCTTTCCAACATCTGTAGAGCCAGTAAAGGCAATCTTGTTCACATCTTTATGGTCTACCAATGCAGCACCAGTAGTACCATGGCCTGTGATAATATTGACAACACCTTTTGGCAAGCCAATTTGTTTACAAATATCTGCAAACAATAAAGCAGTTAATGAGGTGAATTCAGCTGGCTTTAAAACCAAAGTATTACCCATAGCTAACGCTGGAGCAATCTTCCAGGCTAGCATCAATAATGGGAAATTCCATGGAATGATTTGACCTATAACTCCTATTTCTTTATACTCTTTTAATTCTGTATCTCTTAATTGCGCCCAACCTGCATGATGATAAAAATGTCTTGCAACCAATGGAATGTCTATATCTCTTGTTTCACGAATAGGTTTTCCATTATCCATAGATTCCAAAACCGCAAACAAACGTGAATGCTTTTGTATTTGTCTTGCTATGGCATATAAGTAGCGTGCTCGTTGATGTGCTCCTATACTCACCCATTCTGGTAATGCATCTTTTGCAGCTTTAACTGCAAGGCTGACATCCTTTTCATTGGCTTCAGAAATTTTTGCAAGCTTCTCTTTTGTTGATGGATTAATACTTTCAAAATACTCTTTTGAAGTTGGTACTTTCCATTCGCCATTAATAAATAATTGAAATGTATTCTTATGTGATTTTAAATAGTCTATAGCTACATCAGCACTTTCTGGTGCTGGACCATATTCCATGGTTTCAAAAATGTCTTTAATTTTCATTTTGTATAATAAGTTTATGCCATTGGGTGTCTGTATGATGCTGAATAGCGTCCTGTAACATAGTGTTCCAGTTGTCGTTCTATATCTCCAAGTAAACTGCTGGCTCCAAATCTGAACAAATCTGGATTGAGCCATTCGTTTCCTAACTCTTCTTTAATTAAAACTAACCAATTTAAAGCATCTTTTGCTTTACTAATTCCTCCAGCCGGTTTGAATCCAACCTTATCTCCTGTTAATTCGTAATAGTCTCTCAAGGCTCTAATCATCACTAAACTCACTGGTATTGTGGCATTTACTGGTTCTTTTCCTGTACTGGTTTTAATAAAATCTGAACCTGCCATCATACTTACCCAACTTGCTTTGGCTACTTTGGTGTATGTTGGGATTTCTCCTGTTGCCAAAATGGTTTTCATATGCGCCTCTCCGCATGCTCTTCTGCAAGCAGCAACCTCATCGTAAAGACCTTTCCAATCAGAATTTAGAACCAATCTCCTACTTACAACAATATCTATTTCTTTTGCTCCTGCTGCGACGGAAAGTTCAATTTGTTTTAGTTTTTCCTTTAAGGGAATATTTCCTGCTGGAAATCCTGTGGAAACTGCTGCAATGGGAATATCGCTTTTTCCTAAAGCGCTAACGGCATCTTTTATAAGATTATGATATACACAAACGGCTCCTACATGAATATTGGCATCTTGCATGCCCATAGCTTCCAACAAGTCTTGACGTACTGGAGCTTTGGCTTTAGCACAAAGTCTATAAACATTACTTCTGGTATCATCTCCAGCCAATGTTGTTAAATCTATACATGTAATGGCTTTAAGCAACCAAGCAGCCTGCCATTCTTTTTTTACAGAGCGACGACCACCTAAAGTAGCTGCTCGTCTTTCTACTGCGCTTCTATTTATGTTAATGTCTTTAAACAGTGTTGCATCAAATGGGATGCCGTCATTACGTTGATGCATAATGGTATGAATATTTGATTGTATATGGTTCACTTTTAATTTAGAATTTGCCATACAGTTAGTTTTTTTGTTTTATAATAAACGCTTAAAAATACAAATTTCCAATAGTACTAAGTTATTGTTTTAAGTATTAATGCATTTGGCTTTGGTTTGTCGTTTCCAATTTTATAGGCTGAATCCATAAACGTCATGGCTTTTGCAAAGTTAGCTTGATTATTAGAATATAAAACTGCTAAAGTTTCTTCTATTGCAACAAAGTCGCCAATTTTCTTCTTAAGTATTATGCCTGCTCCATAATCTATAACGCTCTCTTTAGTTTCACGCCCAGCTCCTAATTTCATTGATGCCAAACCAATATCTTGTGCATTTAACTCTGAAATATAACCTTTTGATATACTTTTATAGGCTTCAGAATATTGAGCATCAGGTAATAAATCAGGTTCTTCAATCATACCAATATCTCCACCTTGAATTTTTACAAATTCTTTAAACTTTCTAAAAGCTTCTCCTGTGGAGATTAATTCCTTTAATTTAGTAATTCCTTCAGACTTGTTAGTAACAATATTTCCTAAAATGAGCATTTCGCTGCCTAAATCAAGACAAAGTTCAGTTAGGTCTTTTGGGCCTTTTCCATTTAAAGTGTCAATGGCTTCTTTTACTTCTAAAGCATTTCCTATGGTATATCCTAATGGTTCACTCATTCCTGTAATGACAACGGTAACCTTTCTTTTCATTTTAGCACCAATGTCTTTAATAATTTTTGCTAACACTTCTGCTTCTTCAAGAGTCTTCAAGAAAGCTCCGTAACCTACTTTAATATCGATAACAATAGCATCAGCACCACAAGCCAGTTTTTTACTCATTATACTAGAGGCTATCAATGATACATTTTCAACGGTTCCTGTTACATCTCTTAATGCATATAACTTTTTGTCTGCTGGAACAAGATTGGCGTTTTGACCACAAACTGCAATTCCATGTTTCTTTACGTTGCTAATAAATTCTTGACTTGACATATCAACTGAAAAGCCTGCAATTGATTCCAATTTATCCAAAGTTCCACCTGTATGACCAAGCCCTCTACCTGACATTTTTGCAACTGGTACACCAGCTGCTGCAACCAAAGGCGTTAGCACCAATGTGGTTTTATCTCCAACGCCTCCAGTGCTATGTTTATCTACTTTAATTCCTGGAATTTCTGTTAAATCAATCAACTCTCCAGAGCGCATCATCACATCTGTGAGATCGGCTGTCTCTTGTTGGTTCAATCCTTTAAAATAAACTGCCATCAAAAATGCTGAAACTTGATAATCAGGAATTTTTCCAGTTATGAAACCCTGAACAATAGTTTCATATTCTTTTCTTGTTAAAGCCTCGCCATTGCGCTTTTTTATTATTGATTCTACCATAAGTATTATTTAATAGCTAATATAAATGTAAGAAATTAATTAGGGTTCACTTTGAGCCATAAATATATTTCATATCTGGTAGTTCTGTAGTATAATAATGTATCCAAATATACAAATGACTAAAAAGTGCTACTAATATGGCTGCTTTAGATTGGTAAAATAAACCTGGCAAATAAACAGCTAAAAACGCATAAGTGTACATTCCGTTACTTGTGTATTTGAAGATTCCTTTTTTTACTAATGGAAGTTTTCTTACTTCAACATCAAAATGATCTAAACCTGCTGCTCTACTGGTTCCAAAAAATCGAATTACTGAATAAAATGCATAAAATGAGATAAGACCTATTATTGTCAGAATCACATATTTTATATAAACTTTTAAATGAAGAGTATCTTTATTTGATATTGAAAGAAATATAAGGAAGAGCAT
>DATGBV010000037.1:0-7336 GCA_035312485.1 Flavobacteriaceae bacterium | reverse complement strand
TAATATGCTAAAACGTGAATTTAATTCTGCACCACAAGTTTTTTCAAGAAAGAACAAAGATGGCAAAGACGCCAATTATGTTTTAGTAGATGATATAAAATTAAAGCTGAAACCAGGAAGAAACCTTGTTTTTTTGGAGACTCAAAATGAAGGGTTTGCTTCTAATGTCACTAGTATTTTAAATTCATTGATTCAGGAAGAAAACTTTGAAAAAAGACAAACAGGAATAGATATTGTATTGGTCACAACCAAATACAATAGTGCATTTGAAAGTGATGAGGTTTCCAACTATAATCTTTCTAATTTACAGTTTCATTTTGGCACAGCTTCAAAATCTTATGATGAGGATGAAAACAATACATTTGTTAAAACCTATCTTAAGAAATATGATATAACTCCTAATAAAAAAGCGGTTAGAGGTTTTGACCTAACAATGGATGTTGTTTTAAGGTTAGTCACTTCAGAAGACCTTTATATGTCTGCAAAAAATACTGCATTAACAGAATATGTAGAGAATAAGTTTTCTTATAAAAAGAAACTATTTGGAGGTTACTACAACGACACAGTTTATCTTGTAAAGTACCAAAACCTTAAAATAGTTGAAGTAAAACAATAGTTTGTTATAATTCAATTTTTTTTCAAAAGTTTCGTTAAAATAACATGTTAAGGTTTTTTTTAGTTGTGTTATTTGGTTTTCTCGTTTATGGAGAAAACGATAGCCTTTTATGGAATGAGAATTACAGACTCACTTGGCAAGACTTTAAGGCAAACCCAAATAAAGAAGTAGATGCTGTTGCTCTGACCGTTTCAGGTATTACATTTAGATATTCGCTTTCACAAAAGAATAACGAGGACTTTGCTTACAGGGTAATAGTAGAGGCTCATTTTTATCCGGAAAAGTCTTGGTATAAATCAGAAGCCTCAAATGATCACATTTTATTGCATGAACAGTTACATTTTGACCTCACAGAATTATATGCAAGAAAATTAAGAAAACGCATTTCCGAAACTAAATTTACAAAACAAATAAGGTCTGAATTAAATCGGCTTAATAATGAGATTAATGATGAACTAGATGTAACACAGAATAAATACGACCTTGAAACCAATCACTCTATAAACACTGAAGCTCAAAAACATTGGCAGGATTATATTATTAAAGAACTGGAAAAATTAAAGGCTTTTCAACTAAAAAGTAATGAATGATTTAGATTTATCATTTTTCTAAATTAATATCATCTATAGATTGCCATTTGTCAATTGTTCTTTGTAAATTTGCCTGCGTTTAATAGCGCAACATGACTACGACTACAAAATATATATTTGTAACAGGTGGAGTTACTTCATCTCTTGGTAAAGGTATCATCGCAGCTTCTCTAGCCAAATTACTTCAAGCACAAGGATATAGAGTCACCATTCAAAAGCTAGACCCTTATATTAATGTAGACCCTGGTACTTTAAACCCTTATGAACATGGAGAATGTTATGTAACTGATGATGGTGCAGAAACAGACCTGGATTTAGGGCATTACGAACGCTTTTTGAATGCACCAACCAGTCAGGCAAATAATGTTACAACAGGCAGAATTTACCAAAGCGTTATTAACAAAGAACGAAGAGGTGAATTTCTTGGTAAAACGGTTCAGGTTATTCCTCATATTACAGACGAGATTAAAGACCGTATTCAAATTCTGGGTAATTCTGGTGACTATGATATTGTGATTACCGAAATTGGAGGTACAGTTGGAGATATTGAGTCACTTCCATATATAGAAGCTGTTAGACAGTTAAAATGGGATTTAGGAGAACATAATGCCATAGTTGTTCATCTTACATTGGTACCATTTCTTTCAGCTGCTGGAGAATTAAAGACCAAGCCTACACAACACAGTGTAAAAACACTTATGGAAAGTGGTGTGATGGCAGACATTTTGGTTTGTAGAACAGAACATGAACTACCTATTGAATTAAGAACTAAACTGGCATTATTCTGTAATGTTAGGGAAGAGGCAGTTATTCAATCCATAGATGCTTCAACCATTTATGATGTACCTAATTTAATGCTGGCACAAGGATTGGATAAAGTTGTGCTCAAAAAGTTGGATTTGGAAAGTAGTAAACCAGATTTAACCAATTGGAATAAGTTTCTGCAACGTCATAAAAATCCAACAACAGAAGTTAATATTGGGCTAATAGGAAAATATGTAGAACTTCAGGATTCGTACAAATCCATACTTGAAGCATTTATTCATGCTGGAGCAAAAAATGAAGTTAGGGTAAATGTAGAATCCATTCATTCAGAATATTTAAATGAAGATAATATCAAACTAAAATTATCTCATCTTGATGGTATTTTGGTAGCACCTGGTTTTGGTGAACGAGGCATAGAAGGAAAGATTGATGCTATAAAATATGTTAGGGAAAATAATATACCATTTTTGGGTGTTTGTTTAGGTATGCAAATGGCAGTTATAGAATTTGCAAGAAATGTACTTGGCCTAAAAGAAGCCAACTCCACAGAAATGGATTTAGAAACACCTTATCCTGTGATAGATTTAATGGAAGAGCAAAAAAGTATCACTGATAAAGGAGGTACAATGCGTTTAGGAGCTTGGGCTTGTGAACTTGAAAAGAACTCAATTGTTGCAAAGATTTATAAAAACAAAACCATTAATGAACGTCATAGACATCGTTACGAATTTAATAGTGAGTACAAAAAACAAATTGAAGACGCTGGTATGATCGCAACTGGGTATAATCCAGAAACCAATCTTGTTGAAATCATCGAGTTGCCAAGTCACCCTTGGTTTGTTGGCGTGCAATACCATCCCGAATATAAAAGTACTGTTGATAATCCACATCCACTTTTTGTGGCATTTGTTAAGGCAGCTTTAAATAGAAAGAAAAATAAAAATAGTGTCAAGATGGCACAAAATCAATAACGGATTACTTTTTGATAAAAAGAGCTTTGTCTCTTTCACTCTAAAGGAAAGGACAACCAAATAAGTATGGAAGAAAAGAAACTAGACATTAATTCAATCATAGGATTCATTCTTATTTTTGGAATTTTAATGTATATGCTTTGGCAAAACCAACCAACGCCTGAAGAATTAGAAGCACAAGAGAAAGCAAAACAAGAACAAGTAGAAGCTGAACAAAAGACCAAAGATCAAGAAAGTACTATTACAACGTCTTCAGAAGATTTTACAACAGTTTCTGAAACAGATTCTACACAATTAGCCGATTTACAAAACAAGTTAGGAGCATTTGCTTATTCAGCTACTTTACCTTCTGCTACTGGAGATGAGACCCGTGTTGAAAATGAAGTTTTAAGCCTAAAATTTAGTAATAAAGGAGGTTATCTTTCTGAAGTAATGCTTAAAAATTTTGTGAATTATGATTCAATTCCTATTTACTTAATTAAAGATAACAATACTAACTTCAATATTAATTTTGGAACTACAGATAGCAGAATTTTAAATACACAAGACCTATTCTTTCAACCTTTAGTGACTAAAAACGGCGAAAACACTGTAGTTTCAATGAAGCTAAAAGTATCAGAAAATAAGTTTTTAGAATATCGATATGAGTTGAAGCCAAATGATTATATGATTGGTTTTACTATTCGCTCTCAAGGCCTTAACGATATAATAAACAGCTCTCAAGAAATTAATTTAGACTGGACACTTAAAGGCTATCGTCATGATAAGAGTGTACAATATGAAAACAGATACACAAGACTTACATACCAACATGAAGGTAATAAAGTAAGCAAGCTTGGTCAAATGGGAGACGATGAAGAAGATGAGCAAGAAGTCAATTGGCTATCTTACAGACAGCATTTCTTCAGTAGTATTTTGATAGCAGATAACCCTTTGGATAAAGTAAAGCTAACCTCAAAAAACCTGGTCGAAGATGAAGAAGTAGATACAGTTTACACCAAATTATATGCTTCAAAAATTCCATTAAATTTTCAAGGTGGAGAAATTGATCAGGCTTTAAGCTTTTATTATGGACCTACAGATAGTAAAATCCTTAAAAATTATAAGAAGAATCTTGAGGAAAGTATTCCATTTGGCTGGGGAATTTTTGGTTGGATAAACAAATCGGTTTTTATTCCTTTGTTTGCATTTTTAAGTAGTGTGTTTCCTTATGGTATTGCTATTATTGTGATGACCATTTTGGTAAGGATTGTAATGTCTCCTGTAACATACAAATCGTATGTATCGCAGGCCAAGATGAAAATTCTTAAGCCAGAAATTGCCGAGATTCAAGCCAAACACAAGGACAACAAAATGAAAATTCAGAAGGAAACAATGGCGTTGTATAGCAAGGCTGGAGCTAGTCCAATGGCTGGTTGTTTGCCAGCATTGGTACAACTTCCGGTATTCTATGCGCTGTTTATGTTTTTCCCAACAGCGTTCGATTTACGACAGAAAAGTTTCCTTTGGGCAGAAGATTTATCATCATACGATACTATTGCTGAATTACCTTTCCACATTCCTTTTTATGGTGACCATGTAAGTTTGTTTCCAATCTTGGCATCTATTGCAATATTCATTTATATGAAGATGACCACTGGACAACAGATGGCATCACAACCAACGCAAGAAGGTATGCCAGATATGCAAAAAATGATGAAGTACATGATTTACTTTTCACCATTAATGATGTTGTTTTTCTTTAATAATTATGCATCTGGATTAAGTTTGTATTATTTTATTTCTAATTTAATTACAATTGGAATTATGCTGGTGATCAAGAATTACATTATAGATGAAGATAAGATTCATGACAAAATACAAGCGAATAAGAAAAAGCCAAAAAAGCAGAATAGATTTCAGAAAAAAATGGCAGAGATGATGGAGCAGGCAGAACAACAAAAAAGAACTCAACAACGAAAAAAATAATTTAAAGCTGCCTTTTGGCAGCTTTTTTGTTATACAATTTCAGGAAAAATAAATCGTTATTTATTATATGAAAATAAAAGTATCTTTTGTTCTATTCTTTATATCGGTATTATCATTTTCACAAGAGATTAATCAATTTGATGAAAATGGAAATCGTCATGGTATTTGGAGGAAAAATTTTGAAAACACCAAAGTACTTCGATATGAAGGAGAGTTTTTTCATGGTAAAGAAGTTGGCACTTTTAAGTTTTACCAAAATCTTGGAGGCAAAGCCACTTTAACAGCTACCAGAAAGTATCAAAATGATAGCGATTTAGCTGATGTTGCTTTTTATTCGTCTATTGGTAAAGTAATTAGTGAAGGTAAAATGAAAGGAAAACTTTACGTTGGCGAGTGGAAATATTATCAAAAAAATTCTAGTCAATTACTCAATTTAGAGCATTATAATAATTTTGGCAAACTTGACGGTGAACGTTTGGTGTATTATGAAAATGGACAAATAGCTCAAAAGGAAAATTACAAAAACGGAGAATTAAATGGTGTTTCGTATTGGTATGCAGAAGATGGCATTTTAATCAAAGAAATGCTTTATGAAAATGGAGAATTACATGGCTTATCAAAATACTATAGTCCAGCAGGAGATTTAATAATCGAAGGAGAATACAAGCGAGCAAAAAAGCATGGTATTTGGAAGTATTACGAAAATGGTAAATTAGTAGATGAAAAAAACTTTTCTCCTGAAGGAAAGTTTAAAAAGAAACCTTGATTTGTCATTCCTGCGTAGGCAGGAATCTTTTTCATTATAACTTAAGAGTTAAAATCACCCTTTTTTATTTGTAAATTTGCAACATGAAACGTGTTATAGTTGGACTTTCCGGAGGAGTTGATTCAAGCGTTGCAGCTTATTTATTAAAGCAGCAAGGCTATGAGGTTATTGGCTTATTTATGAAAAACTGGCACGACGATTCTGTAACTATTTCTGACGAATGCCCTTGGCTTGACGATAGTAATGATGCGATGTTGGTAGCAGAAAAACTAGGCATTCCGTTTCAAACTATAGATTTAAGTGAGCAGTATAAAGAGCGTATAGTTGACTATATGTTCAATGAATATGAAAAAGGTAGAACACCAAATCCTGATGTACTCTGTAACAGAGAAATTAAGTTTGATGTCTTTATGAAAATTGCGCTTGATCTTGGAGCAGATTATGTTGCAACAGGTCATTATTGTAGAAAAGGAACAATAGAGAAAGATGGTAAAGAAACTTATCAGTTACTTGCAGGTGTAGATAACAATAAAGACCAATCTTATTTTTTATGTCAGCTTTCACAAGCTCAATTATCCAAAGCACTTTTCCCAATAGGTGAATTGACAAAGCCAGAAGTACGAGAAATTGCTTCTCAAATAGGTTTAGCTACAGCAGATAAGAAAGATTCACAAGGCTTATGTTTTATTGGAAAAGTACGCTTGCCAGATTTTTTACAGCAACAATTAAAACCGAAAGAAGGTGTTATTGTTGAAGTTTCAAAAGAAAATACCATTTACAATGGTAAGACACCTGAATTCAATTCAACTCAAGAAAAACTGAAATATCTCACTCGTAAAATAGATTATTCGCTTAATGATGGAAGTATTGTTGGTAAACATCAAGGCGCACATTATTTTACCAAAGGGCAACGTAAAGGATTGGCTGTTGGTGGCACTTTAGAGCCTTTGTTTGTTATTGATACCAACGTAGAAGATAATGTAATTTATACAGGCCAAGGAAAGAATCATCCAGGTTTATTTAAAAAAGCTCTGTTCGTTAAAGAAGATGAGTTACATTGGATTCGTGAAGATTTAAAACTTCAAGTTGATGAGACTATGGCTGTTGAGGCTAGAATTAGATACAGGCAACCTTTGCAAAGAGCAACATTGTTTAAAGCAGATTCTGGCTTATATGTAGAATTTGAAAAACCACAATCAGCCATTACCGAAGGTCAATTTGTAGCATGGTATATTGATGATGAATTGATAGGCTCTGGAGTTATCTCGTAAATTATGGCTAATAAAATCACTGAACTATTCAATATTAAATACCCAATCATTCAAGCTGGTATGGTCTGGAATAGTGGCTGGAGATTGGCTTCAGCAGCAAGCAATTCAGGTATTTTGGGTTTAATAGGTTCAGGTTCTATGTATCCTGAAGTGTTAAGAGAACATATTCAAAAATGTAAAAAAGCAACTACTGAACCTTTTGGTGTTAATGTGCCAATGTTGTATCCAGACATTGAAAAAATTATGGATATCATTGTCGAAGAAGATGTTAAGATAGTTTTCACTTCTGCTGGAAATCCAAAAACTTGGACTAGCTGGTTAAAAGACAAAGGCATTACAGTAGTTCATGTGGTGAGCAGTGTAAAGTTTGCACTCAAAGCTCAAGAGGT
>DATGBV010000036.1:0-2202 GCA_035312485.1 Flavobacteriaceae bacterium | reverse complement strand
ATATAAAATCGCCAACCACTTTTACATGTGGATAAGCGCCTCTTGGTGTTACTTTTTTTTCTTCACTCATAATGATTTATTTTAATTCAGCTATTCTGTCGTCTTCAAGTATATTTTCGGTTTCGCATTTTACTTTATTTAAATTTAATTTTAAATCGTCGTTCAAATTTAAAGTTCCGTCAGCCAACATATTCAATATAGCTTTGTCTTGCGCTCTACCTCTTATCATCGCTTCTCGAAAACCAATATTCTCATTAAATGTAACTAGCGAGTATTTAGAAGAATATTGATTAGGGAACGTTTTTTCAAAGGCCATTTCCAAGTTACGCTTTTCCCTGAAATTAGCATGATTTACATGACCTTTCATTTCATAAAAATTGTCTATTGCCAAATCAGCAATAGCGTCTGTGTCTTTTTTACGATTCTTTTCATAAACTTTGAAAACAGTTTCCCAGTTAGGATGTCCTTCATCCAGAACTTTGTCGAACTCCACAACGTCTTCAAACGAAGCATTCATACCTTGTCCGTAAAAAGGGACAATGGCATGAGCTGCATCACCCATTAATAACGTATTACCTTTATAATGCCAAGGTGAACATTTTACGGTTCCTAGAGGTGATGTTGGGTTTTCAAAGAAATCATCAAGCAAATTAGGCATGAGTTCTAAAGCATCTCTAAAGTATGTATCAAAGAACTCTAAAATGCGATCTCTTGTAGTTAGATTATTGAAATTATATTCACCTTCGTCAAAACTTAAAAAAAGCGTCACTGTAAAACTGCCATCCAAATTTGGAAGTGCAATGAGCATAAAAGCTTCTCGTCCCCAAATATGCAAAGCGTTTTTATAGGTTTTGTATTTTCCATTTTCGTCTGGCAGAATACTCAATTCCTTATAACCATGGCTTAACCAATCCTGGGAAAAACTAAACAGGAATTTTTTTCCTAAATAATAACTTTTTCGCAAAGCAGAACCGGCACCATCAGTTCCGATAATAACATCTGCGTCTTCAACAAATTCATGGCCAGTATCATAATCTTTAAAAAGCGCAGTAGTTTTTATGAAGTCAACTGATTTACATTTTTTATTAAAATGAATTGTAACATTTTTATGTTTTTCGGCTTCATCTAATAGTAAACCGTTTAATTGACCACGTGAAATAGAATTGATAAATTCATATTCACGTCCACTGTAAGGCGCTAATGTGGTGTTGCCTTCTAAATCGTGTAACATACGGCCATTCATAGGGATACAAAGAGGTTTTACTTTATCTTGAATACCAACCAGTTTCATGGCTTTTATACCACGATCTGAAAATGCCAAGTTGATAGAACGCCCTGCAGAAATATCTACTTTGCGCAAATCTGGACGCATTTCGTAAACCGTTACATTGTAACCTCGTTGTCCTAAACGTAACGCTAGGAGTGAACCACAAAGACCTGCGCCAATAATGAGTATGTTTTGTTGTTTTACTTTCATATTTTGTCATTCTGCGCTACAAGGCAGAATCTATTTTGGGATTCCGCATCGAGTACGGAATGTCAAGCTTAATTTAATATTTCTTTTAATCGCTCAACCATTTCATAAACATCTTTGTAAGAATTGTACAATGGTACTGGAGCACAACGAATAACGTCAGGCTCTCTCCAGTCACAAATTACACCAGATGCTGTTAGTTTTTTATGTAAACTTTTATCTGCGTTTTTTACTTGTATTGACAATTGGCAACCGCGTTCTTCAGGAATGCTTGGTGTAATAATTCTAATAATGTCTTCTCCTAATAGTTTCAATAAAAACTCAAAGTAACCAGTAAGATTTCTTGACTTTTTAATGAGTTTCTCCATACCAACCTCATTAAACAAATCTAACGATGCGCGAATAGCCGCTAATGATAAAATAGGTGGATTTGACAATTGCCAACCTTCAGCACCAGATAGTTGGTCAAATTCTTGACGCATATTGAATCGCGTTTCTTTATTATGGCTCCACCAACCTGTAAAACGATTCAATGTGTTATTATAGGCATGACGTTCATGAACAAAAGCTCCTGCTATACTTCCAGGTCCAGAGTTTAAATATTTATAAGTACACCAAACTGCAAAATCTGCTCCAGAATCGTGTAAATTTAGTTCTACATTTCCTGCTCCATGAGCACAATCAAATCCAACCATACAACCATATTCATGACCAAGTTTTGTAATACG
>DATGBV010000035.1:0-6342 GCA_035312485.1 Flavobacteriaceae bacterium | reverse complement strand
GAAGTGTTAAGAGAACATATTCAAAAATGTAAAAAAGCAACTACTGAACCTTTTGGTGTTAATGTGCCAATGTTGTATCCAGACATTGAAAAAATTATGGATATCATTGTCGAAGAAAATGTTAAGATAGTTTTCACTTCTGCTGGAAATCCAAAAACATGGACTAGCTGGTTAAAAGAGAAAGGTATTACAGTAGTTCATGTGGTGAGTAGTGTAAAGTTTGCACTTAAAGCTCAAGAAGCTGGCGTTGATGCTGTGGTTGCAGAAGGTTTTGAAGCTGGTGGTCATAATGGTAGGGAAGAAACCACCACGTTTACACTTATCCCAATGGTTAGAGAAAAGATTCAAATACCATTAATTGCGGCTGGAGGTATTGCCACTGGTAAATCCATGTTTGCTGCTATGGTTTTAGGTGCAGATGGTGTGCAAGTAGGCAGTAGGTTTGTAGCAAGCGAAGAAAGTTCGGCTCATGAAGCCTTTAAAAAAGTGGTTGTTGATGCCAAAGAAGGAGATACTCAATTAACTTTAAAGGAATTAGCTCCTGTAAGATTGATAAAAAATAAATTCTTCAACGATGTTCAGGATTTGTATAAAAAGGCTCCAACAACAGAACAGCTAAAAGAACTTCTGGGAAGAGCACGTGCTAAACGAGGTATGTTTGAAGGTGATTTGGAAGAAGGCGAATTGGAAATAGGTCAAATATCAGGATTGATACATGATATAAAACCTGTAGCACGAATTGTAGAAGATATGATGTATGAGTTTAATGAGGCAAAAAAAAGAGTTTCTTACTTATAAAATAAAATTGATTTCTTCATTGCAATAAGCTACATTCGTGTGAAAATTTCAAAATAAAAACGAAACTCTTAAAACATTCTTTTGCATAAAAAAGATGATACACCCAAACACAGAAATTGCATTTATAAGCAAACAGGTTGGCTATGGTGTTGTAGCCACAGAGCTTATCCCAGCTGGAACCATTACTTGGGTTCTTGATAAATTAGACAGAGAATTTACACCTCTGGATTTACAGTCTTTAGAGACCATATACCAAGATATATTAGATACGTACACTTTTAGAAATAATAGTGGAAACTTTGTGCTTTGTTGGGATAATGGCAGATATGTAAACCATAGTTTTAACTCCAATTGCCTCACGACAGCTTACGATTTTGAAATTGCCATTCGTGATATACAACAAGGAGAACAATTAACAGATGATTATGGCTACTTGAACATTTCTCAACCTTTTCGCGCTATAGATGAAGGAACCAGAAGGAAGATAGTCTATCCAGACGATTTGTTACGTTATTATAAAACTTGGGACAAAAAAATTCTGAAGGTTTTTGATAAAATCCCAAATCTAAACCAGCCATTAAAGCAACTAATTACTGAAGACATCTGGCAGGAAATTCTAGCTGTTTCTCAAGGTAAGAAAGAAATGCAGTCTATTGTCAATAATTATTATTCTGAAGATAAAAACACTAAATAAAAGTAATAATTAATTTTTTAGAATATCAGCAGATATTTGATATAAACGGCTTGAACCATTATCATATTTGTTGAATTCTTGCATAACTTGTTCTATGGTCAATGCAGAATCAAATTCTGTTTGAGTTGCATCTTTTTTACTGGTAAAATAAAGTATATCGTCCTTTACAAATGGACAGTAATCCATTTTATTGGTATTGATGCTATTCCCCAAATTTTTGGCTTCTGTCCAGCCATTTTCAGTATTATGACTAATGTACATATCGCCACTTCCAAAGCCGTCTTTTCTGTTATAACTACCAAACAAAATGTAAGATTCATCAGGAGCAATAAAAGCATTGTATTCATAACCTTCAGAATTTATGGTATCAGGTAAAGCTTTAGGAACTGAATATGTTCCATCAATGAATTTGCTTACATAAAGGTCATCCTTTCTTCCTAAAGTTGGGTTATCTCTGGTGAAGTAGAAATTACCGTTTTCAGCAATTGATGGATAAAACTCTCCATGTTCTGTGTTAATTGGGCTTCCTAAATTTTTAGGTTCAGACCAAGAATCACTAGTTGTTTTGCGTTCAACATACCAGATATCAAAGTCTTTAGTTTTTGTAGAATTTTGGTCTAAAGGTCTTGTAGAAACAAAATAAAGTTTTAAGCCATCACTTGAGAAGAAAGGCTCTAAATCAAAATACTTGCCCGAAAATGAAGCAACCTTTGGTTTACTCCATTGCGTACCTTTTTTAGAAACAGATACAATGGTTGATAGGTTTCCCATGACACTTTGAGCAGAAAACATAATCTCGTTTCCATCTGGAGAAATGGCAACATCCCTTACATTTGGAAATTGTGAAACAATATCTGGTATAAATGGTTTATCAGAATTTTGGGTAAAACTAACTTGGGAGATAATTAATAAAACGAAAAGTAAAATTTGCTTCATGCTTTATGGTTTTAATGTTTGCAAGATACCTAAAGCAATATTGTAGAATTCTAAAAGAAGTGTTAATGTTAAAAAAAAGAGTCTTTTGTTACGCCTTCAGCAAAGGCAATGGTGTAACCATCAGGATCTTCTACTATAAACTCTAAATTACCATAGTGTTCTTTTAAGATAAGGTCTTGAGAAAAGTTTGCTCCTTTGCTTTTAAATTCATTGTGTAAAAATTTTACATCGCTTACCCAAACATAAACATCCCAAATATCTTTTTTAGGTTGAATTTTTGAACTGTCGCTAGTTTGAGAAAGCATAATAATGATGTGCTCTCTTTTCGGCATGGCA
Source organism: Flavobacteriaceae bacterium (assembly GCA_035312485.1). Lineage (GTDB taxonomy): Bacteria > Bacteroidota > Bacteroidia > Flavobacteriales > Flavobacteriaceae > Gilvirhabdus. The sequence goes on along the minus strand of DATGBV010000035.1, from coordinate 3,578 downwards.
AAACCTGGTGGATCTCCCCAAATAAAAGGGCGTTCAAATCCTAAAACATCACAATAAAAATCAAGGGAATCATGAATGTTTTTCACATATAGTACTGGAGCCAAAGTATGTAATAAAGGTTTCATCAGAGATATGGTTTACAGGAAGTAAGTTAAAACATAAAAATGAAAAAAGAGGAAATACATTTCCTCTTTTTTTGAAACCTTTAACTTGCAATTTATTTATAAATCCCTCTAAAATAAAAGCTAAATGTTTCTTAAAATCTTATTTAAAAAATCATTTTTATAAAACCTGAACAATAAAGATATAAAAATAACTTGCTAATTATAAGTTGTTTAGAATAACTTATCAACAATTTTAAGCCTCTATGATTCTATATTCAATAAAGTATATTTTTTGAATTTGGTTATTGGTAAAAGGATGCCTTACTTTTGCCAAATGCAATTAAGAATTTATACCAAAGAGTTCAAATATAATTGGCAACTGGCTGCTCCAGTTATGCTTGGAATGCTTGGGCATACATTTGTAAGTTTCGTTGATAATATTATGGTTGGGCAGTTAGGAACAGCCGAACTTGCCGCAGTTTCTTTGGGTAATAGCTTCATGTTTATTGCAATGTCTTTAGGTATTGGTTTTTCTACCGCCATAACACCATTAACTGCAGAAGCAGATGCTGAAAAGGATATTAAAAAAGGAAAATCTGCATTCAAGCATGGTTTGTTCTTATGTACTGTATTGGGTGTTTCATTGTTTCTGATGGTGTTTTTTGCAAAACCACTTATGTATCTAATGAAGCAACCTGTTGAAGTAGTAGAGTTGGCTATACCTTATTTAGATTTGGTGGCATTTTCTTTAATCCCGTTAATTATTTTTCAAGCTTTCAAGCAATTTAGCGACGGTTTGTCAATGACTCGTTATCCAATGTATGCCACCATTTTGGCTAATATTGTCAATGTCATTTTGAACTATTTGCTCATATTTGGAAAGTTTGGGTTTCCTCAATTAGGCATTGTTGGTGCTGCTTATGGTACATTGGCATCTCGTTTTATTATGGTTGGATTTTTATGGTGGATTTTGAAGGGAAAAGAAAAATCAAAATTTTATGTAACCAATATCAGGCTATTTGTACTGAATAAATTGATGCTAAAAAAAATACTCAATTTAGGAGCACCAAGTGCTATGCAGATGTTTTTTGAAGTTGCCATATTTACAGCTGCCATATGGTTGAGTGGTTTGTTGGGTAAAAATCCGCAAGCGGCAAACCAGATAGCATTAAACTTATCTTCTATGACCTTCATGATTGCTATGGGATTAAGCGTAGCTTCAATGATTAGGGTTGGAAATCAAAAAGGATTAAAAGCTTATTATGAATTAAGACGAATAGCCTTTTCAATTTTCTTATTAGGAATTATTTTTGCTGTTTTATTTGGCATTATGTTTTTTGCTTTACACAATCATCTACCTAAATTGTATGTGGATTTTGATGATGCAAAAAACCTTTTGGATAATACAGAAGTGGTGAAACTAGCTTCAAAATTACTATTGGTTGCTGCTATTTTTCAAATAAGCGATAGTCTACAGGTGATCATTTTAGGAGCATTAAGAGGTTTGCAAGATGTTATGATACCAACTGTCATTACGTTTATATCTTATTGGGTAGTTGGATTTCCTATCAGTTATTTTTTAGGTAAAGAGGACACTTATGGGAGTTTTGGTATTTGGCTTGGTTTGTTGGCAGGTCTAACAACTGCTGCTATTTTGTTGTATATTCGATTTAATTATTTAACTAAAAAACTAATAACTACCACAAATGGAACTTCCTAAATTTATACTTGGTGATAATACAGATTTGCCCAACGCCATTTTTGTAATTCACACAGAATTTCCAAGATTCATTATCAATTTGGAAAATGATGATGTAGAATGGTTTGAAGATTTTGATGCTAACGACCAGAAAGAGCTTGAATTAGAAACCGAAAATCTTATTGAACAGGCAGCAAATTTTTATGATAGAGAGGTTTCAAGATATGAGGAATAATATTTAAGCAAGATATGTTAGACCAATTATTACAGTACGATACAGATCTGTTTTTATTTTTAAATGGATTAGGATCAGAAACCTGGGACAGTTTCTGGATGATATATACCACAAAGTTTTATTGGGCTCCTTTATATGCTATTTTATTGTATTTAATCTATAAGAAGGAAAATAAGAGATCGTTCTTGGTCATACTTGCAATAACAGTTTTGATGATTTTGTTTACAGACCAAATTGCCAATTTATTCAAACACGGTTTAGAACGTTACAGACCATGTCACGAAGCAAGTCTTCAAGATGTTATGCGACTTGTAAAGCCGACATGTGGTGGGAAATTTGGATTTTTCTCTGGGCATGCATCAAACTCCATGGCAGTAGCAGTTTTTGTAGGTTTGCTTTTAAAGCAAAAATATCAATATCTAATTTTTATCTTATTGTTTTGGGCAGCTGCAATGGGTTATAGTAGAATTTATATTGGTGTTCACTATCCTCTAGATGTATTTTGCGGAATGACCTTTGGAGCTTTGTCAGGTTATATGTTTTATAAACTATCAAAATATATAATGAACAGATTTACGGAATCCTAGTCAATATATAATAATCATTCAATAAACGGTCTTTATGCTTTCTATTGGATTGAGGTATAAAATTTAAATCGTAAGTAGCAACTTTCTCAATTATATACAAAGATTTTAGCAGCTTTTCATCATTAGGAGTTATATCATTTGCAAGCATACCAAATTTATCTTCCTTTGGAAAGTTATAAGTACTATCCTCAAGTTTTATCGATGGAATTTTATCACCAAATTGCCAAATTATTTCTGGTGATACATAATCAAGTGCATAAACTTTTAGGCTCTGTTTATCTACTTCCTGTTTCAGATTTGAAATTGGGTTGTAATTATTGCTTTTATTTGCATTAGATAAAGGCAAACCAAAAACCATTAAACAACAAAAGAAAGCTACTGTAAGAAGAAATACCTTGTTGATGTTTTTCTTTTTTAACTGAATGAGAATTAGAACCCCTATACTCATTAAGAATAATGATGATGTTGTATACCAGAACCAAAAGCCAGTTAAATCATCTTTTAGAATTACATAACCAATAACAGGAAACAAAATGCCAATGCATGCAATTAAGCCAAAATTAAAATACACAGGTAGCGTTTCTCGCTTGTTTTTTAGAGTTTTAAAATTGGAGACCAGATATTCAATATAAAACCCAGTATTTATAGCCAAAGGAATGAGTACTGGCATTAAATAACGAGATTTTTTTTCTGGAATAATAGACAATAGAATAACTGCAAAAAGTGTCCATAACAAACTTAATTTATAAGTTCTTAAATTTGAAACTCTGGTTTTTAAATAAGGATACAGCAAACCTATAAAAGCTGGAATGGTCCATAAACCACTTTGTGTAAAAAAGCTCCAGTAATAATAAAAAGGTCTTACATTATAACTCGCCCAATTTCCTGTTTCTCGTTTTGCAATTGCAGCAAAGGTTTCAAGATCCTGTAACCTCACATACACAAACCACCAT
>DATGBV010000034.1:0-6178 GCA_035312485.1 Flavobacteriaceae bacterium | reverse complement strand
GATTATGAATTTGCACTGGACGATATTTCTGGACCATTTCAAGACGAACCATATTTTGATCATGTTGGAGCAGGAGAACATACCATATATGTAAAAGATAAAAACGGCTGTGGTATTTCAGAACTTGAAGTTTTTATTATGGGTTTCCCTAAATTCTTTACACCAAATAATGATGGCTATCATGACACCTGGAATATTGAAGGCTTAAGTAATGAATATACACCAAACACTTCAATACATATCTTTGACAGATATGGTAAGCTACTCAAGCAGATGAGCCCAAGAGAAAAAGGATGGGATGGGTATTTTAATGGAGAAATTATGACAGAATCAGATTATTGGTTTGTTATAGAATTGGTAAATGTAAATGGCAACAAAACCATACACCGAGGGCATTTTAGTTTGGTGAGATAATTTGTCATTTATTTAAATTTTCTGAATTACTTCGTGAATTCCCTCTGTTGCTTTTTTTGCAATTACTGTAACTTGATGGTTGCTTCCCATAGCTGGATTAGGATCTATATAAAAAATTGGTGTTTCTTGTTTTGCATAGTGTATTAAACTAGCAGCTGGATAAACTTGCATTGATGTTCCAATAATTAATAAAATATCTGCCGTTTCACAAACTCGCATTGCTTTTTCTATCATAGGTACAGCTTCACCAAACCAAACAATATGTGGTCTTAATTGATAGCCGCGTTTACATAAATCACCAATGTTAAGGTCCTTTGTCCAATGCTGTACGTCAAACTCATCATAAATACTTCTAACTTTTAATAACTCACCATGCAAATGAACAATGTTTGTACTTCCTGCACGTTCGTGCAAATCGTCAATGTTTTGGGTAATAATAGTTACATTGTGCGTTTTTTCGAGCTTGGCTAATTCTATATGGGCTGCGTTAGGTTTTACAGTAAGTAATTGTCTTCTGCGCTGGTTATAAAAATCTAAAACCAATTCAGGATTAGCACGAAACCCATCTGGCGAAGCTACTTGCATCACATCATGACCTTCCCATAAACCATCAGCATCTCTAAATGTTTTTATGCCACTTTCTGCACTCATACCAGCACCAGTTAATACAACAACATGTTTCATTATAACTTACTTTTTCTTAAATTTAAAAAGATAAATTATATTAACTAAAAATATTTAAATGAAAGCGCACACTTATTTACATTTCGAAGGCAACTGTGAAGAAGCTATGGATTTTTATAAAGATATATTAGGAGGACAGATTACAACTCTAATGCGTTTTTCTGATGCGCCAAAAAAAGTGTTTACTGCACCAGACTTTGCTCAAAACTGGATTATGCATTGTACTTTAGAATTTGGAGGCGCACTTTTAATGGCATCAGATTTTCTTAATGATGATAAAGAAAAGTTTAATTTAGGAAATAATTTTGCTGTAAGCATTAATGTAGATAGTATTGAAGAAGGCCAGAAAATTTTTGATGGTCTAGTGTCAGAAGGTGAGTTGTTTATGCCTTTTTCTGATGCTTTTTGGGGTGGAAAATTTGGAATGTTAAGAGATAAGTTTGGAGTAAGTTGGATGATAAGTAGTGAACATAAAACAGAATAGATATGAAAAGAAATATGGTAGGCTGGTTTGAAATACCAGTAAATGATATGGATAGAGCACAAAAATTTTATGAAACCGTTTTTCAGGTAGATATTAAGATTGTGGATTTTGGAGGTATGCTCATGGGTTGGTTTCCTGATAGAGGAGAAGCGCCAGGAGCTCAAGGGACGCTAATAAAACAAGACTCTTATATTCCTAGTAAGGAAGGCACTTTAGTTTATTTCATTAGTGATAATGTGCAAAATGAGTTGGATAGAGTAGAAGCTGCTGGAGGTAAAATATACCAACCTAAAACGCAAATTTCACCAGAACATGGTTATATGGCTGCTTTTATAGATAGTGAAGGCAATAGAATTGCGCTTCACTCAAGGTCATAAATTAGAGAATTTTATAATTTTCCGGTTCTGGATCTGCTCAAAATCTTGTATTCTTCATAGCATTCACTAATGGCATCAAGTATTTGAAGATCGTTAGCTGTGCGTACAAAGTCTTTAGAGTAGTTACATTCACTAATAATCAAATCTAGATCAACACGATCTACTTGTAACAAAACAGTAAGCATTTCTCGGTCAAATCGCGTGGCTAGAATATTTCTGATTTCATCATCCTGCTTCATCTTTTTCAACTTATGCATTTCATTTGGTTTTCGACCAAACATGTTATATAGAAAATCTGCAGGATTGAATATAGAACCCAGAACCTTTGTTAATGCACTTGGTGTACGAGATTCGTAACCTGTACTCGGCAAACCTGAAATACTATAGCGATATCCTGTGTTTATAGGTACTTGCTTGATATCTACTTCAAGGTAGCCCGTTAGTTTGAGCTGATTTACAACAACTTCTTCCAAAGCAAAAGCCAATTCTGTTAATTCAATTTTAGAACTTCCAAATTTAATCCAATCATTGGTTACTCTAACTTTTATGGATTTAAAACCTAAATAAGAAAAGTGTAAAGTATCGTTTACTACAGCTCTAATTTCAAATTCTCCTTCAACATTGGTAGATGTTCCCCTAACCTGGTTAAGGTTAACAATGTTAACACTTTCCAATGGCGAATCATCTCCAGCATTTACAACAATTCCTTTTACGGTAGTAGGATCTTGCGCATAGCCTAAAGCTGAAATAATTAAAAAAATAAGTAGGAGCAGTTCTTTTCTCATCCACGCAAATTAGGGTATAAAAGTAATAAACAAAACGTATAAAACCTTTATTACATATAATTTTGACTAAAAATTAACAAGAAAGTTTATTAACGTCTGGATCTTCTTGGTCTTGAAAATTCTGAATTTCCAGATTTTGCGTTAACACCAGAACGTCTTGGTTTTGATGAACTACCACTTCTTCTTTCGCTTCTGTTTCCAGAGCTATTTTGTCTTGAGTCAGAACGTCTATTACCACCTTTTCTGTCATCACTACGTTTTCTAAAATCATTTCGTTTTCCACCACGACCTCTGTTTCTATCGCGACCGCCTTTGTTTTCCGTAATTTCCACATTTACAAAACGACCGTTGTATTTAAAATCGGTAAAGAAATCCAATACCTTTTGTTGTATTGCTTTTTCTGTATTGAAAAACGAAAAACTATCTTTTACATCCACCTTAAAGACATCATCTTTACCTAGTTCTAATAGTTCTCTCAAGAAATCTTTTAACTTCATCCAGTCATAACCATCTTTACGCCCAACATTGATGAAAAATCTAGTGGAATCACTATCACTTACACTATCTTTTGAACTACTATGTTCTGCTTGAGCATTAAGATCTTTTGCTTTTTGATAGTAGTTGTAAAAACGTGTGAATTCAACTGAAAAGAACTTTTTAATGAGCTCATCTTTAGAAGTATCAGCAAATAAATTATTAATATCGTTGAGATACTTATCAATCTCGTGATTTATTTTGGTATCATGAACTTTATTGGCAAGAGACATTAACTGAACTTGACAAATTTCCATGCCATTAGGAATATCTTTCTTCTCAAACTGCTTTTTAATGATGCGTTCTATGCTCTTTATTTTTCGAGTTTCACTTTTAGAAACTATTACCATAGAAACACCAGTTTTACCAGCACGACCAGTACGACCACTTCTGTGGGTATAAGTCTCTATCTCATCAGGTAATTGATAATTGATAACGTGGGTAATGTCATCCACATCTATACCGCGAGCAGCTACATCTGTCGCCACAAGCATTTGTATTTGTTTATTTCTAAACGATTTCATGACCAAATCACGTTGATTCTGGCTTAAATCTCCATGCAGAGCACCAGCATTATAGCCATCATCTATAAGTTGTTCAGCAACTTTTTGTGTATCACGTTTAGTTCTGCAAAAAACTACAGAAAATATATCTGGATTGGCATCTGCCAAACGCTTTAAAGCTTGATAACGGTCTCTAGAATTTACTAGATAATATTCATGAGAAACTTGGTCTGTACCTTCGTTTCTATTTCCTACTGTGATTTCAATCGGATTACGCATGAATTTTTTAGCAATAGTAGAAACCTCTTTAGGCATGGTTGCAGAAAACAACCATGTGTTTTTATCTTCAGGCGTGTGTGATAAAATAGAAGTTATATCTTCATAGAATCCCATGTTCAGCATTTCATCTGCTTCATCTAAAACGGCATATTGTATTTTTGAAATGTCAACCAATCTTCGGCTAATCATATCTTTCATACGTCCAGGTGTAGCTACTATGATTTGTGCTCCTTTTTTTACATCTCTTGCTTGATCTGTAATGCTAGCACCACCATAAATAGCAACAACGTTAAGTCCTTTACTGTACTTACCATAGAGTTTAATTTCGTTGGTAATTTGCATACAGAGCTCACGTGTTGGTGATAAGATAAGTCCTTGAGTTGTTCTGCTATCAATATCAATTTTTTGTAACATTGGGAAACCAAAGGCTGCAGTTTTTCCTGTACCTGTTTGCGCTAAAGCTACAAGATCTCTTTCCTGCTCTAGTAAAACTGGGATTGATTTTTCTTGTACTTCGCTTGGTGTTTCAAAACCCAAGTCGTTTATGGCTTGAAGCAATTCAGCCTCAAGTCCAAGTTTTTGGAATGCGTTCATTCTTATTTAAGTATTCGATTATGTTATGTGGTGTTACATAAGAAGCGAATCGACATACTTAAACCTAAACTTCCGGCAACACATCCTCACCTTGAGGAATTTCAAGTGGCAAAGATAGTGTTTATTTGTTATTCTGCACTACGATGCAGAATCTATTTCTATAAGTTTAATGGATTCCGTATCAGGTACGGAATGACAATAGAAGATTAGATAGAATTCAAGAATTCAACAAACTGTTTTACTGCTTTCCCACGATGCCCAATTTGATTTTTCAGTTCTAAATCCATTTCAGCAAATGTTTGCTCATAACTTAAAGGTTTAAAAATGGGGTCGTAACCAAACCCTTGGTTACCTTTTTTTTCATTTATAATGTGTCCTTTGCAAGTACCTGTAAATGTGTATTGCTTGTCTTCTAGTTCTAAAGCAATAACGGTTTTGAATTGTGCATTTCGATTAGAGCTATTTTCAAGGTTTTTAAGGAGTTTGTTCATGTTATCGTCAGCATTACGCTGTTCTCCAGCATAACGTGCAGAAAAAACGCCTGGTTCGCCTTGTAAAGCCTCAACTTCCAACCCTGTATCGTCGGCAAAGCAATCGTAACCATAATGTTCTTTAATGTATTGTGCTTTTTGTTTGGCATTACCTTCTATGGTGTTTTGGGTTTCTGGCACATCTTCAAAACAATCAATGTTTTTTAGGCTTAATAACTGGATGTGTTTTGGCATTAAAGCCTGTACTTCTTTAAGTTTATTAAGGTTGTTGGTAGCGAAAACGAGTTGCATAAACGTTGATAACTATTGGAAACCAAAAGTACGTGTTAATTGATTGAAACAAAAAAATAAGCTAACTTCGTTTAACTATTGACATAAACAACCTGCATTGAGCTTGTCGAAATGTTAAAAAAGTTCATATCAAAGCATTGTAGCACATTTGAAAACAAACCCAAATTGACATTAATAATAGGTTACATACATTCCGATTCTACAGTTCATATAGTGGCAGATTCGGCTGTTACATTAATAGAAAAACAAACAAATTCATCTTCTAAAAATGAAAGGGCGAATTCATTTGGAGAGATTATAGAGAATTCTGATGACCAAATAGTTACTGAAAGTGCTCAAAAGATTTATAATATTCAGGATTCAATAATTGCAACATTTGCGGGACAATCGATTGAAGGCAAACAAGTATTGGAGGATTTAAAATTTGAACTCAAAACTTCAGAGAAAACAAGAATAACTGAAATAATTTCGAATTATTTTGAGTTAAGAAAACCAACTTTGACCGAATACATTATTGGTTTTTCAGAAAATAATATGCCTAAAATTTATTTTTACAAAAACAAAGGAAATCTGATTAACGAAAAAGGCAGTTACATAATTTTAGGAAGCGGAAGTGAAAATAAATTTTTAACTGTTCCATTGATTATTACTCTTGAAAAGTTCTATGCTATAAAATCTCACCCAAGAAATCTCTTAATTTTTGTTATAGCATTAGTTCAATGTTGCTCATTAAATTCAATGA
>DATGBV010000033.1:0-2526 GCA_035312485.1 Flavobacteriaceae bacterium | reverse complement strand
AATTACATTCAAAGAATCCATTTTACCGCTTTGGATTCCAGTCTTTTTAGTACTAATATTAATTCTTCCGGCAAATTTTTCAACCGCGGCAATATTGTTTTGTATGGTTGTTATGCTAACTTTTTTAGGAGGTTACCCACTTCGGTATTTAGCATTAATAATAGGTTCTGGTGTTGTAGCCCTTGTAATGTTTGTGCTTGTTGCCAAATCTTTTCCAGAATTAATGCCAAATAGAGTTGACACGTGGATGAGCAGGATTGAAAGCTTTACAGATAAAGAAGATACAGAAGCAGATTATCAAATTGAAAAAGCCAAAATAGCCATTGCATCTGGAGGGATTCAAGGTGTTGGTCCAGGTAAGAGTATTCAAAAGAACTTTTTACCACAATCATCATCAGATTTTATTTTTGCCATCATAATAGAGGAATATGGATTGATAGGTGGTTTTCTTATAATGATATTATATATGTGGCTATTATTTAGAATTGTAATTGCAGCTCAAAAGGCAGATACCATTTTCGGTAAACTATTGGTACTTGGTGTTGGATTGCCCATTGTTTTTCAGGCATTAATAAACATGGCTGTTGCGGTAGAATTATTTCCTGTTACAGGGCAAACATTACCACTTATTAGTAGTGGAGGTACATCAATTTGGATGACCTGTTTAGCTCTAGGAATTATTTTAAGCGTAAGTGCAAAAAGAGAAGAATTAAAAGAACAGGATTATAATGAAGATAATCCTTTAGAAGTTTTAGCCGAAACCATTTAATGAGTACATATAAAATCATATTATCAGGAGGAGGAACAGGAGGACATATCTATCCAGCTATAGCTATAGCTAATGAATTAAGATCTCGTTTTTCCGAAGTTGAATTTTTATTTGTTGGTGCGAAAGACAGAATGGAAATGGAAAAAGTGCCTCAAGCTGGATATGATATTGAGGGTTTATGGATTTCTGGTATTCAACGAAAATTAACATTAAAAAATTTGATGTTTCCTTTTAAGCTCTTAAGTAGTTTAATAAAAGCAAAAAGGATAATCAAAAGTTTTAAACCAGATATAGCTATTGGTACTGGAGGTTTTGCAAGTGGTCCTTTGCTCTATGTAGCATCAAAAAAAGTTCCAACGTTAATACAAGAACAAAATTCTTATGCTGGAATAACGAACAAATTATTAGCAAAGAAAGCAAATAAAATATGCGTTGCTTATGACGGAATGGATCGATTTTTTCCTAAAGAAAAAATTATAAAAACTGGAAACCCAGTGAGGCAGGATTTGTTAGAAATAGAGAATAAGACTGTACAGGCAAAAGATTTTTTTAAACTAAAGCATGGAAAATATACACTTTTAGTTTTAGGAGGAAGTTTGGGGGCACGAAGAATTAATGAGCTCATAGAGGATAAATTGGAATTTTTAGAAACGCAGAACACACAAGTAATTTGGCAGTGTGGTAAACTATATTACCAAGATTATAAATTTTATAACGATTTGGAGTATGTACAGGTTTATCCGTTTTTGAACAATATGGATTTAGCCTATGCTGCGTCAGATATTATCATTTCACGTGCTGGAGCTAGTTCGGTTTCCGAGTTGTGTATTGTTGGCAAGCCAGTTATTTTTATTCCATCTCCAAATGTTGCAGAAGACCACCAAACAAAAAATGCTTTGGCAATTGTAGAAAATGATGCTGCAATGATGATTAAAGAAAATGAGTTGGAAGTCAATTTTGAAAACAAATACGCTCAACTTATTGCTTCACAAGAAAAGCAGCAAAAATTGGGAACAAATATTAAAAAATTAGCATTAGTTAATGCTACCAAGCAAATTGCAGATGAGGTTGAAAAGCTATTAAAAAAATGAATTTAGACAATGTACATAACGTTTATTTTATTGGTATTGGAGGCATTGGCATGAGTGCTTTAGCACGTTATTTTCATGCAAATGGGAAATATGTTGGCGGTTATGATAAAACCAAAACAGAAATAACTGACGATTTAAAGGCTTTAGGAATCTCTATTCATTTTAATGATTCAATTGAAAATATTGAAGAAAGATTTTTAGATGCTTCATCTACTTTAATAGTTTATACTCCAGCAGTTCCAAGTAATCACAAAGAGTTAAACTATTTTAGAAATAATGGTTTCCAAGTTTTAAAGCGTTCACAAGTATTAGGAAGAATAACAGAAAATACGTTCTGTATGGCTGTTGCAGGAACACATGGAAAAACAACAACAACAAGCATACTAGGTCATTTATTAAATGAGTGTGATGTTGAAGTCACAGCATTTCTTGGTGGAATATCAGAAAATTACAATTCAAATTTAATTTTAAAAGGAACAAAGATTTCTGTAGTTGAAGCAGATGAGTTTGACAGGTCATTTTTAACTCTTTCACCTGATATTGCATGCATAACTTCAATGGATTCTGACCATTTAGATATTTATGGTGAAACCAGTGCGTTGCAAGATTCCTTTATTGCTTTTTCTAAAAAACTAAAACCAAATGGAAAATTGTTTGTTAGAAATG
>DATGBV010000032.1:0-25121 GCA_035312485.1 Flavobacteriaceae bacterium | reverse complement strand
GTATATACTTCTGCATTCAAATATAATTTTGCCAAGAGCATCCAAGCAGCTCCTTTATCAGCTCTTGGGTATTCATTTTGCCTAGGAGCCACCATTTCATCTTGAATTGCTAAAATTTCTGACTCTATAAAATTAAAAAGTTCTGTTCCAGCAATTTCTGGACCTTGATAATTTCCAATTGGATCTTCAGGTGTTACGTATGTTGCTTTACCAAATAGATCTAATAAGTGATAATAAGCTAATACTCTTAAAAAACGAGCTTCTGCTCTATAAGCAGGAATTTCTGCTCTTACGTCGCTAGGAACATCTCGAGCATCCAAATTCTCATCAGTGGTCTGACGTAAAAACTCATTTGCTAAAGTGATAGAGAAAGTTGTTCGGCTGAACATACCTCTTAATAGTTCATTAGACGAGTTCCAAGTATTACGGTTTAATTGTGGAGTTCCAGGGTCATTTTCCCAAGACCAAACAACCTCGTCTGAAGTAGTTTCTTGTAAAAACCAAAGACATCTGCTATAATTACTCGTACCAGCATCTAGTCCAAAGATATTAGTAGATCCAGCATCACCAGAACCTGTGAGAGTTAAATTTCCATAAATACCAGATAAAGCTTGTTTGTACGATTCTGGTGTTGCATAAAAGTCTTCGGCTAAAAATGTATCATCATCTTCTGGCGTTACATTTAAATCATCTGTACAGGAACTTATAAAGGTAAAAATTCCTAATAGAATGAATAATTTAAAATTTCTTTTCATGTTATTTTTTTTAAAATTTAATATTAGCACCAAGCATGTATGTTCTTGCTCTTGGATAAATAGTGTTATCTATACCATTAAATACTTCAGGGTCCAATCCGCTATACTCTGTAATTGTAAAGACATTTTGTACACCAGTATAAATTCTTATACTAGCTGTGTCTTTTATTACTTTATCGAAAGTGTATCCTAAAGTTATATTGTCCATTTTTAAGAATGAAGCGTCTTCTACATAGATGTCTGATAAAATAACATCAGGTGTATTCATAAAACCTGTATCTAATGTAGATGATGGAATGTTTCCTAGAACTGATCCGGCTTCTAAATTTGTAAATTGAGCATTAGAAGAGTTTACATTATTGTATAACTGATTTCCGAAACTTGCTCTTAAATTGAAAGAAAAATCAAATTTCTTGTAGTTTATATTAGACATGAAGCCCATTGTGATATCGGCATTTCTGTTTCTGTGAATGTAGCGATCATCTGGTGTGATTATATTATCACCATTTAAATCTGCATAAGCGCCTTCAATTGGATTGTTATTTGAATCATAAAGCTGCTTATAAACATAGAATGAATAAGGAGAAAAACCTTCTCTATGAATTTGAATGGTGTTTCCTGTTCCTCCTGAAATACCACCAGTTAAGATATCTTCATCAAATGCTAATTCATCTATTTCTAAATCGTTATAAGCAAAATTATAGTTAATATTCCAGTTAAAGTTTTCTTTCTGAATAATATCAGAATTTATAGAAAATTCAATTCCTTGAGAAATTAAACTTCCTATGTTCTGATCTCCTGCATTACCAAAATTAGCACCATCTGCAACAGCCGCAAAGGTTAATAAATCTTCAGATTTTTTATAATAAGCATCAATTGAACCATTAACACGGTTATCAAATAAACCATAGTCTAAACCAACATTATATGTTGTAGTCTCTTCCCATTTAATAGCTTCATTTCTAAATTGTGCAATTCCAGTATTAACAGGAACGCCCCCAATAATTACTTGAGACGTTACATTAGAGATTTGATAGTTTGCTAGATAAGAATAGGCCGCTCCAATATCTTGCTGACCTGTAATACCCCAACTCAATCTCAATTTTAAATTAGAAATTGTTTCAGAGTCTTTTAAGAAATCTTCATCACTCATATTCCAAGCAAAAGCTGCTGCTGGAAAATTACCCCAACGATTATCTTCACTAAATCTTGATGTACCATCTCTTCTGTAAGATAGTGTTAAAAGATATTTGTCTAGAAAAGACACATTAGCTCTACCAAAAAAACCTATTAACACAATATCAGGATCAATTGTTGTTTCTGGTTGCGATGGGTCTGTTTCACCATCTGCAACATAATTTAATTGTTCGCTAGTTGTAAAACCTTCTGATTCAAACTTTTGGTAAGAATACCCTGCTGTAACATCAAACCAATAATTATCAAATTCTTTTTTGTAAACTAAATATCCATCTAACAATCTATTAGTTCTGTCCGAAGTATAATTTGATCTTGATCCTGGATAAGAATATACACCATCAATGACATTTTCTACACCATCTCTAGCGTTTTCATCAACAACTATAGATCCTTCTCCTTCGGATTTGTCATAACCTATATTAATAACTGCTCTTAATTCTGGCAAGAAATGCATTGTATAATCTAATTCGAGATTTCCATAAAAACGATTCACATCACTCAAATCTTTTCTTTCTAATAAAGAAGCTACTGGATTAGACATGGCTTGATTGTTTCTCGTACCATTTGCATTATAATATTGAAAATAACCATTGAATGGAGAATTTTCGTCATAAACAGGATGCGTTGGGTTAAATGCATTTGCTCCACCATCAACACCAGCTGCGAATCTATTTTTCTCAAAACTGGCATTTGCATTTAATCTTACCTTTAGATGGTCATCAAATAAACGAGGTGTTAACGTTAACGATGTTGTTGTTCTTTCAAATTTTGAAGTTAATCTGATACCTTGTTGGTCTGTTCGACCAACCGATAATCGAGCAGGAAGGCTATTGTCAAATAGAGAACCTCTTACAGACAAATTAATATCTGAAGAACTAGTTGTTCTATAAATTTCATCTTGCCAATTAGTATTTGCCTGTCCCAATTCATCAATTCTATCAGGCTGCTGTACCTCAATAACACTTCTGTATTCATCTGCCGAAAGAACATCAATTGAACCATCTTTATTGCCTATGCTATTTAGTAAATTTAATTCTACCTGTAATTCTTGGCTTCCTTTTTTGGTCTCAATAATAATAACACCGTTAGAAGCTCGTGAACCATATATAGCGGTAGCAGAAGCATCTTTTAATATAGACATTGAAGCAATATCATTTGGATTTATAGATGATAACACAGATCTTGAACCACCTACCGTACTATTAGAAATTGGTAATCCATCAATAACAATTAAGGGGTCGTTAGAAGCGTTCAATGATGCACCTCCACGTATCCTAATGGCAGATCCATCACCTGGTGCGCCTCCAGTTGTAACAGTAACACCAGCAACTCTACCACTAATTAAATTTTCTGCAGTGACGTTATTACCTTTGTTAAAATCTTTTTCTGTTACTGCTACTACTGCACCAGTAGCATCTTTTACAGTTGTTGTACCATAGCCAATAATTACAACTTCGTCCAATTGCGAAGCATCTTCCAATAGTTGAACATCTAAAGGAGATTGACCATTATACGTTACTTCTAGTGTTTGGTAGCCAATAAAAGAGAATACTAAAATATCTCCGTTGTTGGCATTAATCACATAGTTGCCATCAAAATCCGTTGCTGTTCCAGTTGCAGTGCCTTTAATAATGACATTTACACCAGGAAGAGGTAAAGATGATGATTGCTCTGTTACTGTTCCATTTACAGTGGTTTGCCCAAATGCAATTATTGGAACAAACAGTATTGAAATCAGTAAGCTTTTAAATAATGTTTTCATACAATACTTTTAAATTAGTGTCTTAATAAGTTTGTTATATTTTCACTTCTCATGCTAAAACTATGTAAAATTTATGTTAATTTTTAATCAGGCTGCATTATTACTGCTACGAAAACGTTTTCGTGTTGAAAACTTTTTTTAATTTAAGGAATATTAATTAAAAACACAACAAATTACCATATTGCTAATATTGTAGTATATTTATTATCATAAATGTGTTTTGATGAAAAGAAAAGTAACCTTAAAACAGATTGCCAAAGAGCTGGATGTTTCTATTTCAACGGTTTCCAAATCTTTAAGAAATAGTAAGGAAATAAGTGAAGATACACGTGAGAAAGTTCAGGCATTTGCGAAATTATATAATTACAAGCCAAATAATATTGCATTGAGCTTGAAAAACAGAAAAACAAGAACTATTGGCATTATTATTCCAGAGATTGTACATCATTTTTTTTCAAATGTTATTAGAGGCATTGAATTAATTGCTAATAAAAGAGGCTATAATGTAATTGTAGGTTTGTCTAACGAATCGTTTGATAAGGAGGTAATTAATATGGAAATGTTGGCTAATGGAAGCATAGATGGTTTTATTCTTTCAATATCAAAGGAAACACTCTTACAACAAGACTACCATCATTTTCATGAAACTATAAATCAGGGAATGCCTATAGTGATGTTTGACCGTGTTGTCAACGAAGTGAACTGTGATAAAGTTATTGTTGATGATGTACAAGGGTCTAAAAGGGCAGTCAATAAACTTATTGAAAATGGCTGTAAAAACATTGCTATAATTACTACAAAAGACTATGTTAGTGTTGGAAAACTACGAACACAAGGTTATTTAAACGCATTGGAAGAACATAAAATACCAGCAAAAGCAAGTTTGATTTTAAAAATAGACGATAAACTTGTTGATGAGGATCTTCTGGAGGTATTAGAGAAAGACATTGAACAATTGTTTAAACAAAATAAAAATTTGGATGCTGTATTTGCAGTAAACGAATTATACGCGATTACTGCTATGAAAGTTGCTAGAAAGTTTGATATAAAGATTCCAGACGATATTCAAATAATTGGTTTTACTGATGGTGTTCTATCAAAACATGCAATTCCTAGCTTAACAACAGTGAGTCAACATGCCCAAGAAATGGGAGAAAAAGCTGCCGATTTATTAATAAATAGATTAGAGGTAGACATAGAAAATGAGGAGCATGGAGAAGAGGAAGAAGAACACTATCAAACCGTTATAATTGAGACCGAATTAATTGAA
Source organism: Flavobacteriaceae bacterium (assembly GCA_035312485.1). Taxonomy (GTDB): domain Bacteria; phylum Bacteroidota; class Bacteroidia; order Flavobacteriales; family Flavobacteriaceae; genus Gilvirhabdus. The sequence continues at coordinate 20,137 of DATGBV010000032.1, read as the reverse complement.
AGAGAATCAACAACATAAACTTTTAACTTTGAATATTTAAAATCTTTTATATCTTTACTACCTTAACAAAACTTATATTTTCACTTCTCACATAAGTTTTGGTAAGTCTTTAGCGCTTATCAACGGTATTAACTTAAACATACTATGATGAAAAAGCGTACACTGGGGTTTTGGGAAATTTGGAACATGAGTTTCGGGTTTCTGGGAATTCAAATGGGTTTTGCCCTACAAAATGCAAATGTAAGTCGGATTTTTCAAACTCTCGGAGCCGAAATTGAAGATATTCCCATTCTTTGGGTTGCCGCTCCACTTACAGGATTAATAATTCAGCCTATTATTGGTTATTTTAGTGACAGAACATGGCATCCAAAACTAGGACGACGGCGGCCTTATTTTTTAGTTGGAGCTATTTTAGCTTCACTTGCACTATTTGTAATGCCAAATTCACCAGCACTTTGGTTTGCAGCAGGTATGTTGTGGATTATGGATGCATCAATAAATGTGTCTATGGAACCATTTAGAGCTTTTGTAGGCGATAATTTACCAAATTCACAGAGAACAAAAGGGTTTGCTATGCAGAGCTTTTTTATTGGCATAGGGGCTTATGTAGCTTCAAAGTTACCCTTAATTTTAACCTATTTTGGAGTCGCTAATACAGCTCCCGAAGGGATTATTCCCAATTCAGTCAAATATTCATTTTACATAGGTGGTTTTGTTTTTCTTGTTGCTGTATTATGGACAGTAATCAGATCTAAAGAATACAGTCCAGAAGAAATGAAGGTATTTGAAAAAGAAAAAGAAGGAGATTTTGTAAAAGAAGAACGATTGGATGGCTGGTATAGGAATAATGGTAAATCACATTTGAAAAATGGTTTAATCGTTTTGGTCATAGGGCTTATTTCATCTTATTTCATTTACAACTATAACTTAAAGAAGGACCTTTATGTATTAACCTTGGGTTTATTGAGCTTTGGAGGAATTGCTATGGTTATTTCAGGCTTCATGCAAAAAAACAACAATTACAAAAATGGTTTTGTTACGATAATGAACGATTTTCAAACGATGCCTAAAGTGATGAAGCAATTGGCATGGGTACAATTCTTTTCTTGGTTTGCACTGTTCTCTATGTGGATCTATATGACGCCAGCAGTAACTGAATATATTTATGGAACAACAGACACCACTTCAGATTTGTACAACCAAGGTGCAAATCAAGTAGGCGAGATGTTTGCAAATTATAATATTATTGCAGCAGCGGTTGCTTTTTTATTACCACTTTTAGCAAAGAGAACAAGCAGAAAGTTTACACATTTTCTTGCCTTGGTTGCAGGAGGTTTAGGGCTTATGTCAATTTATTTTATAAGTAACCCAACATCATTAAATCTTGAATGGTTACCAATGATAGGTGTAGGTATTGCTTGGGCAAGTATCTTGTCAGTGCCTTATGCTATGTTATCAGGTGCTCTTCCGGCTTCCAAAATGGGATATTATATGGGAGTTTTCAATTTTTTCATAGTTATACCTCAATTAGTAGCAGCATCTATATTAGGGTTTTTAGTTTCTAAATTTTTTGACAATCAACCGGTTTACGCATTATTTGTAGGAGGTATTTCAATGATACTTTCAGGAATATTAACATTAAGAGTAAGTGACAAAGTAACAATAGAAATAAATGATTAAAAAAGGATTCATATTTGACCTCGATGGTGTTATAGTAGATACTGCCCATTTTCATTATCAAGCATGGAAAACCACGGCCAAAGAATTAGATTTTGAACTTACAATAGAATTAAACGAAAAACTAAAGGGTGTTAGTCGCATTGGATCACTCCAGAAAATTTTAGATTGGGCCAATATTTCAATTCCCAAAAAAAGGTTTGATGATTTAACCTCTGAAAAGAATGAAGATTATCTCAATCATGTAAATAAAATGACTAAAATGGATGTGTTGCCTGGCGTGTATGATTTTATAGCAACGTTGAAAAAGCAAGGGTTTCCAATTGCTTTAGGGTCAGCGAGTAAAAACGCAAAAAATATTTTAGACCGTGTTGAATTACTTGATTTATTTGATGCTATTGTTGATGGAAATAGTGTTACAAAGGCTAAACCAGATCCAGAAGTTTTTCTTAAAGCGTCCGAATTAATTCAGGTAAAACCTCAAGATTGTATGGTCTTTGAGGATTCTCAAGCTGGTATTCAAGCAGCCAACTCTGCTAAAATGACTACCATTGGTATTGGAGATAAAAATATATTGAATAGAGCAGATTATGTGTTTGATGACTTTACACAAATCTCAACAGATTTCATTAATGAATTGATAAATAAAGAATAAAAACATGAACCAAGATTATATTAAACCAGATAATTGGTCAATTATTGAAGAAGGATTCGATATAAGTCGAGTAAAATCTTCTGAAAGCTTATTTAGTATTGGTAATGGAGCTATGGGACAACGTGCTAATTTTGAAGAATATTATTCAGGACCAACTTTTCAAGGTAGTTACATAGCAGGAGTATATTATCCAGACAAAACCAAAGTTGGCTGGTGGAAAAATGGTTACCCAGAATATTTTGCAAAAGTAATTAATGCTCCCAACTGGATTGGAATTAATATAACAATTAATGGAGAGCAACTGGATTTAAATGCTTGTAAAAAAGTTGAAAAATTTCGAAGAGAATTGAATATGAAGGAAGGATGGTTGTCCCGTACTTTTACTGCAACTCTTCAAAATAATATAGAAATTAGTGTTCAAACCAAAAGATTTTTAAATCTTGAATTGGATGAAGTAGGAGCAATTGAGTATTCCATTCAATTATTGAATTCTGATGCTGATATCTGCTTTGAGCCTTATTTAGATTCAGGTATCACAAACGAAGACACCAACTGGGACGACAAATTTTGGAACACTACAAATGTTACCCATAACGATAGCCAGGCATTTATAGAAGCGCATACAATGAAAACACTTTTTCATACATGTACCTATATGCAATCACAATGCTTTATTAATGATACTGAAGTTAATTTATCTCCAGAAATTTTTAAAAATGAAACCAAAATAGCTTTTCAGTATTCAGCTTCAGTAAAAAAAGGTGATACATTCGCTATTCAAAAATTTGGTGGTTATTTGGTTGATAGAAATCACGACAAAGACCAGTTAACTGAAGCAGCAAAAAATGTATTGTCTAAAGCAACTTCTTTAGGTTTTGATGGTTTATTGAAAATGCAAAAAAGCGCTTGGGCAAGTATTTGGGAGATGGCTGATATTACTATTGATGGAGACATGAAAGCACAACAAGGTATTAGGTTTAATATTTTTCATTTAAATCAGACATATTTAGGTAAAGATTCAACCTTAAATATTGGACCCAAAGGTTTTACAGGAGAAAAATATGGAGGAAGCACCTATTGGGATACTGAAGCATATTGTATTCCGTTTTATATGGCTACCAAAGACCAAAATGTAGCTAGAAGTTTATTGGAATATCGTTTTAAACATTTAGAAAAAGCTATTGAAAATGCTCAAAAATTAGGATTCAAAAATGGAGCAGCTCTATATCCAATGGTAACTATGAATGGCGAAGAATGTCATAACGAATGGGAAATTACCTTCGAAGAAATCCATCGTAATGGAGCCATAGCTTTTGCTATTTACAATTATTATCGCTTTACAAATGACTATAGCTACATTGTAGAAAAAGGGCAGGAAGTACTTATTGGTATTGCACGTTTTTGGCAGCAAAGAGCTACCTTCTCTAAAGCTAAAAACAAGTATGTCATTCTAGGTGTAACTGGACCAAATGAATACGAGAATAATGTTAATAATAATTTTTATACTAATTATATAGCAAAATGGTGTATAGACTATGCGTTAGAAAATATTGTTAAAATTGAAAAGGATTATACAGGAGATTATAAGCGTATTGTAAGTAAAACAGGAATATCTGAAGATGAATTAGATCGATGGAAAGAAGTTGCTGAAAATATGTATTTTCCTTTTGATGAAGAGAGAAATATCTACCTTCAGCAAGATGGGTTTTTAGATAAAGAATTAATTACAGTTTCAGATTTACCAAAAGACCAGAGACCAATCAACCAAAAATGGTCTTGGGACAGAATTTTACGTTCACCTTATATAAAACAGGCTGATACACTGCAAGGGCTTTACTTTTTCGAAGACCATTTTACCACACAAGAATTAGAACGTCATTTTGATTTTTACGAACCTTTCACGGTTCATGAAAGCTCTTTGTCTCCATGTGTTCATAGCATTCAAGCAGCTAAATTAGATAGAATGGAACAAGCTTATGAGTTTTATTTAAGGACTTCCAGACTAGACCTTGACGATTATAACAAAGAGGTACATGAAGGCTTACACATTACGTCTATGGCGGGAACTTGGATGAGTGTAGTTGAAGGCTTTGGAGGTATGAGAATTAAAAACGGAACATTGTCCTTTAATCCTAAAATTCCTGATTTATGGAATGGCTATTCGTTTAAAATAAATTTTAGAAACCAAATCTTAAAAGTTGTAATTAACCAAAAGGAAACAAAATTTGAACTCAACGGAACTCAAGATTTACAAATCTTGGTAAAAGGCAAGCAAGTTAATATAACACCAAATAACCCTGTTAAAGTTTAAAAAATGAAAAAAATTGTTTTAGTGTTAATGTCTGTTTCGGTACTTATAGCCTGTAAACAGCAAGAAGAAAATGCAGATAATGATATTGTTCAAGAAGTTCAAGTTTCAAACACGTATTTAACGAGAGTTGAACCGCCAAATTGGTGGATTGGGATGAAAGATAATTCGCTTCAACTTTTAGTACATGAGGAGAACATCGGCAATTTTTCACCAGAGATTTCTTATTCTGGTGTAAGTATAGAAAAAGTTCATAAAGCAGATAGCCCTAACTATCTTTTTATTGATTTAGTTATTTCAGAAACTGCAAAAGCTGGAAAGTTCGATATTGTTTTTAAAGATGATAATGAAAACACCAAAACTCATACTTATGAGCTTAAAGAACGATTAAAACCTGCTGAAAAATATGTAGGTTTTAATAGTAGTGATGTTATTTATCTCATAACTCCAGACCGCTTTGCCAATGCAAATCCAGACAATGACACTTTTGAAAACTTAAAGGAAAAGACTATAAACCGAGAAGAAGATTATGCTCGACATGGTGGTGATATTGAAGGTATCACTAACCATTTAGATTATATAGATGAGATGGGCTTTACGGCAATCTGGCCTTGCCCATTGTTAACCAATGATATGCCACGAGCCTCATACCATGGTTATGCTATGACCGATTTTTATCAAATAGATCCACGTTTCGGAACATTGGAAGAATATATCGAGCTTTCTACAAAAGGCAGAGAAAAAGACATTAAACTTATCATGGATCAGGTGGTTAACCATTGTGGTTCAGAGCACTGGTGGATGAAAGATCTCCCTTTTAAAGATTGGGTGAATCAACAGACAAAATTTGAAAACAATGAACCTTTAAAAAACTCCAACCATAAACGTACTGTAAACCAAGACAGATATGCATCTAAAATAGATACAAAAGAAATGGTTGAAGGATGGTTTGTAAGGTCCATGCCAGACTTAAACCAACGCAATCCTTTTATGGCAAAATATCTAATTCAAAATAGTATTTGGTGGATTGAAACTGCACAACTTGGTGGTATTCGTCAAGACACATATCCTTATCCTGATAAATCTTTCTTAAGCGATTGGGCTGGAGCTATTATGAACGAGTATCCAAACTTCAATATTGTTGGGGAAGAATGGTCTACAAATCCGTTATTGATTGCATATTGGCAAGACGGTCATGAGAATACAGACGGTTACGATTCCAATCTCAAATCTCCAATGGATTTTGCTATGCAATCTATTATTATTCAAGCGTTAAATGAAAAAGAATCATGGAGTAACGGATTAAATAAAATTTATGATGGATTAGCAAATGACTTTGCTTATACAAGTCCTAAAGATATTTTGATATTTCCAGACAATCATGATATGAGTCGAATTTTTACACAGTTACAAGGCGATATTCCAAATACTAAAATGGCTTTAGCAACCATATTGACTTTACCTAGAATTCCACAAATATATTATGGTACCGAAATCTTAATGAACGATTTTGAAAAACCTGGAGATCATGGTTTGTTGCGTGGCGATTTTCCAGGAGGTTGGCAAGATGATGAAGTTAATGCATTTACTGGTGAAGGTTTGACATACGAGCAAAGTAACATGCAATCATACCTAAAAGAAATTCTCAATTATAGAAAAAATAGTAAAGCAATTCATGAAGGTAGAACGGTTCATTTTGCACCAGAAAAGAACACCTATTTTTTATTTAGAATGTTAGAAAATGAAATTGTGGTGTTGATATTAAACAAAAATGAAAACCCTGTAACTATGGATTTGAAAAGGTTTGAAGAGCTTGGGTTACAAGGAAAAACTTTAAAAAATATAATTTCCGAAGAAAGTTTTATTTGGAAAGAAAGTATAGAATTAAAACAAAGAGGAGCAATAATATTGACAACAAAAATTTAAATATGAAAAGAATAGTAATAATTATTTTACTAGGAATAGTATTTATTTCCTGCAAAAAAGAGAATAAAGCACCTGTTGAAAAGGTTATACAATCTAGTAGTGATATTGCTCCAATTTCAGATGAAATTTTAGAAACTGCAGTTATATACGAGGCTAATATTCGGCAATATTCAACAGAAGGAACTTTTGATGCGTTTACCAAAGATATTCCGCAGTTGAAACAATTAGGAGTAAAAATAATTTGGTTGATGCCAATAAATCCAATTAGTGAGACCAAACGAAAAGCCACTGGAGGCGATTTTGCCAGTTTGATTGAAGACGAGGCAAAACGTGCTAAAATGCTTGGAAGCTACTATGCTGTTTCAGATTATACAAAAGTAAATCCAGAATTTGGTACTATTGATGATTTTAGAGAGTTAATAAAAACTGCTCACGCCAATGATATTTATGTCATTTTAGATTGGGTGCCAAACCATACAGGTTGGGATCATGTTTGGCTGAAAGAGCATCCAGAATTCTATGTAAAAAATGACAAAGGAGAAATTACAGATCCTTTAAACGATGACGGTACATCAAAAGGTTGGGGAGATGTAGCACAGCTTGATTATACCAATATAGACATGCAAAACGAAATGATAAAAGACATGTTATATTGGGTAGAAGAAGAACAGGTAGATGGTTTTCGTTGTGATCATATAGAACCAACACCAGTTTCTTTTTGGAAAAAAGCCATTGCTCAAATTAGAGCAAAAAGAGCTGTTTTTATGCTTGCCGAAAATGAGGATCCAAAGTTTATGAAAGGCACAAATTTGTTTGAAATGGAATATGGCTGGAAACAGCATCACTTAATGAACGACATTAAAAAAGGCACAAAGGCATTGAAAGATTTTGCTGCACTGAATGCATATAACAATTCTACTTATGAAAGTGATGATATAATCATGAATTTTGTAACCAACCATGATGAAAACTCTTGGGCAGGTACTGTAAGTGAGCGATTGGGTGATGCATCTCAAATAATGACCGCATTTAGTTATATGGTAAAAGGTATGCCACTTATTTACTCTGGACAGGAATATGATTTAAATCATAGGCTTAAATTTTTTGAAAAGGATTCTATTCCAAAAGAAAAAGGAATCATGTGGCCTTTACTTGAAAAATTGGGTAAACTAAAGAATGAGAACAAAGCTTTAAACGGTGGAAAAAATGCAGCATCTTTAACCATTATCAAAACCAACAATAGTAAAATACTCAAATTAAATAGGGGGAAAGACGGAGCAAAAATAACCTTTGTTGGTAATTTTTCAGATGAAGAGCAAACAGAAACAAATTTACTTTACGGGAAGTATTTAGATTACTTAACAGGAGAAAAATTAGAATTTAAAGAAGACGAAGTTGTAACGTTACAACCTTGGGAATTCAAAATAGTGATAGATTAATTACCAAAAAAGCTTCAACCAGGTTGAAGCTTTTTTATTCAGTTAAGATTTATTTGTTTATTAAGCTGGTGCTGATGCAAACTTTCCAGAAACCAAGCTTACTACAATTCCTAGAACCACAAAAACAACAAGGTTTAATACACCATTTACTATAGTGTCATTTAAATTCATCATACTAAATGCCAAATCAAACCATCGTTCACCAAACCCAATCAGTATACCAACCCAAAGACCAAATTGGGCACCTTGTGATGTGCTATTTGAGCCAGCCAGTTTAGAATAAATTGTAGAAAAAGCAAAAGCCGAAATTAAACATGCAATAATTAAATGTAGATGTTCTGGGTTATTTTCCTGACTAGAAGAAAATAAAGAAGATCCTACAACTTCCCAAAGAAAGTAACCACCAAAATAGAGCCAAATCGCACCTAGTAGTGTCGAAATTAAATTAGTTTTTGAAAACATAATATTAGTTTTGTTAGTTAATATTAAATTAAAGATACCTAAAATTATGATATTCTTAATGTTTTATCTATAAAATTATGAATATCTTATTTTGTTACAAATGAGAAAGTTTTACGTCTAAATAGATATTATTAGTTAATTTTATAATATCCAAAAAGGAATAGTTATGAAACCTGAAGGTCTTATGGAATCTCCGATGCTCGTAAAAATTAGCTTTAACAAGTTGTTACAGCAATATGAAGGGTTAGCAAGAAGTGATGACGAATTAATATCAGAAAAAGCTAAAGGAATATTGGGTATTCAAGAACCTTTTCCAGAGTTAAGAGAGGGTTTTACAGATTTTTCTTTATTAAGAAAGTACGAAAACGAAATAAAATACATTTTACAAGATTTATTCAGTGATGTTTTAACTCATAATGAAATTAAAGCTGCATCTGTACCTTTCCAAAATACCATTTTCAATCTTTCGGAGCGATTTAAAAAAATAATTAATACAGCTGGAAATAATTTTGAACTTAAGATCAAAAATATGCCAGAAGACGACACCTATATTATTGCATGTACTATTATTCTAAAATTTTGTTATGGTCATAATTTAAATTTAAGAAGACCTTTTTTTTACGAAATCCCAGACGCAGAAGGTATTATAAGATATTATAAAATTTTATATAATGCAGATTTTGTAGAAATTATTCGTACAGAAAAAGCAAAAAATATTACCCAAGAAGATGTTGATGAGTTACTTGACAATTATGACGACTTAAAACTTTGGAAAGAAAAATTTCCACCTCAAAGTTACATTTTTAAAGGGTTTGTTATTTCTAATATGTTTGATGTTACAGACGACCAGTCTATTTCCAACATTAAATCCAGTTTGATTTCTGAAGGACGACTTCATCATGAAAAAACTATGACTGGTTTTAATGATATTTTTAGATCCTTTTTAAATATTAAAGATTTAGAAGTAGGATTTTCTCTTTTCGACAAAGAAGACAATACTTTCATACGTGTTTACGGCAAAGGAATGCAAAGCTTTTTATTAAATAATGAAGATTATAAGTCATGTAAAGATTCACTTTGTAACGGGTCTTATAATCATTTAATTAATGATAAAAAGTACTTTACAGTTTCTGATGTAGATAATGCCTATGAAATGTCTAAAGGAAAAGCACCACAAATAAATTCTTTTAAAGAACAAGGCATAAAAAGTGTGATACTTGCTCCTATTGCTAACCAAAATGAACTACTTGGTATTTTGGAGCTTGTTTCGTATAAGCCGAAAGCTTTAAATAGTATAAATGCCAATAAGCTTACAGATGTAATACCTTTTATTTTAAGCGCTGTTGAGCGCTCTAAAGCGGAAAGAGAAAACTTAATAGAAGCAATAATTCAACAAGAATGCACCTCTATTCATCCAAGTGTGCATTGGAGGTTTAGAGAAGAAGCTGGCAATTTTATTAGAGAACATGCCAAAGGAAATGAAGTTTCTTTTAAGAAGATAACTTTTGAAGATGTTTATCCACTTTATGGACAAATAGATATAAAGGGTTCATCAGAAGCAAGAAATAAAGCAACGATTAGAGACCTTAAGTTGCAGCTTAATGAAACAAAAGATATAATTGATGAAGTATTAAAAAGTAATTATTTACCCATTTATGAAGAGTTAATTTTTCAGATAGATGCTTTTTTAGAAGATTTAAAAACTCATTTTCAAGTAGATAGCGAACAACAAATAACATCGTTTTTTAGAAAAGAAATAACACCGCTATTTTATCATTTACTTAAGGAGAAAGTATTAACATCTCAAATAGAATCATACTTGGATAGTATTGACAATAAATTGAATGTAATATATAAGCATAGAAAACAGTATGATGATACCATTTCATTAATTAATGAAAAGATGAGTACAATTTTGGATAGCAAGCAAGTTGAAGCCCAAAACATGTATCCTCATTTTTTTGAACGGTTTAAAACAGATGGTGTTGAGCACAATATGTATATAGGCCAGTCTATTACCAAAGAAGACTCTTTTAATAAAATTTACCTTTATAATTTAAGACTATGGCAATTGCAAGTGATGTGTGAAATGGAAAATGAATATTATCAGCATCAGAAAGAACTTCCAATAAGCTTGGACGCTACATCAATGATACTTGTTTTTGGAACACCATTAGCCATAAGTTTTAGAATGGATGAAAAGCAATTTGATGTGGATGGAACATATAATGCCAGATATGAGATTGTAAAAAAGAGAGTAGATAAGGCTTTTATTAAAGGCACAAAAGAAAGAATTACCAAAAAAGGAAAAATTACCATTGTATATTCTCAAAAAGGAGATGAGGCAGAATATTTAAGATACATTAAATTTTTACAATCAAAACACTATTTAGGGAATGATGTTGAGGTTTTAGAAATACAAGATCTTCAAGCTGTTACTGGGTTAAAAGCCATTAGAGTTAGTATTCTTTATAATAAAAATGAAAACGACAAAGATTTCTATACTTATGATGATTTAATGAAAGAAATAAAAGCTTAATTATCAATATATTGAAAAGCAATAGCAAATGCTGAAACACTTACCAAAATACCTATTATGAAAATGGTATAGGTTATTCTCAAAATTTTGTATTTTCTATCAAGTACTTTTCCTAAAAAATAAAGGTCTTTAATTAATGAATTGTAAAGGTAATCTTTATCTTTCATAAGTTCGTTCATTGCCCATTGAAAGTCATCCAATTTCATCTTATGGAAATTACCAAAAAACAAGAGGTTTACTTTTTTATTTTCTACATCTTCCTTGGTAAACTGTCCACTTGTTACATTTGGTCTAGTGGCTAAAACAGATAAAATCATAGAGACAACAGTAAACGTAACAAAAATAATTGTTGGCCAAATTAAATATGCATTGTTATCTAATTTAGAAATTAAATTTGATAATACTAAAGATAATATTATAGCATTTACTGATAACAAAATATTTGCTTTAGTATCAGCAATATCACTTAAATCTATATGATTCCTCAAAGTAACCCTAAACATGGTTTCTATACCACGTTCAGGAATTTTAGCTTTCTTTTTTTTAAGTGCTAATCCCTCTTTTTTTGCTTTTTCTTTAATTTCAGCCTGTTTCTGTTTGTTCAAACTCTTAAAAAGTGAAGCAAGATTTATATCCTTACCTGTTTGCCAATTGTTTAATGCAAAATTTGTGTGGAAGTTATGTTTTTTGGTTAAAAATGAAATATTCTCTTCTGTCCATTCAACATCTGTAAATGACTTGTTATCTGTTAGTTTCCATTCATTTCTTAATAACTCACTAATTTGAATAAACTCCTTATCTTTAAAATGTCCATAATCGGAATCACAAATAACTTTCTCTAATAAAGTTTTCGGCTCATAATCCATTTTTGTTGCCAAAATCAAATTAGAAATATTCTCAATTCTTTTCTCATCTAACCCTTTTTCTAGAAAAAAAGATTTAGCAATCTCAACACTTTTTTCCTCATGGTTTTCACAGCCATCAACAAAACCAGTATCATGAAACCAAGCAGCTAAAATCAAATTTTCAGCATCAATTCCAGTAATATTCTCTCCTTCAATAATTTCGTTAACACTCTTAACAACTCTTCTTGTATGACCTAAATTATGATACACATAAACGTGAGAAAGTTTATTTGCCAAAAGATTGGACACAAATATTTCAACTTCTGCAAGTAAATTATCCATTCATTGATTATTTTTACTAAAATAGTTAATTATTTATTATGGGATTTTACAAAAACATTTTATTAGCGTTTGTGTTAATATCTCATGTTGGATGTGCTACCTACAAGCCACAATACGCCAGTAAAGTTCAAGAAAAATTCCCTGATAATAAAACAATAGAACATACATTCTATTTAGTTGGCGATGCTGGAAATTCACCTTTAGGCGAGCAATCACCAGCACTTAAAATTCTAAAACAGGATTTGAAATATGCATCTAAAAAGAGCACATTACTTTTTTTAGGTGATAATATTTACCCAAATGGCATGCCGAAGAAAGATGGTGAAAATAGAGAATTAGCAGAGCACCAATTAAATGTACAAGCACAGATTACAAAGAATTTTAAAGGCAGAACCATTTTTATCCCTGGCAACCATGATTGGTATTCAGATGGCTTAAAGGGCTTAAAAAGACAAGAAAAATTTATTGAAGATTTATTGGGTAAGAATACATTTTTACCTGAAGATGGTTGCCCAATAGAGCGTATAAACATTAGCGATGAAATTGTGTTGATTATATTAGATTCTGAATGGTATTTAACCAATTGGGATCATCATCCAAATATTAATGATGATTGTGAAATTAGAACACGTGAAGCTTTTTTTGATGAGTTTGAAAGCGAAATAAAAAAAGCGAGAGGAAAAACAACCATAGTAGCTGTTCATCATCCTATGTATTCCAATGGACCTCATGGTGGTCAGTATGATTTTAAATCTCATTTAACACCTTTGCCAGTTCTTGGTAGTATAAAAAATATAGTTAGAAAAACTAGTGGTATTTCTCCAGCAGATTTGCAAAATAAAAGATATATTGAATTTAGAAAGCGTATATCTACTCTGGCTCAAGAGAATGATAAAGTGGTTTTCGCATCAGGACACGAGCATAGTTTACAATATATTTTAAAGGATAATTTACAACAGGTTATAAGTGGTTCTGGGTCTAAAGTCAATCCAACAAGAAATGTTGAAGGAGGCATATTTAGTTACGGACATCCAGGATATGCAAAGCTAGATATTTTTAAAGACGGTTCATCTTATATTCGTTTTTATTCTGGAACTGATGGAGCTATAGTTTTCCAATCATCAGTTTTAAAACCAGATAGTCAATTTGAATTTTCTAATTTTAGCACATCATTTCCACAAGAGGTATCTGCTTCAATTTATACCAAAGAAGAGGTTGGCAAAAGTGATTTCTACACAACACTATGGGGAAAAAGGTATAGAAAATACTATGGACAAAATATAATAGCTCAAACCGTAAGTTTAGATACACTTTTAGGAGGCCTAACACCTATTAGAAAAGGAGGAGGTCATCAATCAAAATCCTTAAGAATGGAAACCAAAGACGGAAAGGAGTATGTTTTAAGAGCCTTACGGAAAAGTGCTGTACAATATATTCAAGCTGTTGTGTTTAAAGACCAGTATGTAAGTAGTGATTTTAATGACACATTCACAGAAAATCTTTTGCTCGATTTTTTTGCAGGGTCACACCCTTACGCACCTTTTGTAATTGCAAAACTTTCTGAACCAATAAATATTTATTATGCAAATCCTGTATTATACTATGTGCCAAAACAGCCTGCATTGGGTAAATTTAATGATGAATTTGGAGACGCACTTTATATGATAGAAGAGCGTGCTGCAGATGGTCATGGTGATAATGCTAGTTTTGGATTTGCAAATGAAATTATTAGTACTGATGATATGCTCTATAAAATTCGTAAAAATGAAAACCATTTAATCGATGAACCTACTTATATAAGAGCACGGCTGTTTGATATGGTTATTGGAGATTGGGACAGACATGAAGACCAGTGGCGTTGGGCTGTTTTCAAAGAAGATGGTAAAACTATTTATAGACCAGTACCTCGAGATAGAGACCAGGCCTTTTCAATAATGGCTGATGGATTTATTTCAGGTTTCCTAACTAAATTAATTCCTGCACTACGACTAATGCAGTCTTATGATGAAGAGCTTAAAAGTCCAAAATGGTTCAATCTTGAACCTTATCCTTTAGACATGACTTTAATTACAAAATCTGATAAATCTGTTTGGAATGAACAAGTAAACACGATAATGAATAACTTAAGCGATGAAATAATTAATGAAGCTTTTAAAGATTTTCCACCAGAAGTTCAGGACCAAACAATTTTAGATATTAGGAATAAATTGAAAGGAAGAATCGAAAATTTACAGAAAATTTCAGATTTGTATTATGCACACCTTAATGAATATGCGGTAATATTAGGAACAGATAAAGATGATTTGTTTGAAATTGTTAGACAGCCTAATGGTCACACAAAAGTTGAAGGTTATAGAATTAAGAAAGGAGAAAAAGGAGAACAGTTTTATACAAGAATCTATAATGCAAATGAGACCAAAGAAATATGGATTTATGGTTTAGATGATGATGATGTTTTTAAAGTATCGGGAAGTGGAAATAATCTGATAAAATTAAGAATTATAGGAGGTCAAAATAAAGATAAGTACGAAATAGAGAATGGAAAAAAAGTCATTGTTTACGATTATAAATCCAAAAAAAGTGAATTTGAGAACAATAACGGAAAAAAAAGACTTACTGATGACTATGATATAAATGTATACGATTATAAAAAGTTAAAAAACAGTTCCAATGAAGTAATACCTATTCTAGGCATGAACCCTGACGATGGTTTGAAAGTTGGCTTTTTAGATAGACTTACAACATATAAGTTTAATCAAAACCCATTTACGTCACAACATGTTTTTTCCGGTCATTATTATTTTGCAACTAATGGTTTTGATTTAAAATATTCAGGTGAATTTGCTCACATTTTTCAAAATTGGAACTTTATGTTAGCATCAGTATTTACCAGCCCAAACTATAGTATAAATTTCTTTGGATATGGCAATAGCACACCTAATTATGAAGCAGATGAAAACGACGGTATTGATGTTGATAAGGACTATAACAGAGTAAAGTTAAGTACAATAAGCCTTTCACCATCTTTAGTTTGGAGAGGTCAATTAGGAGGACAATTCAAACTTGGTTTCATTTATGAATCTATAGAAGTTGAAGAAACAGAAAATAGGTACATCAACACTTTTTATGTTGCTAACAGTGAAGAAAGCCATAACAATTTTATAGGAACAGAGGCGTCATACAGTTTTGAGAACAAAGATTATAAGGGTTTCCCAACATTGGGTATGGGAGTTAACCTTACTTTAGGTTATAAATCTAACTTAAAGGAGTCCAATGGTTTTGGTTATATCATTCCTTCAATGAGTTTCAATTATAAATTAGATTCAAAAGGGAAACTAGTACTTGCTACAAAACTAAAAGGGCACTTTAATTTTGGAGACGAATTCGAATTTTATCAAGGTGCAAGTATAGGTGGGAATGATGGACTTAGAGGCTACAGAAACCAACGATTTACGGGAAAAAGTTCTTTTTATCAAAGTACAGATTTAAGATTGAGTTTACATAAAGCAAGAACATCAATTATTCCATTAGTTATAGGTGTTTATGGAGGTTTTGATTATGGTAGGGTTTGGATAGATGACAATTTTCTTTCTGACCCAAGTTTTAATTCAAGTGTAATGAATACTTCTTTTGGTGGTGGAGTTTTTTTCAATGCTTTAGATGTCCTTGCATGCAATATTAGTGCTTTTAATAGTGATGACGGATTGAGGCTTTCATTTGCTCTTGGATTTGGGTTTTAACCCATAAAAATTAAACTTCATTCATAGAAAAAAAATTCAAAAATGAAAACATATATAGTACTTTTAAAAGGCATTAATGTTGGAGGTCATAAAAAAGTTCCTATGGCTGAATTGAGAACATTGCTCTCAAAATCTGGATTTCAAAATGTACAAACTTATATTCAAAGTGGGAATGTTATATTACAATCTTCAGAAAAGAATATTCAAAACGTTGAAAACATAATTCAAAATGCAATTTTAGATTATTTCGAATTTGAGGTCTCTGTTTTGGTAAAGACAAGGCAAGAACTGCAACGTATTTTTGATGATTCGCCTTTTTCTGAAGAGAAAAAGAAAGCAAGTTATTTTATGATGTTGCACGATACTCCAAATGATGAGTTGGTAAAAATTGCATCAGAAAAAATCTACGAAGGCGAGGAATATAAAATTATAAATAATTGTATTTATTTTTTCTGTGCTAAAGGTTATGGGCAAGCCAAATTTAATATGAATTTTTTTGAGCGAAAGCTTAAAACTTTTGCAACTGCAAGAAACTACAATACAATGGTAAAGTTGTTATCTTTGTCATCAGAATAATCATAAATGACAGAACAAGATTTTATTCCTAAATCATTCAAAAATACTTTAGACAAAGGAAGTTTTACATGGTCATCTCCTAGTAATATTGCTTTAGTAAAGTATTGGGGAAAAAAGAAAAATCAAATACCAGAAAACCCATCCATAAGTTTTACGCTAGATACATGCAGAACGACTACAATGTTGAGTTTTTCAAGAAAACAATCTGATGAACATTTTTCTTTTGAGGTTTTTTTGGATGGAAAACAAAAAGACGATTTTAAACCTAAAATAGATACGTTTTTCAAACGCACAGAGACCTATTTACCGTTTTTAAAAGATTATCATTTTAAGATTGAAACATCAAACACATTTCCACATAGTTCTGGTATTGCGTCGTCTGCATCAGGTATGAGTGCTTTGGCATTATGTTTAATGAGTGTTGAAAGGTCATTTAACGAAGCCGAAATGACTAATGAATTTTTCAATCAAAAGGCATCATTTTTAGCACGATTAGGTTCTGGTAGCGCATGCCGAAGCATTGAAGGTGATTTAATAGTTTGGGGAAATCATAAAAAGATTTATGGAAGTAGTGATTTATATGGAGTGAAATATCCGTTTCAAGTTCATGATAATTTTAGAAACTATCATGATACAATTCTATTAGTTGATAAAGGTGAAAAACAAGTTAGCAGTAGTCTAGGTCATAATTTAATGCATGGTCACCCTTTTGCTCAAGAACGATTCAAGCAAGCACATAATAACCTTTCAAAGCTTATCAATGTATTTAAAAAAGGAGATTTAGATGCTTTCATTGAGATAATTGAAAGTGAAGCATTAACACTTCATGCCATGATGATGACTAGCCTTCCATATTTTATTTTGATGAAACCCAACACATTAGAAATTATAGATAAAATATGGACGTTCAGACAGCAAACAGGTCTTCATCTTTGTTTCACATTGGATGCTGGAGCAAATGTTCATGTGTTATATCCTGAATCTGAAGCCGAAAAAATTTTCGAGTTTATTCAAAATGAATTAGTTGCATATTGTCAAAACGGACATTATATTTGTGACAGAATTGGTTTTGGCGCAAAACAATTGTAAATTTACAACTCCAAGTCAAACAGATTAAATGAAAGGACCTCTTTTTTACTCAAAAATATTACTCTTTGGAGAGTATGGAATCATTAAAGATTCAAAAGGTCTTTCTATTCCTTACAATTTTTACAATGGTGCTTTAAAAGTTTTAAATGAACCAACACAGTATTCTATAAAATCTAACCAAAATTTAAAACGTTTTGTTTCTTTTTTAGAGACTATAGACCCTAGTTTGGTAACATTTGATTTTGAATCTCTTAAACAAGATATTCAGGCAGGAATGTACTTTGATTCGTCTATTCCTCAAGGTTATGGTGTTGGAAGTAGTGGTGCTTTGGTTGCCGCAATTTATGATAAATATGCTCAAGACAAAATTACAGTATTGGAGAATTTAACCAGAGACAAACTCTTAAAACTTAAAGCCATTTTCTCTGAAATGGAATCTTTTTTCCATGGAAAATCATCTGGATTAGACCCATTAAATAGCTATTTAAGTTTACCTATTTTAATAAACTCCAAAGATAATATTGAGGCCACTGGCATCCCATCTCAAAAAACCAATGGCAAAGGTGCTGTATTTTTATTGGATAGTGGTATCATTGGAGAAACGGCTCCAATGGTGAGTATATTTATGGAAAACATGAAGCAAGAAGGTTTTAGAAGCATGTTAAAAGACCAGTTTATAAAACATACAGATGCTTGTGTTGAAGATTTTTTAAAAGGTGATATCAAATCGCTTTTTTCCAATACCAAACAATTATCTAAAGTTGTCCTTAACCATTTTAAACCTATGATTCCTAAACAATTCCACGAACTTTGGAAAAAAGGAATCGAAACTAATGAGTATTACCTAAAACTTTGCGGCTCTGGAGGAGGAGGTTACATTTTAGGATTTACCGAAGATATTGAAAAAGCAAAACAATCTCTTTCTGCTCACAAATTAGAAGTTGTTTATAACTTCTAAAATCTCTAAATAATGCTTTCTCGAAGACAAAAACACATATTGCTGAAGTTTTTCAGTATGATTTCTGTTGTGAGAGGTTATAATATTTTAATCATTGTTATTGCTCAATATTTAGCCTCAATTTATATTTTGGCACACGATAAACCTTTAAGAGAGGTTATTTTTGATTGGAACTTACTCATGTTAGTTATGGCATCTGCTGCAACAATTGCTGGAGGTTACATCATCAACAATTTTTATGATTCTGAAAAAGATTTAATCAACAGACCTCAAAAATCGATGTTGGATAGGCTGGTAAGCCAAAACACGAAGCTTTCATTCTATTTTGTATTAAACTTTATAGCCGTAATTCTTGCAAGTGCTGTATCTTTTAGGGCAGTTGTATTCTTTTCCCTCTATATTTTTGCTATTTGGTTCTATTCTCATAAGTTGAAAAAATTACCTTTTATAGGCAATTTAACTTCGGCAATATTGACTATTGCACCTTTCTTTGCAATATTTGTGTATTATAAGAATTTTGAACATGTCATTTTTGTTCATGCCATGTTTTTGTTTCTGATTATTTCAATGCGAGAATTAACAAAAGATTTAGAAAACATTAAAGGCGACCTAGCACAGAATTATCATACCATTCCCGTTGTGTATGGAGAAAAGGTTTCTAAAACAATGCTAACAGTTCTTTGTATACTCACACTTATTCCTGCTACGCTTTTAATCTTTAAGTTTCAGGTTGGTAGAATGAATTATTACTTTTATTTAAGCATTCTCTTGTTAGTAGTTTTTCAAATTATGCTTTGGCATTCCACTACAAAATCTCAATATTTGGTTCTTCATAATATTTTAAAGTTTATTATTGTTGCAGGTGTTGCTAGTATTCCATTAATAGATATTTCATTGATATTGAATAAAATTGCATTAATTAGTTAGGAAACTAATTATCACATATCTTTGCAAAAAGATTAACAATGAGCAGATATCAAGGAAGTAAGAGAGGACATAGCAAAAATAAAAGCTATGCAAGAGGGAATGCTCCTATTAAAAAGAAAGTGTTGCCAAAGCCTTCATCCAACCCAGATGAGATAAGGTTAAATAAATACATTGCCAATTCAGGGATTTGTTCGCGTAGAGAAGCCGATGAACATATTTCTATTGGCCTGGTGTCAGTAAATGGGAAAGTGGTTACAGAAATGGGTTACAAAGTGAAGCTGGATGATGATGTGCGATATGATGGCAGACGGATTTCACCTGAAAAGAAAGCATATGTGCTACTTAATAAACCCAAAGGGTTTGCCACAACAACTAGTGAAGGTAAAGGAAGAACCGTTATGGATTTGGTTGCAAATGCAACAGCATCTCGAATTAAACCCATTGGAAGATTAGGTAGAAACTCTACAGGTTTGTTGCTATTTACAAATGATGATACCATTGTTCAAAAATTCACACATTCTAAAAAAGGTGTTGCCAGATTATTCCATATAGAATTGGATAAGAATTTAAAGTTCGAAGATTTAAAGAAAATTCAAGAAGGTTTTAAAATTGATGGTAAAGAAATCACAGTAGAGGAAATAAGTTATATAGAAG
>DATGBV010000031.1:0-14465 GCA_035312485.1 Flavobacteriaceae bacterium | reverse complement strand
TAATTAAATAAGTCAATGACTTCTTGAGTTATTCGGGTTGGTTTTTTAGTTTGATTGTTTATAAAACACCAATTGGTTTCAGATCGTACAATGGGTTTTTTGGTTTTTTCATTATACATTTCTACAACTCTGGTTGAAGTTACTCCTTCAGATTTTATGACAAAGGTTTTAAGTTTAATAACATCATTTAATAATGCGGACGATTTATATTCAATAAAATGGTTCAACATCACCCAGAAATAGTTTTGTGTTATCTCTTCGGAGGCATTTTTTTGCCAATGTTCTTTAGCAATGTCATTTACCCATTGCACATAACGCACATTGTTTACATGATTGAGGTTATCTAAATCTGAATTAGAAACAATTATTGATTTCTCGTAGACTTGCATACAATCTATTTTTCAACTATTTCAACCTCAAAAAGTTTGTTCCAGTTTTTACCGGTTACAAAAATAGTTTTGGTTTCTGGATTGTAAGCAATGCCATTTATCACATCAAGTTTAGCGTGTTGCTTTACTTTGTTCTTTAAAGAGGAAAAATCAATAACAGCTTCAATAGCACCATTTTGAGGGTTTATTATGGCAACACCGTTTTTTTGGTATCTGTTGGCATAAATTTTTCCATTTATCCATTCCATTTCATTTAAACCTATAATTTTTCCTTTGTTGGTATAAGCTTGTATTTTATCTTTTTCAGTTAAGGTTTCTGGATCTAAAGTCCAGATATTTTCTGTGCCATCACTTTTGTAAATGGTTTGGGAATCGTTGCAAAGTCCCCAACCTTCTTTACTCACACCATATTTAAAAGTTCCAGTTCTTTCAAAAGTATCAACATCATAAATAAAACCAGTTCCGTTTTGCCATGTTAGTTGATAAATCTTGTTATTTAAAATTGTTAACCCTTCTCCAAAAAAATCATTAGATAAATCTAAATTCTTTAAAACCTCTCCAGTTTTATAATCTACTTTTCTAAGTTTAGATTGACCTTTTTGCCCTGTACTTTCATAGAGTTCACCATTATAAAACTCTAATCCTTGAGTGTAAGAAGTTATATCGTGAGGATATTCGTTTATAATTTTGAAGGTATAGACTTTAGGTGGTTCACTATTTAAAATTGTAATTTTATTTGTGGTGGTTTGCTCTTCGTTGGAATAATAAACTTTAGCACTAATTGTGTGTTCGCCTAGAGCGATATGACTTAAAGGTGTTTCCGAATCAATGGGATTGTTATCAATCAGGTATTTAATAGAATCTATAATGTGATTCTTTGGATTTTCAATAGTAAGTTTTAATACATCATTGTTTGAGAGTATATTCTTTTTATTGTTTACTTCTATTGAAAAATCACTTTTTTTATGATTAGAATTAGAACCACATGAAAGAATGGTTAGACTTAAAAATATGTACAAGAGGAGCTTATAGACTTTCATTTTTTATTCAAAATTTTCAGCAAGTTATTTATTAAAATTCAGTTTAAAAAATCATTGTTAAAATTTTAAAAGATTGTATCTTTGCAGTCGGCAAGTCCTACACAACCAGCTCCTGCTGAATCCTCCAGGGCGGGAACGCAGCAAAGGTACGCGGTCGTAGCGGTGTGATGTAGGTAGCTTGCCTTTTTTTGTACACAAAACTTTCCTTTTTTATTGTATTTTTGAAATTCTAATCATAAAAAATTCATGTCTAAAGTTGTTTTAATTACAGGAGGTTCATCTGGTATTGGCAAGTCAATTGGAGAGCTTCTTTTAAAAAAAGGATACATTGTATATGGAACCAGTAGGAATCCACAAAATTATCCTGATAGTAAATTTCCGATTTTGGTTTTAGACGTTACAAAAAATGAAACTATTAATACTTGTGTACAAACCATTATAGAAAAAGAGAACAAATTGGATGTACTCATAAACAACGCAGGAATTGGTATAACAGGGCCTATAGAAGAAATATCCGAAATAGAAATAAAGAGAAATTTTGAAACCAATTTTTTCGGACCTATTAATACAATTAAAGCTGTGTTGCCGCAAATGCGAAAGCAAAATTCAGGATTAGTTATAAATATTACATCTATTGCAGGTTATATGGGCTTGCCATATAGAGGAATTTATAGCGCTAGTAAAGGTGCCTTGGAATTGATAACCGAATCTTTCAGGATGGAGATAAAAGACTTTAACATACACATGTCCAATGTAGCGCCTGGTGATTTTGCAACCAATATCGCTGCTGGAAGATACCATGCACCGGTTTTAGAAAACTCTCCTTATAAAATTCCTTATGGTAATACCTTAAAGTTAATGGATGAACATGTAGATAGTGGAAGTAATCCAACAATAATGGCTAAAGCTATTCTTAAAATTATTCAGACTAAAAACCCTAAAACTCATTATAAGGTTGGTGGCTTTATGGAAAAATTTTCGATTGTATTAAAAAGAATACTTCCGGACAAGGTTTATGAAAGACTTCTTTTAAAATTTTATAAGCTATAATTGTGGTACACTAATTGATACTTTAAGTAAAGAATTTCCTCTTTGATGAAGCAATACTCAATTTTGTATGTTTTTATATCTCTATTTTTCTTAACTAGTTGTCAAGATATTTTAGATTGTATTATTAACAGAAGTCCTGAACTACCTGATAAAATTTTAGAAACTGGACTTGTTAATGCCTTTTATTCAGACTTTCTTAATGCTGAAATAAATAATGAGCCACAAGATGACGACTATGATTATTACTTTGAGCTTTATGGAGATTTGCCAGAGGGCATAGAAATGTTTGTAGATTATAGAAAAGTGTATTTTGAGGGCATACCTACAGAATCTGGTGTTTTTACATTTACTATATATTTAAGTGTTGATCCTCCATTATATTATGATTATGACACAGATGAATACGAAGATTCCCTATGTTCTTACAGCACTTCAAAAGACTATACTATAAGAATTCGTTAGCTCTAATTTTTTTAAAGTTTGTTAATTATTTTTGAACAAAAAGGTATTGTAAAGTTTCTTATTATTGTAAATTCGCAATCTTAAAGTTAGTTTAATTTTTAAATAACCTCATACAATGAAATTTTTCATCGATACAGCTAACCTTCAACAAATCAAAGAGGCTCAAGATCTCGGAGTACTTGATGGTGTGACTACAAACCCATCATTAATGGCAAAGGAAGGCATTACAGGACATGATAATATTATGAAGCACTATGTTGATATTTGCAATATTGTGGATGGAGCTGTAAGTGCGGAAGTCATATCAACAGATTATGAAGGTATGATAAGAGAAGGAGAGGCTTTATCAGAATTACATGATCAGATTGTCGTTAAACTCCCTATGATAAAAGATGGTGTTAAGGCATGTAAATATTTTTCAGAAAAAGGTGTTAAAACCAATGTGACTTTAGTATTCTCTCCTGGTCAAGCGTTATTGGCCGCAAAGGCTGGTGCAACTTATGTTTCACCATTTATTGGAAGATTGGATGACATATCCACAGATGGATTGAATCTCATTTCTGAAATCAGACATATTTATGATAATTATGGTTTTGAAACCCAAATTTTAGCTGCTTCTGTGAGACATACAATGCATGTTATTGATTGCGCAAAGCTTGGTGCAGATGTTATGACAGGGCCTTTAAGTTCTATTGAAGGACTTTTAAAGCATCCATTAACAGATATAGGTCTTGCCAAGTTTTTAGAAGATTATAAAAAAGGAAATTAATGTAAAAGTTCAGAAACAAAAAAGCCTCAAATATTTGAGGCTTTTTTGTTTAATTTAAATTAAAAATTACTTGTTTATTAAGCCTAATAGCTGTTCTTCAAAATTCACATTGAACATATTTCCATTACTAATAGCAATTTTTCCATTGTTATCTACAACCATTACTTTATTAATTGAGTTTAGGGCAACAGCATCTTTGGCATCATCTGGATTTGCAAATTGATATTCATTTTCAAATGAGAAATTATACTGCTTTAAGGCTTTTTTCCAGTTTTTAGCATCATCAAGATTTATATTAATCCCAACAAATTTTAATTCAGGATATTTTTCTCTCAATTCGTTAACCTTATTATGACTTTCAATAAAATGACCTTTTATGGCGTAAGACCAAAAATAAACTACTGTTGGCTTATTAAATAAGGATTTAGCCACCAGTTCGGTATTATTGTAGTTTATTAATTTTATATCTGGAAAATCGTAGCCCGGTTTTAATTTCTTTAAAGATTCCGTTAAATAGGCTAATTGTTTTTTGTTATTTTCACTGGTACTTCTGCTCAAAAACTCTTTTAAAAGCCTATCACAACTTTCCACATTTTCAGTAGAGTTAACATATCGTATTGCATAATGAAACAACAGCCTGTTTTTAATGTCAACATTAGTAGACAAACTGTCTATAAGCTTAATTTTATCCAGATTATAGCATAAAGAGTTTCTCTTAAAATATTTATCTTCAGAATGGGTAAAATGCTCGGCCAATGCAAGGTTATCAAAATGATATCTTAAAAAAGCATTATAAGGATAGTAATCCTTAATTAATGTGTCATTATAGTCTATATTTTTTCTGTAGTCGTAAAAATGTTCCGGTAAAGACTCCAGGTTTTTAAGTTTATTGTGACCATAGTAAGCAAAAGGATAAATCTCTTTGCTAGCATAATAATTGTAATTTATATTGTCTTTTGCCACTTTATAGAAAACTTCAGAATTACCATTTTTGGTATAAAAATTTTCCAGTTTTTTCAATTTACCTTCACGTAAAGAATCTAATTTGTGTTCAAATTCTAGAGGAGGTAACTGACTATATTTTAAAACGTTTTCATATTCTGCTTCAGAATCTAAAAACATGTTTATTAAGTAGTTATTCTTTTTGGCACCTTGTCCTGTAAAAACCAAAGATTCGTCAAAATCCATGGTATTAAGCCTGAACATAATACTATCGTTAGGCTCTAACAATACAATTTGATATTCCCCACCATGGAAAAAAGAATAAAAACCAGTTGCTACATCTTCAACCTTGTATAAAAAGCGGTTTTTATCATCAAGATAAATTGTATCCAAAGGTTCTTCAGATTTTGATAATATAACAAAATCACTATTTGGGTTAATTATTTCTCCACCAAAATACGCGTAGTCTCCTTTTTCTGAAGTAACATCCTTATGGCATCCTACTAAAGTTAAAAGAGCTAAAAAAAGCAGGTAATATTGTTTCATATAGATATTCATCTAAATAATAGATGTTATTTATTCCGAAACAAAAATATGTTTTGATTATCAAATGTGCTGTTAATACGCTGTTAAATATTAATATAATGGCTTTTCTTTCGTGTAATGGATTGATTTTTTTACTTTTGCGCAAAATTTAAAATAAGGCTAATGTTAACAGTTTCAAATCTTTCAGTTCAATTTGGCAAACGTATTTTGTTCGATGAAGTAAATACAACCTTTAACCAAGGAAATTGCTACGGAATCATTGGCGCCAATGGAGCAGGGAAATCTACTTTTTTAAAGATACTCTCAGGTAAAAAAGAACCTACTTCTGGCCATGTGTCTTTAGAACCTGGTAAGCGAATGTCTGTACTCGAACAAAACCATAATCTTTATGATGAGCACAGTGTCCTTGAAACCGTTTTAATGGGAAATAAGCCATTGTTTAAAATTAAAACAGAAATAGATGCACTTTATGCAGATTACTCTGATGAGAATGCAGATAAAATAGGAGAGCTTCAAGTACAGTTTGAAGAAATGAATGGCTGGAATGCCGATAGCGATGCTGCTGCATTACTATCTAATCTAGGCATAAAAGAAGAGTTGCACTATACAATGATGAGCGATCTTGATGGAAAACAAAAAGTACGTGTGCTTTTAGCTCAAACTCTATTTGGTAATCCAGATGTACTTATTATGGATGAGCCTACTAACGATTTGGATTATGAAACCATATCTTGGCTTGAAAACTTCCTTGCTAATTATGAAAACTGTGTCATCGTTGTATCCCACGACAGGCATTTTCTGGACGCAGTCTGTACCCATATTTCTGATATAGACTTTGGAAAGATAAACCACTATTCTGGGAATTATACCTTTTGGTATGAATCTTCCCAATTGGCAGCCAGACAGCGTGCACAGCAAAATAAAAAGGCTGAAGAGAAAAAGAAAGAATTGGAAGAGTTCATTCGTCGCTTTTCTGCAAATGTTGCTAAATCAAAACAAGCTACAAGTAGAAAGAAAATGATTGATAAGCTCAATATTTCAGATATTAAACCATCCAGTCGTCGTTATCCAGCCATTATTTTTGAACAAGACAGAGAAGCTGGAGATCAAATTTTAAATATTGAAGGACTTGCAGCATCAATTGATGGTGAAACACTTTTTCAGAACATAGATTTGAATTTGGCAAAAGGAGACAAAGTAGTTGTCTACTCAAGAGATTCAAGAGCTGCAACTGCTTTCTATGAAATAATAAATGGAAACCAAAAAGCAGATTCAGGAAAATACTCTTGGGGAATTACAACATCTCAATCGTATTTGCCATTGGATAACAGTTCATTCTTCAATAATAAGTTAACATTGGTAGATTGGTTAAGGCAATGGGCAACGACTGAAGAGGAAAGAGAAGAAGTGTATGTTAGAGGGTTTTTAGGTAAAATGATTTTTAGTGGAGAAGAAGCCCTAAAAACAGCCAATGTATTATCTGGTGGAGAAAAAGTACGTTGTATGATTTCCAGAATGATGATGGTAAGAGCAAATGTTTTAATGTTGGATGAACCAACAAACCATTTAGATTTAGAAAGCATTACAGCATTCAACAATTCTTTGAAAAATTTTAAAGGAACCGTTCTGTTTACAACACATGATCATGAGTTTGCCCAAACAGTTGCCAATAGAGTAGTGGAGTTAACTCCAAATGGGATAATTGACAGATACACAACTTTTGATGAGTACATGCAGGATACAAAAATCAAAGAGCTTCGTAATAAAATGTATTCAGTAACTGTATAGATTAGTTTTGTAGTTCTGAAGTTACATCTTCAACCACAGGAACTGCAGAATCCAGTTCTTCTTTAGTTACATAAACTTCTTGAAGACCAGGTATTGATGACCCAAATCCTGCAAGTCTAGCAGATTCAGTTTCATCTTTAATTACAGGTGTTATTCCAATGGCTTCTAAATGATCAGAAATTAATTGGGCAATGATAAAACTACCTGTATATATCTTTATATAATTTGATTCTGGCATGTAATGCAAATATTTGGTTTCTACAAGATACGAAAATTAATTTTGAATTAAAATAATGTATTCAGCATTAATAATCTTACATTTGTACTTTATTAATTTATATTTATTACAGTGAAAAATGGTACAGTAAAATTCTTCAATGAGTCTAAAGGATTTGGATTTATTATTGAAGAGAGTTCATCCAACGAGTATTTTGTTCATGTGTCTGGCTTGATTGACAGAATTTCTGAAGGAGATAACGTTGAGTTCGAATTAAAAGAAGGAAAAAAAGGATTAAACGCAATAAATGTTAAAGTAATTTAACGCATTAATTTTTTTAGAGTATTGAAAAAGCCTGCAATTTGCAGGCTTTTCTTTTATTATTATGATATGAATTTAACGTAACTCTGCACCAAGCTCCTTTTCAAAATTGGTTTGAAGCTTTTTCATAATTTTATCAATCTGTTTGTCTGTAAGCGTTTTTTTATTGTCCTGAATAGTAAAACTAACCGCATAACTCTTTTTTCCTTTAGGTAAATTCTTACCTTGATAAACATCAAAAAGATCAACATCTTTCAGTAATTCCTTTTCTGTTTTCATAGCAATAGTGTCAATCTGCTCAAAGGTGATTTTGTCATCAACCAGCAAAGCAAAATCACGTCTTACTTCTGGGTATTTAGGAATGTCCTTAAATACAATAGTGTTCTGCTTAACCATTTGCAATACATTGTCCCAGTTAAAATTGGCAAACAGTACATCTTGTGAAATGCCAAAATGTTTTAAAATTGATTTTTTCACCAAACCAAACTCAACAATCTGTGTTTTTCCCAATGAAAGATTAATGCCCTCACTAAAGACATCATTACTAAAAGGTGAGACTTTAAAATTTGAAATCCCTAATCGATCTAAAATAGAAGTAACAACACCTTTTAAATAGAAAAAATCACTTTGCTGGACAGGAGCGTTCCAACGTTCTGAATTTTTATTTCCTGTTACCAACAAAGACAAATGCTTGTATTCTTCACGATTTTCATTCCTTTGGTGATAGGTTTTTCCAAACTCAAACAATTTCAAATCATTTTGCTTTCTATTTAGGTTATAACTTACCGCTTCAAGTCCAGAAAACAATAAACTTTGGCGTAACACACTTAAATCGTTACTTAACGGATTTAGCATTTCTACACTGTGTTCACTTTTTAATTGTTCACTTAAACCAATGTATTTAGGAGTTGTAAGTGAATTTGAAAGAATTTCAAAAAACCCTTGAGCAACCAATTGGTTCCCAACAATATTTTGAACCTTATAATCTTCGAATTTTGAAGAATTTGAGATTGAGGCATTAAGTTTTTCAGTTGTATTTACATTGTTATAACCATAAACCCTTAAAATTTCTTCAATAATATCCGCTTCACGCTGTACATCATTTCTATAAGCAGGAACCGTTAAGCCAAGACCAGTTTCTGTAACGTTATTAATTTTAATATCCAAAGACATTAAAATACGTTTTATAATGTCTCTTGGAATTTCTTCCCCAATAAGTTTTTCAGCATTTTCAAAGCTTAAACGCACTTGAAAATCTTCTATTTTCTTTGGGTAAATATCAACAATGTCGCCAGTAATTTCACCTCCTGCAATATTTTGAATCAATAACGCAGCGCGTTTTAATGCATATTCAGTAATATTTGGATCAATACCGCGCTCAAACCTAAATGAAGCATCTGTACTTAAGCCATGGCGCTTTGCAGTTTTTCTAATGCTTATTGGATTAAAATAGGCACTTTCTAAAAAGATACTTGTAGTACTTGCTGTGACTCCAGACTCTATACCACCAAAAACACCTGCAATACACATAGGTTGTTCTGCATTACAGATCATTAAATCATCTTCATGCAATTCGCGTTCTATACCATCTAATGTTACAAATTTTGAGCCTTTTGGTAAGGTTTTTACAAGCACCTTATTTCCTTTTATTTTATTGGCATCAAATGCATGTAATGGCTGTCCCAGCTCATGTAATACATAATTTGTGATATCAACTACATTATTAATTGGACTTAAACCAATAGCTTTCAATCTGTTTAGAAGCCAGGTAGGAGATTTTTCTACTTTAATATCAGAGATGGTAACACCACAGTATCTCGGAGCCAAATCTTTATTAATAACATCTACATCTATCTTGAGTCTTCTGCTGTCAACATGAAATGCGCTTACAGATGGTGTAATGAGTTCTACGTTAATATCTTTTTGCAACAAACCAGCCTTTAAGTCTCTGGCTACACCTAGATGACTCATGGCATCTGCTCTGTTTGGTGTTAGTCCAATTTCAAAAACCTCGTCATTTTCAACTTTAAAGACTTCAGCTGCTGGTATTCCAACCTTCAACTTTTCGTCTAAAACCATAATACCATCATGAGATTCTCCTAAACCAAGTTCGTCTTCGGCACAAATCATCCCATGACTTTCTTCTCCTCTTATCTTTCCTTTCTTAATCGTCCAAGAATCACCTTCTGGAGTATAGAGTGTTGTTCCAATAGTTGCAACAGGTACTTTTTGCCCTTTGGCTACATTGGGAGCTCCACAAACAATTTGTAAAGGACTATCAGCTCCAATATTTACTGTAGTAACCTTTAAACGGTCTGCATTTGGATGCTGCTTGCAAGTTAAAACCTCACCAATAACAACACCTTCCAATCCACCTTTAACCGATAGAAAAGCTTCAATACCTTCAACTTCAAGTCCTAAATCTGTAAGTAGTTCACTTGTCTGTTCTGCTGGCCAGTTTATTTTAATGAACTGCTTTAACCAGTTGTAAGAAATCTTCATGTACCATTTGCTGTTTAAGTGTGCAAAGATAAAATATTGAAGTCAGCATTCAAACATTGATTTGCAAATTGTGAGCCCAATTTTTAACAGTTTATAATTTAAATCATAAAAAGGTTAAATAAATTTCATGCTTTTATATATAATACAGTATGAGTTTTTAATTTCTTAAAGGAATTGGCTAATTGCTTCATTATCAAAATTATTCTTAACAAATAGTTAATTAACAGTCTTCATATTTACTTTAACATATTGCTAACATCAACCAAGACTGTAAGCTAGTACCTTTAAAACAATTAATCAATAACCAAAACAAAATGAAACAATTAAACAATTTATTTGGTGCTGGAGCATTAGCTTTAGCATTTTTTTTATCAACATTCTCACAAGCACAAATCAACCAACCTCGTGGTAGCCAACAAGCTACAGTCTCACAACGTGTTGGTACATCAGATGTTTCTATTACGTATTCAAGACCAAGCGTAAACGATAGAGAAATTTGGGGAGCATTAGTGCCTTATGGCATGAACAATCTTGGTTTTGGTACAGCAACAGCTGCACCTTGGCGTGCTGGAGCTAACGAAAATACTACCATTACCTTTTCTGACGACGCCAAAGTAGAAGGTAAAGACATTAAATCTGGTACCTACGGACTTCATATAGAAGTGAAAGAAGGTGATAAAGCAACCCTTATTTTGTCACACGATGCCAATGCTTGGGGAAGTTTCTTCTATGACCCAAGTCATGATGCGTTAAGAGCAGACATTACTACCAATGTTGTACCTCACAAAGAATTATTGACCTACGAGTTTAATACAGTATCTCCAAATTCGGCAGTAGCCTCTTTAGTTTGGGAGAAAAAAGAATTTCCGTTTACTGTAGAGTTTCCTGTTACAGATATTGTTTTAAATGAGTTCAGGGAGAAAAGTATAGGTCAGTTAGGCTTTTTTAGACAAAACTGGGAACAGGCAGCCAATTTTGCTTTAAACAATGGTGGCGATTTAAACGAAGCTTTAGGTTGGATTGATGGTGCTATTGCAGGTAATTTTTATAGCCAGAAAACAGTGAATAATTTGGGAATTAAAGCACAGATTCTTAATAAATTAGGAAAAACTGAAGAATATGGTGCAGTTTTAGATGAAGCTGCTAGCATGGCCAATATGAACCAATTAAATAATTTAGGTTACCAAATGCTTGCTGCAAAAGATTATGAAAGAGCTATAAAATATTTTAAGCAAAATGTTGAAAATAACCCAGATAATGCAAACTGTTATGACAGTTTAGGCGAAGGTTATAAAATGGCAGGAGATAGAGAAAATGCAATTAAAAATCTTAAAAAATCTCTGTCAATGAATCCTCCAGCCAATGTAAAGGCAAATTCAGAAAAACTTTTAAAAGAACTGGACGCATTGTAATATATCAACCAAAACACGATCAGTAGTTAGAAAAGCCCAATCATTTTGATTGGGTTTTTTAGCTAATATAGTTCCAGATATTCTTGTACTTACCTAACTGTTTGTAGGTATTGAGCAATATTTTATTATCAGGATTGGATAAGTTTGGGTCTTTCTTCAATATGTTTTGAGCGTAATAACGCGCATGTTTTAAAATATCATTGTCTTTTACAATGTCCGCAATCTTTAAATTTAAAACACCACTTTGTTGCGTTCCCATAACATCACCAGGGCCACGTAAGCGTAAGTCCACTTCGGCAATTTCAAAGCCATCGTTGGTTCTTACCATAGTTTCAAGTCGTGTTCTGCTATCATTACTCAATTTATGACCAGTCATTAAAATACAATAGCTTTGCTCTGCACCACGACCAACACGACCACGTAATTGGTGTAATTGTGATAATCCAAAGCGTTCGGCACTTTCAACAATCATAACTGAAGCATTTGGAACGTTAACACCAACCTCAATAACAGTGGTAGCTACCATTATTTGTGTTTCTCCTTTGACAAATCGCTGCATTTCATAATCTTTATCTGCAGCTTTCATTTTACCATGCACAATAGAGATTTGATATTTTGGTTTGGGAAAATCACGTTCAATACTTGCATAACCATCCATCAAATCTTTATAGTCCATTTTTTCACTTTCCTGAATTAATGGATATACAATGTAAACCTGTCGTCCTTTTTTTATTTCATCTTTGATGAATGCAAATACTTTAAGCCGATTTTTATCATATCTGTGTACTGTTTTTATATTCTTTCTTCCAGGTGGTAATTCGTCAATTATTGAGATATCAAGATCTCCGTAAATAGACATAGCCAAAGTTCTTGGAATTGGAGTTGCTGTCATCACTAAAATGTGTGGAGGAGAGGTATTTTTTTTCCATAATTTGCTTCTTTGGGCAACTCCAAATCTGTGTTGCTCGTCGATGATTGCAAGACCTAAATTTTTAAATTTTACCTTATCTTCAAGTAGGGCATGAGTACCAATTAAGATCTGTAATTCACCATTTTCTAAAGATTCGTGAATTTTATTTCTTTCTAAAGTTTTAGTTGAACCAGTAAGTATTTTAATACTGATATTCAATTTATTACACTCTTCATATAAACTGTTGTAGTGTTGGACTGACAAAATTTCAGTCGGAGCCATTAAGCATGCTTGAAAACCGTTGTCAAGTGCTATAAACATTGACATTAATGCCACTATGGTCTTTCCAGAACCTACATCACCTTGTAAAAGACGATTCATTTGTGCATTGCTGCCTAAATCTTGTCTTATTTCTTTAATGACTCGCTTCTGTGCATTGGTTAAATCAAAAGGTAAATGCTCATTAAAAAAGGTATTAAAATAATGTCCAACGGTTGTAAATGGAAAGCCTTTGATTTTTGATTTATGAATTAAATTTTTAATGATTAATTGTAACTGAATATAGAATAATTCTTCAAATTTTAACCTGTATTGAGCCTTTACCAAGAGCTCTTGACTTTTCGGAAAATGAATATTAAAAAGTGCTTCACTTTTTGAAATCAATTTAAGTTCAGACAGTAAATTTGAAGATAAAGTTTCAGTAAATTTTCCTTTGGTTTCCAAAAACAATTGTTGGATGATTTTGCTAACAACATTATTGGTTATGCCTTTATTGGATAGTTTTTCTGTTGAAGGATAGATGGGTTGCATTGCAGAACGCAAATTTTTTTCATGTTCCTCAAGCAATTCCATTTCAGGATGTGGCATATTGAACCTGCCATTAAACCAGTTTACCTTTCCAAAAATTACATATTGTTTATCAAACTTTAAATATTCCCTAATCCATTTGTGTCCTCTAAACCAAACCAGCTCCATAATTCCGGTTTCGTCTTTAAAAGTGGCTACAAGCCGTTTTTTTCTTGCTTGACCAACTTCTTCAACCTTTGTAATTTCACCAATAACTTGTATTTCGGCATTATTACGTTGAAGTTGATTAATCTTATAATATTGCGTTCTATCTATATAACGGTTTGGAAATAAATTGATTAAGTCTTGATATGTGTGAATACCCAGTTCACTTTTCAGTAAATCTGCCCTATTTGGGCCAACACCTTTTAAATAATTGATGGGAGTTTGAAGATTGGTATTCATGTAACTAAAATAATTCTTTTAAGTGTATTGACAAGTATAATTATTATTTTGGCTTGACGTTTGTAGTATAATGATTGTGAAGAAATATATACCACTAATCTTATTCTTTTTTTGCCTTGCTTTATCAGGACAGCAAACAGAATATGTTGATTTTAAGACTGCTAAAGCCCAAATTAGCATTAAACCGGATTCTATTAAAGTTTTTGGTATTGTAAATTATTCGTTAGAAATATTAGTACCAGTAGACTCAATTTACATTGATGCAATTAATATGAAATTTGATTACGTTAAATTAAATGGTGAACAAATAGAATTCAAAAATGACCTAAATAAAATATGGTTCAAACATAATTTTAAACCTCAAAAAATTTATAACATTAGTTTTTATTATGAAGCCTTTCCAAAAAAAGCAATGTATTTTGTAGGATGGGATAAAGAAAATATTGTCACTTCGAGTGATTCGTTGCAAACGAATTGTATCGAGAAGAAACAAATCTGGACTCAAGGACAAGGTAAATACACTAGCAATTGGTTGCCAAGCATCGACGATATGAATGAGAAAATAGAATTCGATTTGAAAGTAAACTTTGATAGTGCCTATGAGGTTATTGCCAATGGTAAATTAACAGACAAACAAATCAACGAATCAATTACAACATGGCATTTCGATATGCAGCAGCCAATGTCCAGTTATTTGGTAGCATTGGCTATTGGTAAATACAACAAGAAAATTGAAACATCTAAAAGTGGAATCCCATTAGAAATGTATTATTATCCCGAAGATTCAAATAAAGTAGAACCAACATACAGATACACAAAAGACATTTTTGATTTTCTGGAAGATGAGATAGGTTTTTCTTATCCTT
>DATGBV010000030.1:0-9554 GCA_035312485.1 Flavobacteriaceae bacterium | reverse complement strand
AAAAATGTCCAGCTATGAAAAAATCTGTCACTTTGGCAAAACGCATAAAGTCTGAAACATATTCTTCTGGATTATCAAAAAAATCGAACATATCAATCACGTTCCCATCTTTTCTTTTGTTATAATCAAGAACATCAATATTGCAGTAGACAGCTTCATTAAAATCTTTGTGTAAATAATCATTTACTAAAACCTCTCTAATCTTCATAGCGTCTAACATTTCTTTTGCTCCTCTTGCAACTTTTCCATTTCCAGTAAGTAAAATCTTAATATTAGGAAGTATGATTTTTTTCAGTTCATTGATTAAAGCAACTTGGTCTGGCAGAGTTTCTGCTTTTGGTAAATTCCATGAATTATACCTCAATCCCCAAGTTCTAAATCCATTATATGCACCAACAATGCCAGCATATCGCCCAAAACCTATCAACCGAAACCCATCATTACCAACAATAGTTTCATGGTCATAAAGTTCTATGTTTTTTTCTAGTATAGCTTTTAGTAGTTTTCTGTTGTATGGTTGCTTTTTTATGGTATGGGAAAAGAAAAAATATTTTTTATTAGAAATTAAGTTTTCAATGGGTACTTCTTTTACTCCAATCATCACATCGCAATCTGACACATCGTCCGTCACTTTAAATCCATGTTTCTGATATGCTGAATCTGAAAAAATTCTGATATCTGAAGATTCAATAATAAATTCAGCTTCAGGAAATTGTTGTTTTGCTTCTACTAATTTTTCTGGCGAAAAAACCACACGTCTATCTGGTGGATTTTTACGTTCTTTGATGATGGCAAACTTCATAAAGTAAATTGGTATAAATTTTGCACGAAAATAAACGGATTTGAATGGTTAAACAAACTTTTTAGTAACTTTGCCAACTATCACAACAATTAATGTGAGTTCTTTGAAAAAATGGGGTCGACTGGTTTTGACAGCGAGATTAATTGAACGGTAAGCACGTCGTGTAATGACTTTGAAACACGTAAAAGGCTAGGTCAAACTTTAAACGGCGAGAATAACTACGCTTTAGCTGCTTAATCTGAATTATAGTAAGATCAAGCCTTGTCCTACTAGGTAGGAAAGCTAAATGTCTCTTGAAAGCCTTGGTTAACGGCGTTCTTTTTTGAGGCATCGTAAAAGTTAACATAGAATAGTTAGTGCTTTGATGACTATTTGAAACTAAAAAAGATAAGTTGTAAGTAGAGTGTTTTTTATCAGCTTACAATCGAAAACCAATAAAAAACTAAACATGTAGAAAGCTCTTTAATTACTTGTTTGGACGAGAGTTCGATTCTCTCCGACTCCACAAAAAAAAGCCCAAGTGTTTCAACACTTGGGCTTTTTTTAATCAAACAATTAACACTAAATATTTATTCTGAAGCAGCGTCTTCAGAGTCATCATCATTGTCATGTAGTGCTTCAAATAGTCCTGAAGTATCACCATAACCTTGTTGGAATAAAATTTTTCCTTCATCATCAAAATCATAAGACTCATAATATTTAACAACACCTGATTTTGCTTCGGTTGAATCTGTCGCAGGAATTGTTACTTGCCATTCGCCATAATAACGCACAGAGCCATCAGCTTCTTTTGTATCTGGATCTACACCTGGTAATAAAACTACAGGATCTGTAATTAATTTTAAATCGTAATTCTCCCAAAGCCATTTGTCGCTTTTTTTAACATCGTCTAAGCTTAAAGAATCTTTGGAGCCAAAAGAAGTGCCTCTCATCACAAAATCTGCTGCATATTGAGAATAGTCAACATTTTCTTCTTGAAAAGCTTTTAAATTGTCTAGGACTGTTTGTGAGTTTTTCTCAAATGCTTCTTTAGCAGAATTATCAGGTTTTGGTTGACAACCAATAAATATGATTGACAAACATAAAATAGAAAGAATAAATTTCATATGGTTTTGTTTTTAAGTTAGTTATATTCTATAAAGTTAAGCTATTTTATAATCTTAGATAAAAAAAAACCGCAAAACATTTTAATTTTTACGGTTTTAGCAATTTTTAGATAACTATTTTGCTATGCTTTATTTTTTTCAGGTTTAATTTTTCCTTTTTTAATCCATTCCTGTTTTATTTCTTCCAATCTTACTAAATCCTTTTTCATTTCTGCACGACGCTCTTCCATTTTTTTCCATTTCATATCTCTTTCTTCTTGTTTACGAGCTTTTTCTTCTAGACGCATCGCTTCAATACGCATTTCATCCTTTCTTTCTTTTTTTTGCTTCCATTTTACCATATAAACTGAAAAGGTAGCAAAAGCATACATCCCAATAAATAGTAGAGCTATTACAATTAAAATAACATAACCTTGTTTCATAATTAATTTGGTTTTAAAACAATCTTTATAAAATTATAAAAAAAGAATTTACTAACTAAATTTAAAGGGCAAATAGCTCAAAAAGAAGATAAAACAGAAAAAAAGTATAAAACCTCTCTGGCAGAGAGGTTTTTTATTAATCGGTTATTATATCTAAACCTTCATGTTTCCATTTAGATATTCCGCCATCCAAATCATAGATTTTTATAAATCCTGCTTCTTTCATTTTTTTAGCACATTTAGTACTTCGGCCTCCTGAATTGCAATATAAAATGACTGGTTTGTTTTTATCCAGATTTTCAATATCCTGCTCAAATGTCGGAGATTTAAAATCTATATTCTGTGAGTTTGGAATATGGGCTTCTTTATGTTCTTGAGGTGTTCTTACATCAACCAATTGTACTCCGTCTAGCTGTAAAAGGTCTTGCATTTCTTCGGGAGATACAACAATAATTATTTCTTCGGAAGCTTTAATATCATTTTTACATGCAGTTATGGAGACACATAAAGCTATACAACATAAAAAGAACAATTTTTTTTTCATTTATTGAGATTTAATTAGTTGATTTCTCCTTCCCATTCAATAATACCTCCTAGAAGATTATGTGCCTTTTCAAAACCCAATTGATTCATTATAGCGCAAGCTTGAGCACTTCTGTTTCCAGATCTACAATAAACAAAATAGGTTTTACTCTTATCTAATTCTTCTAATTTTGAAATAAAGCCTTGACCTTCGTATATATCTATATTGATAGCGTTTGGTATGTAACCATCTTCATATTCATCTTCGGTTCTTACATCTAAAACAACAGCATTATCATCAACTGACAATTGCTCTGACCATTCTTCCTGTATTAAATCTGCCATAGTTAAAATTATTACCACAAAATTAACAATTCAAAGAATATAATCAGAAAAAAAGGAGTAATTCAATATAAAAAATTACACTTTAATAGTACAGCCAATAGCTTTAGTTTCTGTTTTTTCAACAGATTTGCCAGATAAAAGTGCGTCTACAGCATTTTCTACATACTTTTCTTTCACAGCAGAAGCATCTTTGTAATTATCATCTATTGCACCAATATATCTTACAACATTTCCTTTTTTGGTTTTCTCTAAAACAAACATGTGTGGTGTTCTAGTAGCTCCATATTGTGGATAAATCTTCTGACCATCATCTATTAAATATGGAAAAGTAAAACCTTTAGACTTTGCCCTTGCCTTCATAGCGTCCATATTGTCTCCAGGCTTAACGTCTGTATTATTTGGCATAATAGCGATAACTGGATATCCTTTAGATGCATACTTTTTATCCAGTGCAATAATTCTATCTTCATAAGCAACGGCATAAGGGCAAGTGTTACACGTAAATGTTAAAATAAACCCTTTGGCATCTTTATAATCAGACAATGAAACCATATTTCCATCAACATTCAAAAGTTTAAAATCTGTAGCAACATCTCCAATTTCATATCCTTCGTTTGTTGTTTCAAAGTTAATTGCAAAGGCACTAACCGATAATATTACCAATAGCGCAGTAAATAGTTTTAATGCATTTTTCATAGTGTTTAATTTAAAAATTGTTCAACTTCTGTTTCTAATTCTTTATAAGTAAAAGATTGCTCGTAAAATTTACGATTGTCATTTTTGTAAATAATTGTAGCTGGAATTGCACCAGACCAAGTCTCGCTCACTTTTGGTATCCAAGTATCCATATCGACATCATCTAAAGCAACAACTTTAGATGTTAATTTATTTTTAACAATAAATGGTTTTAGTTTACTTTCGTATAAATGAGGGAAATCTAAACTTACAAGGATAACCTCAACATCTTTATTGTTATATTCTTTATTAAGACTTTCAAAATATGGAAGCTCTTTAACGCATGGTTTACACCAAGTAGCCCAAAAATTAACAACATAAACCTTATCATCTTTTTTGGTTAAAAACTTCTCTAAACCATTATAATCATAAACTTCCAATTCAAAATCTTGATTAGCTGTTGTTTGAGTCTCTT
Organism: Flavobacteriaceae bacterium; assembly: GCA_035312485.1. Classification (GTDB taxonomy): domain Bacteria; phylum Bacteroidota; class Bacteroidia; order Flavobacteriales; family Flavobacteriaceae; genus Gilvirhabdus. Next base: position 5,207 of record DATGBV010000030.1, on the reverse strand, counting down.
TGTCTTGTGAATTTTGTGCAACAGATTCTTCTTTATTTTTATTGCCCTTACACGCTGTTATGACTAATATTAAAATTAGTAGAGTTCTTATTTTCATAGCTTTAAATTTAATTAATAGTAAACTGTTTACCTTAATTTTAACATAATTTTAGACAAACTACCGTTTTAAGCTAAAATGTCCCATAAACACTTTTCCGTTTGAAGCAATTGCTTTATACCAATAATCTGAATTAGGCATTCGTTGTCCGTTAATAATTCCGTTCCAACCTCTTCCGTAAGGATTTATTTGTTTTACCAACTTTCCGTACTGATCATAAATATATAGAGCTTCAATAATGAAGTCATGATCACTTTTATAAAGATATTGCCAAACATCATGAAAACCATCTGAATTTGGAGTAAAAAATTTTGGAAAGATATTTGGTTCAAAAAATTCATATTCTATAAAACCACACCCATTTTTATCTCTTACATAAATATATCTCACATCTGGTGGAATGTTACTAAAAAAATTACTATCCTGGTATTGCCCATCGGCACCATCAATTGAATATTCGTAATTACCATTACCAGATACTTGTATTAATACTTCAAATCCTAAATTTGTTTCATTTATATCAACACTTTCAATTCTTGGCAATTCTGAATAGACAACTGTAAACATTTTTGAAGAAGTACATTCAATTTCAAATCCTGAATCTTCAATTAAATTATAGGCTTCATAAAGATATGTTCCTGTTTCGGTTATATCTACTTCTCTGTCATTTCCTATTAAAACTTCATCTTGATTAGCATCGACAAAATACCATCTAAATCCATCAGCTACATCAGTTGAACTAATTAAACTACCTCCATTATTGGAACATATGCCAATTTCGTCTGGAAGATTAATAACAGGATTTAACGTTGTTAGTTCCCCAGTAGTCAAATCAAAATAAGGGCCGCAACCTAAAATGGTAGAAAAACTGGTTTGATTACAGTCTATTGCTTCTCCAGCACTATTAATTGGAACAATGCGAATAAAATAAATACTATTGGGTTCAAAATTTAAGACAAAGGTAGAGTTGGTATAAAACACACCTCCGTTTAATATGTCATTCTCTAATGGTGATAAACCTATATAAACTCTATAAGCTGAGGCTCCTAATGATTCTTCCCATTCTATTAAAGGAGACAACGGAACATTTGTTTGCCCGTCAATTGGATAAACTATTGGACTACAATTAGGTAAAGCTGCAACTTCTCCTGTAACAAAACTCTCATCTGTACAAGACATTAAATTTCCATTTTCATTATATGGTACAATCCTTATAAAAATTTCGGTTAATGGTGGAAAATCCGCAATAGGATTATATTGCAACGTATTACCTACATCCAAATTGTTAAGTATATCTCCAGAAAAAGGTGTTGTTCCTATTGTTAAAAAATAGCCTGTGGCTCCTGTAATGTAATTCCAGGATATATTTGAGGCAACATTAACATTGCTCGCTCCATTTAAAGGACTTGACATTGTTGTACAATTAGGAGGAGCTGTTATATCCTCTGTTGTAAAAGATTCACTTTGGCAAACAATATTTGGCATATTGAAAAAGAAAAGTGTGATTGTAACAAAAATTTGTGAATCATCTGGTAAGCCAAGTGGTGGTTTGTAAAATGTGGTTCCAACCTGTGTGGACAATATATCATCACCTCCAGAAAATGTTCCAATCGAAATTATATAACCTGTAGAACCTTCTACATGGTTCCAATTGATTGTAACATCCACAGGAACGTTTGTAGCACCATTCAGTGGTTCAATAAGTGAAGGGCAAGTTTGCCCAAATGCACTTTTTATGAAAAAAAACAATATGACAATAGCAATCCTTTGCATTAAATTCTATCATCTAATCAAATAAACAAGCTATTAAAATAGCCTTTAAGAAAACAATTTTTTTAAGGTCGATTTTTTAAAATTACTAATAAAAAGGACTACTAAGGTTTAAAAAAGGAAAAATTAATTATACATTTGTATATACAACAGTTGTTTTTAGTAGATGAAGATAGAAAAGATTTTAAAAACGAACACCAAATTATCTTCTCATAAAAAAATTGTTATAAGTGTATTATATTCAAGCAGCCAATTTAGTAATATACTCAATGGTATTCTTAAACCGTTTGACATTTCTCTACAGCAATTCAATGTATTAAGAATATTACGAGGGCAACAAAAAAAAGCTATTTCTTTAGCTGTTGTTCAAGAGCGAATGATAAACAAAATGAGTAACACAACAAGATTGATTGATAAGCTAATAAAAAAAGGTCTTGTTCAGAAAAACATAAACTCAACTAATAGAAGAAAAATAGATATCAGTATTACAAACGAAGGTTTAGAAATTTTAGATTATGTAGATACTTTAATAGATGAAGCTGAAAAAGATATCGTAAAAGAACTATCAGAAAAAGAAAAAGAACAACTTATACGATTGTTAGCAAAAATAAGATGATTAATAGCAAACTAATTCTCCCTTAACGACACTAACAATCAAGGAAAACTACCGTACTTCACGGTAGTTTTCTGTTTTTAATAGAAAAAATATTTGTTTATTATGTTTTCATTTATATATTTGAACAAATAAAATTATGAACACAATTTTAAATAATACTTGGTGGTGGTCTTTTCGAAATAAAACTTTCGTGAACTAATGCTATAGTATATTTAAAACTAAAAATATCAAAAAAGGCTTGTCATTCACGACAAGCCTTTTTTAATTTGAAAGAACAAAAAATAATTTAGAGATTAATGAATACTTATCATCTACATACACACTATAAAAAAATACTGGCAGATACTATTACGCCAGTAAGTATTTATCTCAAGATTAGAGATAAATATCCTAATAGTATTTTACTGGAAAGTAGTGATTATCATGCCAACGACAATAGTTTTTCATACATCTGTTGTAATCCGATTGCCTCAATAAAAGTGAAAAATGAAACTATTACATCTACGTTTCCAGACAAAAAAGTGGAGACGCTTAAAATAGGGCCTAAATATTCTGTAGTCGAGCATATTAATAAGTTTACACAGCAATTTAAGATCCATTCTGAAGACACATTCAAATTCATTAACAATGGTATTTTTGGTTATATGGCTTATGATGCTGTCAGATATTTTGAAGATATAGATATATCAAAAAAAGAAGGTCATCTTAATATTCCTGATATTTACTATGCCGTTTATCAGAATATAATTGCCATCAATCATTATAAAAATGAAGCGTATATTTTTGCTCATTGCTATAACTCTGAAAGCAATATTGAAGAAATTTTGCAGCTTATAAAGTCTAAAAATTTTGCAGCTTTCAACTTTTCCGCTGATGGCAAAACAACATCAAACTTAACAGATTTAGAGTATAAAGAACATGTAGAGTTAGCAAAAAAACATTGTGCAAGAGGTGATGTTTTTCAATTGGTGTTGTCTAAAAAGTTTTCTCAAAAATTTAGAGGTGATGAGTTTAATGTTTACAGAGCTTTAAGAAGTATAAATCCTTCGCCTTATTTATTCTATTTTGATTATGGCGATTTTAAAATCTTTGGAAGCTCACCAGAAGCACAATTAATTGTCTCTAAAGAAAAGGCTGAAATTCATCCAATTGCTGGAACTTTTAAACGAACGGGGAATGATGAAAAAGATGCTGATTTAGCAAAACAATTATCTGAAGACGATAAAGAAAATGCAGAACATGTGATGCTCGTTGATTTGGCAAGAAATGATTTAAGCAGACATGGCAGTAACGTAAAAGTTGAAACTTATAGGGAAGTTCAGTTTTTTTCACATGTCATTCATTTGGTTAGTAAAGTCACAGGACAAAAGCATAAAGAAACTTCAACCATGCAAGTAGTTGCAGATACGTTTCCAGCTGGCACCTTAAGTGGAGCTCCAAAGCATAAAGCCATGCAATTAATTGAAAAATATGAAAAAACAAGTCGTGATTTTTATGGCGGTGCTATTGGCTTTATGGATTTTGAAGGTAATTTCAATCATGCGATTATGATTAGAACGTTTTTAAGCAAAAATCATCACTTACATTGGCAAGCTGGCGCAGGATTGGTTTCAAAATCGAATCCCGAAAACGAATTACAAGAAGTTTATAACAAATTAGGAGCTTTAACAAAAGCCATAGAATTAGCCGAAAGCATTTAAAATGAAAAAGATATTAGTCATAGACAATTACGATAGTTTTACTTACAACCTAGTACATTATTTGGAAGATTTAGGATGTGATGTTACTGTAAAGAGAAACGACCAACTTACTTTAGAAGATGTAAAGCCTTACGATAAAATTGTTTTATCTCCAGGCCCAGGAATTCCAGATGAAGCTGGATTGCTAAAACCAATAATCAAAGCATATGCCTCTTCAAAAAGTATTTTAGGAGTATGTTTGGGACAACAAGCTATTGGTGAAGTTTTTGGTGGCTCTATAGTTAATTTAGATACTGTTTTTCATGGTGTTGCAACAAAAGTCACTATTACTTCAGAAGATGAAACTCTCTTTAAAGGATTAAATAAAACAATAGAAGTAGGTCGATATCACTCTTGGGTTGTACATCCCAATCTGCCAGATGTTTTAGAAGCAACTTCTTTTGATGAAAACGGTCAAATTATGTCGTTGAGGCATAAAACTTACGATGTAAAAGGCGTACAATTTCATCCAGAATCAGTATTGACTCCAGATGGAAAACTAATATTAAAAAATTGGTTAAATTATTAAAATGAAACAGATTTTAAATAGATTAATAAACCACGAAAGTATCTCTAGTGAAGAAGCCAAACAGGTTTTGGTTAATATATCTAAAGGCGAATATAACCAAAGTCAAATTGCCTCTTTCTTAACTGTTTACATGATGAGAAGTATCACTATTGAAGAGCTTCAAGGGTTTCGCGATGCACTATTGGAACTCTGTATTCCTGTTCTTCTTGAAGAGTACAACACTATAGATTTATGTGGTACAGGAGGTGACGGAAAAGACACTTTTAACATTTCTACTTTAGCTTCATTTGTAACTGCTGGAGCAGATATAAATGTTACCAAACATGGTAATTATGGCGTTTCATCAGCCTGTGGATCATCAAATGTTTTAGAATATTTAGGAGTGAAATTTAGTAATGATGTTGATTTCTTAAAGACATGTTTAGACCAAGCCGGCATCTGTGTGCTTCATGCGCC
>DATGBV010000029.1:0-5699 GCA_035312485.1 Flavobacteriaceae bacterium | reverse complement strand
ATAAACCCTGTTTATTATTACATAATTACAACAGATAGCAATAAAACAAGAAAAGGATCTATAACAGTAATAAAATAGTATGATTAAAACTCTACTATATATGACATTATTATTATTTTTTAGCGCATACCAACTTTACTCTCAAGAAGATGGTGTTGTTGCTTTAGAATTGCCTGTTAGAAATTCTTTAAAATTTAACAGGTTTGTTGTTAATCCTACTTTTAGTTTTGTCAAGGAAGACTATAGATATGTGAGTTTTACCAACAAAAGACAATGGATGCAATTTGATGATGCACCACAAACATATTTATTTAGTTATTCAGGAAAGGTTAGAGAAAACATTGGCGCTGGGATCGCATTGTTTCAGCAAGATTATGGTGTGCTTACCACCTTTGGAGGCGTTTTGAACTTTGCCTACAATGTTACATTGAATAATGAAAGTAACTTAACTTTTGGTATGAACCTAGGTTTCTACAAAAGTGGTCTAAACGAAGGTAAAGTTGTAACCAATTTTCCCGATCCTTCTTTAGATGATATACCATCAAATTTCATATTTACAGTAAATCCAGGAATCAATTACGGAACCACTTTTTTCGATTTTGGGTTATCTATAAATAATGCTGTTGCATACAATTTAAAAACATCAGAAATGATTGAAGACAATCCAGAGCAGAGTCTTCAAGCCCATATTATGTACACAGGTTATATGAATGCGCGTGGGTTTTTTGATCAGAGTAAATTTTCTACATTATTGCGTTCAGAATTTAAAAAAGACAAAACGGTTATTTCTGGAGTGGCAATGGTGTCAGTCCCAAAAGGAATTTGGGCACAAGCAGGTTACAATACACTTTATGGTATATCTGCTGGTATTGGGTTAAACATCACAAAGCAAATAGCTATAGAATATAACTACGAAAATGCTGTTGGAGATTTGTCAGATCTTGGAAATTCACATGAGTTTACATTAGCGTATAGATTTAAAAAGACAGAAAGACGTAGTTATTTTGACGACAATGAGGAACAAGCACTATTTACGCCTTCAAGAAGATCTAGACGAGTTCTTGCCAGTCAAGCACCTAAGAGAAAACCTAGACCTACAACTACCAGTACTCCTGTTGTAACAAATGAGGTTGAAACAGATACACCAGCAATAGTTACCAATGAAATTGAAAATAATAATAACACTAACCAAGCTGAAGAAGAACGTGCAATTGCTGAACAAGAAACCCAAGAAAAGTTAGCTGAAGAAACGAGACTTAAAGAAGAAGCTGAAGCACAACAAAAACAAGAAGAAGAGGCAAGAATAAAAGCACAACAAGAAGAACAAGATAGATTGGCTGAAGAAGCACGTGTTAAAGCAGAACAAGAAGCCCAGGAAAAACTAGAAGAAGAAGCTAAACTTGCCGAGCAAGTAGCGCAAGCTAAAGCAGAAGAGGAAGCAAGAATTAGAATGGAAGAAATGGATGAAGTAGTGTTGAATGCTCAAGGTGATAAGAATGCTAAATCCATGAATGATATCATAAAATTAACTGAAGATTCTAAAATAGAGCAGCAAGACTTATTAATAAAATTAAGAGAGAAAGTTGCTGTTAAACAACAAGATCTTGATGATTTGAAAGAAGAAAATGATTTGAGTGAACAAGGAATTTTCCTTGAACATAAACCATTCAAAAGTTTATCTGCAGAAAATAGAGCTATTGCTGCCTTACAAATAGATTTAGATAACCTTATTAAATCACAAGAATTAAAGATTGCAGAATTAGAAAGATTATATAACGACAGGCTTAAAGAAATTCCTGAAAACGACTCTGTAAACCAATTTTATTCAAGAAAAATTCAGGAGTTGAAATCTGAACAATTACAAGCTATACAGACAAAGACTAGCTTAACAACTAGCTTGGAAACTATTGAGGTAGCCACAGAAGTAGAAAGAAAAAGAAGGATTAGACGTGCTGCTTATAATAATGAACAAGACAGATACCAAAAAGATAGAGCAACATTAAACTATATAAAACAAAATACACCAGTAAGTAATACACCTCTTAAACCTGAAAATTTTGATTCTGGAGAAGTGTTGGATAACATTCAAATTATAAAAGGCGTGAATAATATTGAGAAAGGGTATTATGTCGTAATTGCTGTTCATACAGATATTGAAAAAAGAGATGAATTTTTAAGAAAGGCAGTAGCTGCTGGACAAGAAAATATCGATTTCTTTTTTGATGTAAACACCAGTAAATATTATATCTATTACGAGAAGTTTGATAGCCTAAATACTGCAAACCAAGCGTTGCAAGCAAAAGGAAGTCAACCTTATAATAATAACATGTCAATGGTTAAAATAGAAGAATAAAAAAAATTAACAATATCATTTTTTGTCAATGCCCCAAATTGAAAGAAAATATAAATATAATGCCATGAAAAAGCCTACTTTTTATAAAGCACTAATCGTTTTGTTTTTGTTATCGTTATGTTTTAGCGGTAATTCACAAACATATGATCCATTTGAAATTAGGGAAAAAGTAGATGTAAGAGGAAGCATGCTAGTTATTGGTAATGCTATTCTTGGTCAAGACAATTCGCCATTTAACGACCTTACAAGAGACAATCAGGATATTGATATGCAATATATTGATATAGATGGTGATGCATCAACTTTTAGTTCAAGTAGTGCAGAATTATTGTTACCACCTCATCAAGATGGAAGCCCAACAGATTGTTATAGAGTTACTTACGCAGGGTTGTATTGGGCCGCAACGCTACAGGATGGAGACAGAACAGATATTAATGAAGTAAAGTTTAAGTTACCAGGAAGTTCAACTTTTATCAATATTACAGGCGAAATTATTTATGACGCTATTGTAAACCCAATTGTTGCCGAAACTGGTGAACCAGGAAACACACCCTATGCTTGCTACGCTGATGTGACTAATTTAGTAAGTGGTTTATCAGATATTGAAGGTAATTACACATTGGCAAATGTGACTTCTAGTGAGGGTTTTAACTTTTCTACAGGATTATCTGCAGGATGGACACTTCTACTAATTTATGAAGACCCTGAACTTCATACAAAATCGTTTACCGTTTTTGATGGGTTTAGTCACATTTATGATGGTCATCAAGAAACAATTCCTGTTTCAGGTTTTACCACACCACCTGCTGGACATATCGATTTACAATTTGCTTATGGTGTTCTAGATGGAGACAGAACAAAAAGAGCTACAAAACTTGAAATAAATGGTAAAGAAGTGACGACAGAATTAAGACCAGCCAATAAATTCTTTGGGTCTGTAATAGAAAATCTTGGTTTTGATGGTAATCCTAACCCTCCAAGTACCATTTATCCAAGAGATCCTTTAAGTGCAAATACATTGGGTTATGATACAGGTTTCTTGGAAATCATTAATTCAGAACCAGAATTTATAAAGAATAATGATACTTCAGCAGATTTTAGGCTGCAAGTGGCAAGAGGGCAGGCAGATCCTATTTTTGCTTTTGTTAGTGCATTTGGAGTAGATATTATTGCTCCAGATATTGATCTTACAAAGATTGTGTTGGATACAGATGGAAATAATATTGATGGTGATGATGTTTATCTAGGTCAAAACTTATTTTATGAAATAACCTATCAAAATGTAGGTAATGATAATGTTACCAATTTTACCATAAAAGACATTCTTCCTGAAAACATTGTTTTTGATCCGGCAACAGATATTGATTTAAGTAATGCTGGAGGAGCAACATTACAATCCTACGATCCAAATACAAGAACAATCATTTTTAATATTCCAGATGAATCTGTTGAAGTTGGTGACCCAGTTTTTACAATTCGTTTAGCTATTCAAGTTGTACCTAATTGTTATGACTTAAGTCAGGCTTGTTCTAACGAAATAATAAATCAAGCTTTTGGTACTTATACGGGTGTTCTTAGTGGAACTACTATTGTAGATGAAGAAAGTTTTGCTACTATAGTATGTTTAGGAGCTCCTGGGTCTACAAACTTTTTGGTAGATATATCAAATTGTGATTTTCAGAGAACAGAGGTATTATGTGGCCCAAGTATTGTTTTGACTGCTGCTGCAGGTTATGATAGTTATTCTTGGTCAACAAGCCCAACAGGAACTCCAGTAATTGGAACAGGTCAAACGTATACTGCCACAGCTCCAGGAGATTATTACGTTACAAATACAACGTCGGCTACATGTATATCTATTGAAGAACAGATAACAGTAATTACCTATGGAAGTGATCTTACAAATCCAGTAATTCCTTATGCAGATTTATTGCCTGTTTGTCCAAATGATGGTAAAGTGTTGCCTTACATATTTTTATGTGGTGGTAATGATTCAAGAACAATTAATACCGGAATAAGTGATGCTGTATCAATTATTTGGGAACAATTAGACGAAAATAGTTGTCCACCAATGATTGTTGATGATTGTGCTAATGAAAATGATGCATGTACTTGGAATCAAGTAGCTACAGGACCTGATTATATTGCTGATACTTCTGGAGAGTTTAGATTAGTCATAAATTATCCTGGAGGATGCTTTAATGTTTTTTACTTTAATGTTTATCAAAATTTATTAGTGCCTACAATTACTGCTGAAGACATTCTATGTACTACACCAGGTGAAGTTACAGTAGGCGGAGTACCTTCTGGATATGAATATAGTTTAGATCCAAACGGTCCATATCAAGCTTCAAATATTTTCAGCATAAACACCCCTGGTTATTATATTGTGTACATAAGACAAGTAGGTGTAAATACTAATCCATGTATTTTTGAAACACCAAGTATTTATGTCAGACAAAGAGATGTTACTTTTTCAACTGCTGTCACTCAACCAGACTGTAATGACGATAAAGGAAGTATAAGTATTGCAGTTAATGATGGACTGCCACAATATTACTTCAGTATCTACGAAGGTGCAACTTTAGTGAATAGTGTTGGTCCTGTTTTAGCAAGCGACTATGCATTTAACAATCTTAATCCTGGTACTTATACTGTAAATGCAAGTACTGATGATGGATGTATTTATTCTGAAGTTATAGACATCATAGAACAACCAACAATAACAGTTACTGCTGCGCTTACTCAACCGCTAACATGTACAGATGGTGAGATAACTATTTATCCAGTTGGAGGAGTACCACCATATGTTTATTATATAAATAGTACAACAGTTTCTCAAAATACACCTGTTTATGTAGTTACGGCTGCAGGAATTTATGATATAACAGTTTATGATTTTAATGGTTGTAGTGCTACTACATCAATAACAGTAGATAGTATTCTTCCCCCAGAATTTACAGTTACCAATACAGATGTTTTATGCGCTGGAGATAGCAATGGAACAATTAATATTAATGTTACAAATGCCAATGGCAATAGCCTACTTTATAGTATAGATAATGGAGTTACTTTTGTTAGTTCGCCAGTGTTCATTGGTCTTGCGGCAGGAATCTATGATGTTATGGTTCAATACACTTATGGAACAGATGTATGTGCTTCAACAGCACAACAAATAACCATTTCAGAGCCACCACCAATTACAGGAACGGTTGCATTAACTACTCCATATACTTGTACAACCAATGGTATTATAACAGTTTCAGGAGTATCAGGAGGAACACCACCTTATGAGTACAGTATTGATGGAATAAACTTTCAATCAGGTAATACATTTACAGGATTA
>DATGBV010000028.1:0-9233 GCA_035312485.1 Flavobacteriaceae bacterium | reverse complement strand
AGGAAGTTCCAAGACCTGACTTTTGGGGCGGCTATATCGTTAAACCCTTTGAGATAGAGTTTTGGCAAGGAAGACCCAATAGACTTCATGATAGAATTAGATACTCATTAGAGAAAGATTACAGCTGGTCTATCCATCGATTATCTCCATAAAAAATCAGGTGAAATACATGTTTATTGACATTTAAATTACACTTCATCGATTATAAGTAATAAATTTCGATGAACTACATGTCTTTCATCGATTTTAACATTTCGTTAACATTCACTTCAGGTTGGTCTACTAAATTTACAAGTCCAAATCTAAATTTACTTAACCATGAAGTTATTAACCAAACTACCTACGTTGGTATTACTTGCTGTTTTAACCTTCTCTTGTTCAACGGATAGTGTTGACGAAAATGTTGAAAAGCTTGCATCAAAAGACTTAATAGTACCAGCTCCAAAAACTATTGAAATTGAAATTTTAGAACTTATTAATGATCATAGATTAAGCATAGGCTTGAATCCATTGAGAAATATGGACATCATTAAATCTCAAGCTTATAACCATACAGATTACATGATAGAACAAAACCAAGTCTCGCATGATAATTTTTACGAAAGAAAAAGCTTTTTAACAGCGAACACTGGAGCTAAAGCTGTTTCAGAAAATGTTGCTTACGGTTTTTCTTCTGCAGAGTCTGTTGTTAACGCTTGGTTAAACAGTGAAGGGCATAAACAAAACATAGAAGGCAATTTTTCGGACTTTGATATTTCAGCTGAAAAGAATGCCAATGGAAAATGGTATTATACTAACATTTTCATAAAAAAATAATTAAGTTTTATTGAATTAAAACTTTATACAAAATAAAGTATTCTTTAAAGAAATAGAATGCTTTATATGATAGCAGTAATGTTATTTAAATTTAATTTTGGGTAAAACAGCCACTTTTTTTAAGTGGCTTTTTTTTATACTTACTTCACACACAATATAGTTCCTTTATTTTTGAATGCCTTTTACCTTTCTTTAACAAATAATAATTGTAGTATATGTTCTTTCTAATGATCTTTTGGAAGCAAGAAAGGTTTATTTATGCAAATAAAGACGCGAATAGCATTTATTTAAACCTTTTAGAGAGATACTATTTTTATAACATACCTTAATCCATAAAAAAAGCCGCTGATCAGCGGCTTTTTTTATTTAATAGCACAATCTATTTATTTAATTATTGCATTTGAATAATTATAAATTCGGTACGTCTGTTTAATTGGTGTTTGTTTTCTTCACAGTTTACACTGCCATCACATCCATTGGTTAACCTACGTTCACCAAATCCTTCATGAGCTGTAATTCTGGCAGGATCAACACCTTGAGAAACTAAATATTCGTAGGTAGAATTTGCTCTATCTATAGATAATTTATCGTTATAGGTTAATGTACCTCTTGAATCGGTATGGGATTCAAGACGAATTACCATTCCTGGATAATCTTCGTTCATTAGCTTAACAATCTTATCAAGCTCTAGAGCAGCATCCGGACGAATGTTATGCTTATCAAAGTCAAAATAAATAATTCCTAAATCAGCTAACGTAACAACATCTTCTATTGGACTTAACACTAAATCTGCAGTAATTGTAGTCACACTGGTTTCAATATTTTTGGATGTAAATACTTTAGAATCGTCATGGTATTTTTTCTGACTTCCAACTATTTTATAGTCAGAATCTCGATCTATATTAATTTCATAGTAACCATCTTCATCAGTTTCCATGTATGCAATCTGTTTGTCATTACCATCATATAAAGTGATAATTGCATTAGGAATAGGCTTGTTGTTTATAGCATCACTTACAACACCTTCAACATTTAATAATGGAACACGATTAAATGCATACACATCATCATCACCAACACCACCAGCTCTGTTAGAAGCAAAATAACCTGTTAGTCCATCTTCTTTCATAAAGAATGAAAAATCGTCTTTACTAGAGTTGATTGGAACACCAAGATTTATAACATCTACTATGTTTCCTTCTGCATCTTGAATAGATCCAAATACGTCCAGAAGACCTAGACCTAAATGACCGTCAGATGAGAAGAATAAAGATTCTTCGTTATTTAAATTAGGAAACACTTCGTTACCTTCAGTATTAATAACGTCACCTAAATTTTGAGGTTCGCCAAAAGAGCCATCAGAATTGATGTCTACATAGTAAATATCAGAGCCTCCAATCCCTTCAGGTCTATCTGAAGCAAAATAAAGTTTGGTTCCGTCACTATTTAAAGCAGGATGTCCTGTTGAAAAATCATCACTGTTAAAAGGAAGCTCTTCTACATCTTGCCAAGTACTATCTGCCAAAGTGGCTTTGTAGATTTTAAGATTGGTGATGCCTTTACCATCTTTTCCTTCAACATTATTGTTAAAGTTGTTTCTTGAAAAGTACATGGTTTTCCCATCATTGGTGATTACTAAAGGACCATCATGATAGATAGAGTTTACGTCTCCTTTAATTTTATCTTTGAAAGTCACTTCTTCACCATTAGCTTCTTTTACTGTTTTATCAAAAACATAAACATCAAGGAAAGGTTGTTCATTCCATCCGTACAAACGTTTTATTGAAACGCCTTCATCTCTTGAAGAAGTAAAGTAAACTTTATTGTCTTTTTCGTAAGCGCCAAAGTCACTATTCTCTGAATTGAAATCTACTTTAGATAAAAAGTATTGCTGTTTGGCGTTGAAGATACTTGAAATAAAATCTCCGTCTTTTGAGAATTTATTTGTAGGTATAACACCACCAGAGTCCTTAAATCTTCTTACCCATTCTCGAGATTCTTTGTAATCTTCAATTCCTCTTAAGGCTTGAGCATAATTGTAATAATACTCAATAGGGACTTTTTCCTGCTCCACAACTTTTTTATAATATTTAGCTGCGTTTTTAGGATCTCTCATATATGCATAACAATCTGCTAAACGTCTTGTTGCATAATCTGCATTGTAGTCTTTTTCTATAAGTTCTTGATAAACTTCTGAAGCTTTAACAAATGAAAACTTGTTAAACAAAGTATCTGCTTTCTTTTGTCTTCCATATTGGGCAAATGCTGTTAAATTCACCGTCAATAAGATACAAACTAATATGTAATTTTTAAATTTCATGAGTACTGTTTTTAATTAGAAATATCTAGGTGATTTTAATTTTGATTTTAGGAACTTAAACTCATAGATTAAAAGAATCTCGTGAGTTCCGTTAGTATAATCTGCTATATCTGATAAAGGGTGTTCATAAGCATAACCTACTCTTAATTGACGTGAGATTTGAAAATCAGCAAAACCGCCAATCGCACCAGTAGATTCGTTTATTCTATAAGAGCCACCTAACCAGAATTTTTCATAAAACAAGAAACTAGAGCTTAAGTCATATGAAATAGGAGCACCATTGGTAGCTTTAATTAAAAATGCAGGTTTTAACTTTGTATTCGCACTTAAATTAAATACATATCCTCCTGTAAAATAATAACTTAACCTCTCAAGTGGTTCGTAACCACTATCTTCACTGTTCTTTTCCTTTAATATTCTTGGAGTTGATAATCCTAAATACCATTTATTTGAGTGCCAGAAAAGTCCAGCACCTATATTTGGATTCCATCTATCTTCTATGCCGTAGATTGCAGGATCATCACTTTCGGAAAGACGAAACGCTGAATCTAGACTATACCCTGTAAAACCAGCTTTTAATCCAAATGCCAATTTGGTATCTATACCTGTTTGGATTGTATAAGAGAAATCTGCATATAGATATGTAAAATTCTCATACCCAGGTTCATCATTGATAAACGATAGACCTAAACCTATTTTATCATTCCTCAAAGGCGTATTTATAGATAATGTTTGGGTTATTGGCCCTCCTTTAAAGCCAACCCATTGACTTCTGTGTAGACCAGTAATGTTTAACGCCTCTCTACTGCCTGCATAAGCAGGATTAATAGATATGGTATTGTACATGTATTGCGTGAACTGTGGTAGTTGTTGTGCAATACCAACTGTACAACTTAATAGTGCTAAAGCAACTATATAATGTTTAAAACGTTTCATAGGTTAAAGTTTTATTTGGTTCCTACGTAGATAGGTCCAGTAAAAGGATCTAATCCACTATTTTTTAGATTAACAATATAGTAATATGTTCCAGCTGGGACTTTGTCTGCGTTACCGAATGATGAACTATGGGCTCTACCATTCCAGTCATTTTGATAATTAGCTGATTCGTAAATTAAAGCACCCCAACGATTGAATATTTTTATATCAATTTCAAATCCACATAATTCAATTCCTGTGATTTCAAAATATTCATTCCATTGATCACCATTAGGTGTTACAGCTTTAGAAATTACAACATCCTCTTGTCCGCACGGTAATACAACACATTCATCATTTATATTCATGGTAATTTCTGTAGTACTTATACATGCATTTTCAATTACAGAATAACTAAATATGTAATCTCCGATTTCTCCATTTGAAGGATCAAACATTCCATCATTACTAACAGTTGCATCTCCTGAAACCACAGTCCAAGTGCCAGAATCAGTATCTCCACTAACATAAGCAGTAAGGTCAATTACTCCATCGTCAATACATCTACTATCATATACTTGAGTTATAATAGGTTCCATTGCTACGAATACAGTTTGAGTAAATACAGCAGTATTGTCACACTCATCAGTTACAGTCCATTCTCTTATAATTTCATAATCATTTTCAGTACCATCAAATGTGCTTGTTTCTTCAAATACAACAGTTACATTTTCAGAACAGTTATCGGCAAAACCTGGAGTTGGTGCATCAGGAATATCAGCACAACTTGCCGTTAGTTCTGTTTGTAAAGATGTAATAAGTTCTGGCACTGTTGTATCCTGAACCGTTATAGTTTGCGTATGCATAGTTGAGTTGTTACATTCATCGGTAGCGGTCCAAGTTCTAGTTAACACGTAGCTAGAAGGACAAGAACCATCAGTTCTTACCTCATTGAAAGTTACATTAGCATTACCACAGTTATCACTAGCGGTAAGTGTAACAGCATCAGGCACAACATCACACTCAACAGTTTCATCAGCAGGTAACGCTTCCACAAACGCAGGAGCAGTTGTATCCTGAACCGTTACAGTTTGAGTATGAACAGTCGTATTATTACATTCATCGGTAGCAGTCCAAGTTCTTGCTAACACATAGCTAGAAGGACAAGAGCCATCAGTTCTCACTTCATTGAAAGTAACATTAGCGTTACCACAATTATCAGAAGCGGTTAATGTTTCTGCTACAGGTACAACATCGCATTCTACAGTTATATCTGCAGGTAAAGCTTCAACAAATGCAGGAGCAGTTGTATCTTGAATAGTAAATGAAGCAGATGTTGTAGAAGCATTTCCACATTCATCAGTTGCAGTAAATATTACAGTAGCAGTACCCGTTGCACCACAATCATCACTTAAAGCAGTGAAATCGTTAGTCCAGGTCACACCAGCACAAATATCAGTTGCAGTTGCACCACCATTAGAGGCCAACCATGCATCAAATTCAGCAGTATTACCAGCGCCATCGCATTCTACAGTACTATCACTAGCATCTGTATCAATAGTTGGAGGCGTTGTATCTTGAATAGTAAATGAAGCAGATGTTGTAGAAGCATTTCCACATTCGTCAGTAGCTGTAAATATTACAGTAGCGGTACCCGTTGCACCACAATCATCACTTAAAGCAGTGAAATCGTTGGTCCAAGTCACACCAGCACAAATATCAGTTGCAGTTGCACCACCATTAGAAGCTAACCAATTATTTAAATCTGAAGTATTTCCAGCGCCATCACACTCAACAGTCATATCTGCTGCATCGGTGTCAATAGTTGGAGGAATTAAATCGATAATTGTAAACAATGCTGTAGAAGAATTTGAATTACCACATTCATCAGTTGCAATAAATTCTACTAATGTCATTGAAGTTTGGCCACAGTTGTCAGTAGTGCTTATAACATTATATGACCATGTTACATTTGAGCACTGATCAGTAGCAACTGAACCAGCATTAGAATCTAGCCAAGCTTGATATTCTGTTGTATTTCCAGAGCCGTCACATTGAACAGTTTGGTCTGCAGCTACAGTATCTATTGAAGGGATTGTTGTGTCTTCAATAGTAAACGAAGCATTTGTTGAAGATGAATTACCACATCCATCTGTTGCTGTAAATATAACAGAAACAGTTCCAGTAGCACCACATTCGTCACTTAAAGCTGTAAAATCATTTGACCAGCTAATAGCGCTACAATCATCTGTTGCAATTGCACCACCATTAGATGCTAACCAATTATTTAAATCAGTTAAATTTCCAGCACCATCACACTCTACTGTCAAATCTGAAGATTCAGTATCAATTGTTGGAGGTGTTGTATCTTGAATAGCATATGTTGCTGAAGTTGTAACAAAATTACCACAAGCATCTGTTGCTGTAAAAATTACTTCAATTGGAGTTGAGCAATCTGATGCAGCACCACCATAATTATTTGTCCATGTTAATACTGAACAATCATCTGAACCAATTGCACCACCATTACTGTCTAACCACACTTGGATTTGACCATTATTTCCAGAGCCATCACATTCAACCACTATATCACTAGCTTCTGTTGTAATGATTGGATTATCCTGGTCAGAACCAGCATGAGTCATGGTGACCGTAAAGTCATTGGCAGGACAACCGTCCGATATATTATAGGTTCTCTCCAAGGACCAAGAACATTGGTCACCGGAAAGTGATTGGCTTACAAACGAAGCGGTAACAGTACCACAGTCATCAGAATATGCAGCTTCAATAGCAGCTACATCCGAAGCAGTCGTTACGATACCATCGATTTCGGTTTCATCGGCACAGGCGTTGATACCCGAAGTACCGGTTGGCGTTGTACCCGTGGCAGCATCCTGGTCAGAACCAGCATGAGTCATGGTTTGTCCAGTAAGCTCGTTACCACAATCGTCCGAAACACTAAATGTATACGTTACAGACCAACTACAATTATCACCACTTACAGCAGATGTATTAGTTAATGTTGCAGTTACAGCACTTGAGTTATCTGTATATCCACTTGCAGCAGCAACTGGATCGAAAGCTGGTATTGCAGATAAAGCATCAGCAGCACAAGCATTAATTCCTGTTGTACCAGCTGGAGCTGTTCCAGTTGGTGCTTCAGAATCACCAGGTGAAATAGTAATACTTTCTTGAGCAGTACATCCGGCATCATCTGTAATAGTTACTGTTATAGTACCAGGACCAGCACCTGTAAATGTTAATTGTGTTGGTGGAGGACCATTCATAGAAGTTGATGCTCCAGTATCGTTAGAATCGACATTAAATGAATATGGCGGTGTTCCACCACTAGCAGTAAAACTACCAGAACCATCACTAGCTGTACAAGTAGGATCTGTACTAGATGGAGTATTAGTTAACTCTAATGGGAAAATTAAAGTTTCAGAGTAAGGCACTAAATTGGTGTTACCGTTTATATCTGTTACTTTTAAGGTTGGATTATATGGTGGACTAGATTGATCGTATAAAACAATTGGACTAGATGCAGTACCGCCTAAATAAGTACCTCCATCATAATCCCATACATAAGTATAAGGAGGTGTTCCTCCAATAGTTGTAGATTCAAAAGTTACTGTAGATGTTGCACCAGTAGTACAAGCAGTATAGTCATATTGTACAGCTAATGGTGTAGATACTATTAAGTCTGAAGGAAATTGACATTGAGAAGAACTGTAAGTACTACAATTATATGGGTCATTTTCATCTGGAGCTTGTGGATTAGACGTTACCCAAACAACTAAAAGATTTTCTAGGGTTAATAATTCACCACAAGTCCAATCAAAGGGTCCATATACCAAATATTCAGTTATTCCTTGATTTGAACTAGGCAATGTTCCTAAATATTCATTAATAGGTTCTGGAGTATCACCAACCATTAAATCAGCAAAAACCCTTGCACCATAAACAGGAGCATTCCTATTACTAGAAACACCTGCTATCATATACACATTTTGAAGTGTACCAGGTACACAACTTGTATTTGTTAAAGGCGTTCCAGGAACATTGGTGGAACTTAAATAAACACTTTCAATAGAAAAACTATTTGCAGTACAATTGTAGCCACATGTTCTTAAGTCGAGTTGTGCAGAAAGATTGGTTATTCCGAAAAGTATTAACAGTAATACTACTGCGTGTCTTTTCATGTTAAATTTAAACGTATTGGTTTCCATAGGCCCAAGATTTGAGATAACTTAAGTTATTTTGTTATAAGTATTGTGTTTGAAATACATAGATGTAGACCAAACAACAAATTAATTTTAAAATTTAATGAGGGTATAGCATTGGATAAGGATGCTAAAGACTTGATTGAAATTAGATTTGGGGTCATAATTCTATTCTTCTTATTATACAAAACAACTTATAAGCTTCTATTAAATCAAAAATAAATGTTAAATCACTTAAATATTCGATAAAATGAAAATCATCAACTTTTTATCGTTAATAAATTCATTTGACCTACAATACTTTTCTCTGTTTTACACTAAATATGATTAAAATTCATTTCTTATTTGTTGCATAACAGCATTGTTATTTATGATAATAGCTTAACTTTAAGTTAATTTACGGTGCCAAAGTAGTTCATTCATCGGAAAAAAACAACATTTTGACGATAAAAATCGCATTTAATCGATAAAAATGAAAAAAATAGTTTTTGTAAGACACGCAAAATCATCTTGGGAATATGATGTGATAGATTCTGAAAGACCCTTGAAAAGTCGTGGTATTAGTGATATTGTTAATATTTCTAATAAATTTAAAATGAGTAACATAGGGTTGGATGCGATATTTTCCAGTTATGCAAAAAGGGCTGTAGATACTTGTGATATTTTTGTAGAAAATCTTGGAATTTCATCGGAATTAGTGCAAATTTCAGACAAATTATATGACTTTGGAGGGAATGAAGTCATAAATTTTATCAAATCTTTGGATAATTCGCTTAATACTGTAGCCATTTTTGGGCATAACCATGCTTTAACTTCAATAGTGAATACCTTTGGCGATACATATATAGATAATGTTCCTACAAGTGGTTTGGTAATGATTGAATTTAATATTGAAAGTTGGAACAAATTAACTCAAGGTCATACTGCTTTAGTATTAATACCTAAAGATTTAAGGACAT
>DATGBV010000027.1:0-3681 GCA_035312485.1 Flavobacteriaceae bacterium | reverse complement strand
CAACAAAGATTTGACCATGTTAACGTCAAAAGGAGCTTCAAACGTTGAAAAAACATTGGAAAGCTTGAAAGAAAAAGATTTAAAAATCTCTCGCTTACATGATGCCATTACCAAAAAAGACAGTGTTATGCTGGCTTTAGTAACTAGTTTGAAAAAAGAAGTTGGTATAAACGACCCTGATATTGAAGTTAATGTTGAAAAAGGTGTTGTATTTATTTCTATTGCGGATAAATTATTATTTAGAAGTGGTAGTTATATAGTAAATGATAGAGCTAAAGAAGTATTGGCCAAAGTAGCTAAAGTTGTAAAGAGCAAACCAAATTTTGAATGTATGGTAGAGGCTCACACAGATCCTGTTCCATATAACAAACCTCCACTAATTGACAACTGGGATTTGAGTGTTAAACGCTCAACATCTGTTGTAAGAATTTTAGAAGACCTAGGTGTTGCTTCAGGAAAACTTATAGCTGCAGGTCGTTCAGAATATGTTCCATTACAATCTAATGACACTGCCGAAGGTAGAGCAGCCAATAGACGTACTAGAATTGTTATTTTACCAAAAATTGACGAATTCTATGATATGATAGAACAAGAGATGAAAAATCTTTCTGCCGGAAATTAAATGAAGTAACCTATTTATAAAAAGCCCAATCTAAAAGATTGGGCTTTTTTTAGCCTTTATTTTCAGCAAAAAACAATTGGTTTTTATCAAGATCATAAAAATAAGCAAGTCTAATCCAGCCATCATTTTCAATTTCAAACTCAATTCCTGTTAATTTTAAATCTTCTATTAATCCATCAAAATTTGAAACTCCAAAGCCAATAGAAATATTGTTGCCAACTGTAGTACTTTCTGAAGCAGAATGAAGACCTATCAATAATTCTGGTGCTTGAATTTCTGCATAATAATCTCCATAATGGTTTAAGAGTGTTAAGCCTAATTTTTTTGTGTAAAAATCTATTGCTAAATCCATATTTGAAACCATTACGTTTACCCTACTACTATTAATTTCAATCATAACAATCTAATTTATATATTCTAAAATATTTCTAAACTCCCTTTCCCTTCTCTAATAATTATAGGTTCATCTTCAGATAAATCTATAACCGTAGATGCCAGATTATCTCCATAACCTCCATCAATAACTAAATCTACATGCTTTTGCCATTTCTCATAGATTAATTCTGGATCTGTAGTATACTCAACAATCTCATCTTCGTCCCTTATAGAAGTCGAAATAATTGGGTTACCCAATTGCTTTACAATTTCTAATGTTATACTATTGTCTGGAATTCTTATACCAACTGTTCTTTTCTTTTTAAAAACACTTGGAAGACTTCGAGCGCCTGGCAAAATAAAAGTGTATGGTCCTGGTAATGCTCTTTTTAAGATTCTAAATGTAGCAGAATCTATTTGTTTTACGTAATCACTTAAATTACTTAAGTCTGAACAAATGAACGAAAAATTAGCATTAGTAACTTTCACACCTTTTATTCTGGCTATCAATTCTATTCCTTTAGAGTTATTAATATCGCAGGCTAAACCATAAACTGTATCTGTTGGAAAAATAATAAGGCCTCCTTTACGAAGTATTTTCACAACTTTTTCAATGGCCTTCGAATTTGGGTTTTCGTTATATATTTTGATAAACTCTGTCATAATAATAATGTCATACTTGCGTTTACAAAGTAATTAATAAATTTAATATGAAATCCCTACCCAGACATTTATTGAGTCTTTCTTTTTTCATTTTTATTTTTTCCTGTACTACTGATAATAACAACAATAATCCGGATACATTACCACTTGAGTTTTACCAAGAGTTAAATATATCTTACGGAAATGACAGCGATCAAGTGTTTGATATTTATCTTCCTGAAAATAGAACAAATCAAACTAAAACAATAATTTTAGTTCATGGTGGTGGATGGGTTTCTGGAGATAAAAATGATATGAATGCCTTTAAAGATTTACTTTTACAACAACACCCAGATATTGCTATTGTAAATATGAATTACAGGCTAGCTGACCAAAATACCCCTTTTTATCCAACCCAAATTAATGACATTACATCTGTAGTTGATTATTTAAAAAATCAAATGAGCACGTATACAATTTCAGACGACATAGGCTTTATTGGCACAAGTGCTGGAGCTCATTTATCATTACTGTGGAGTTATGCTTTCGATTTTAATAGTCATGTGAAAATGGTTTGTAGCGTAGTAGGTCCAACCAATTTTACAGATCCTGCTTATCTAGAAAACACCGACCCTTTATTACAAGAATTATTAGATGTTTATGGTCAAAATCCAACAACTGAATATTTAGAAGAAATAAGTCCTTATCATCAAGTAATGTCTAGTGCACCTCCTACAATTTTGTTTTATGGAGGCATGGATCCTTTAGTTCCAACTTCACAAGGTACTGCTATGCGAGATAAATTATTAGAGCTTGAAGTGCCCCATGAATTTACATTATATGAAAATGAAGCTCA
Source organism: Flavobacteriaceae bacterium (assembly GCA_035312485.1). GTDB lineage: Bacteria > Bacteroidota > Bacteroidia > Flavobacteriales > Flavobacteriaceae > Gilvirhabdus. The sequence goes on along the minus strand of DATGBV010000027.1, from coordinate 1,186 downwards.
TGGTTGGGTTGGCGTTAATTTAATAGACACAACCATTAAATTAAATGCATTTATTAATAATTACTTTTGAATATACATAAACTAACTAATTACTTGCAATTTAGCGAACCGCAAGAGTAACTTTTTAACACCACCATTCTCAAAGTCTATTTCTGCTTTTATATCTGCGCCTTTTCCTTCAATTTTAAGCACCTCACCTTTACCAAATCTAATATGTTTCACAATATTTCCAACAGCCAATTTGCTATCAAATAAATTAGAGTTTCCATTAGTTTTGGTCAATGGTTTTAAATTCTTTGGAGTACTGATTTGAGCTTTAGAAGTTGTTTTGCGTTCTACCTTTTTTGCAGGTTTATATCTGATTTTATTAGGTTCTACCCTTCGACTATGCTCTGGGCTGATATCTCCAAAAATACTGGCATCAAGCATTGGGTTAAAACGTCGTTCTTCAATTGGCGTTAATATTTCAAGATACTTATCATCTATTTCTTCAATGAATCTACTTGGTTCAGAATCAATTAATTTTCCCCAACGATAGCGTGATAATGCATAAGTAAGGTAGGCTTGTTTTTCAGCACGAGTTAAAGCAACATAAAACAACCTTCTCTCCTCTTCTAGCTCACTTCTTGTGTTCATACTCATGGCACTTGGAAAAAGGTCTTCTTCCAAACCAACAATATATACGAAAGGAAACTCTAATCCTTTAGCTAAATGAATAGTCATTAAAGCTACACGATCTACATCACCTTTATCATTATCTAAATCTGTGGCAAGAGCAACATCTTCTAAAAATTCTGTTAATGATCCTGTTGTATCAACCAATTCTCTTTGCTCTTCAACAAAGTCTTTCATACCATTCAATAACTCTTCTATATTCTCCATTCTGGCTATGCCTTCTGGAGTGCCATCCTTATTGAATTCCTTTAGTATTCCCGTAACTTTGGTCACATGTTCTGCAAGTTCAAACGCATTTGCAGATTGGTTCATAACCTGAAAACTTTCAATCATGGTTACAAAATCCTGTAGTTTGTTTTTTGTGCCAGAATTAAGGTTAATTTCTATTTTATTTAAATTCTGAAGTATTTCAAAAATAGAACGATTATAACCATTTGCTGCAACAATCAATCTATCAATTGTGGTTTGACCAATACCACGTGCAGGAAAATTAATGATACGTTTTAACGCC
>DATGBV010000026.1:0-3071 GCA_035312485.1 Flavobacteriaceae bacterium | reverse complement strand
GCTTATACTATAGTTTATATATGCATTTAAGTTTTTGGCCTTAAAAAAATGACTTGTACCAATTGAATATTTTGGAAATTTTTTTCCTTGCTTATAATTCCCAAAAACGCTTCCGTTGTATCCGGTAATCATATTCTTACTTGTAATAATATTTAAAACAATTCCTCCTTCTGCCTCATATTTTGCTGGTGGGTTTGTGATAACTTCTATAGACTTAAGGTTCGTGGCTGATGTCCCTTCTAAAAGTTGTTGAACCTCATCTGCTGATAAATAAACTTTTCTGTCATTTATATAAATAGATGGCGTCGTGTTCTTTACAGTAATATTCTGGTCGCGAACTAAAACTCCTGGTGTGTGTTTTAAAACATCTAAAACGTTGTTTTCTGAAAGTGTAGAGTTTTCAACATTAAAAACCAATCTATCAACCAAACGTTTAACCGTTGGTTTTTTTGCAATAATAGTTACCCCATCAAGTTCTGTTGTTTTTTCTCTTAAGGTAATGGTTTTTAAGTTTGTGTCTTTGTTTAAATTAATAATGTCATAGTGGGACTCGAAGCCCAGAAAACTCACTTCTAAAATATATGAATTGGGGTTGAGTTCTTCAATTAAAAAAAGGCCTGTTTCGTCTGTTGTAGCACCATAAACAAATTCAGCATTGTCAGAGTTAGAAACTACAACATTGGCAAATGATATAGGTAAGTCTTTTTCATCTTTTACTGAGCCTGAAATAGAAAACTTTTGCGCCATTATCGACATTGGAAATAATGCACAAATAATTATTAAAAAAATTCTTTCAATAAAATTCAAATTCTATTTTTAATTGTCGCAATATAGCATTTCTTTCGTATTTTAATCTACGGTAAAACCGTAATAGAGCCATTTCGTTTTTGTAAAATAAAGGGATTAAAGCATAATAAATCAACTATATTTGCAAGATCTTTTGATTAAGATTTAATCTTTATGAAGAATATTAGAAACTTTTGCATTATTGCCCATATTGATCATGGTAAGAGTACGCTTGCTGATCGTTTATTAGAATTTACTGGTTCAATAACCGATAGGGAAAAGCAAGACCAGTTATTAGATAATATGGATTTAGAGCGTGAACGCGGCATAACAATAAAATCACATGCCATTCAAATGGATTATGCATATAAAGGTGAGCAATATGTTTTAAACCTCATAGACACGCCTGGACATGTAGATTTTTCTTATGAAGTTTCGCGATCTATTGCGGCATGCGAAGGCGCATTATTAATAGTTGATGCCGCACAAAGCATTCAGGCACAAACCATTTCAAATCTTTATTTGGCATTAGAAAATGATTTAGAGATTATTCCGGTTCTAAATAAAGTCGATTTACCAAGTGCAAATCCTGAAGAGGTTACTGACGATATAGTTGATCTTTTGGGTTGTGATCCGTCTGAAGTTATCCCTGCAAGTGCAAAAACTGGAATTGGTATTGAAGAAATCTTAACTGCAATTATTGAACGTATTCCTGCTCCAAAAGGCAATGAGTCTGAACCTTTACAAGCTTTGGTTTTTGATTCCGTATACAATCCTTTTCGTGGTGTAGAAACTTATTTTAGAGTCAAAAACGGTATTATAAAAAAGAATCAATTGGTGAAATTTATTGCAACTGGAAAAACCTATAATGCCGATGAGGTTGGTACCCTCAGATTAAAACAATTCCCTAGAAACGAAATCAAAGCAGGTGATGTTGGTTATTTAATTACAGGTATTAAAGAAGCGAAAGAAGTTAAAGTTGGGGATACGATAACCGATGCAAAATCACCAACAACAAACCCCATTTCTGGATTTGAAGATGTTAAACCAATGGTTTTTGCAGGTATCTATCCTGTTGACACAGAAGATTATGAAGAACTTCGTGCTTCTATGGAAAAGCTACAATTAAATGATGCTTCACTAGTATTTATTGCTGAAAGTTCGGCGGCTCTAGGTTTTGGTTTCAGGTGTGGTTTTTTAGGTATGTTGCATCTTGAAATAATTCAAGAACGATTAGAGCGTGAATTTGATATGACTGTTATTACAACAGTGCCCAATGTGTCCTATCATGCGTTCACAAGAAAAGAGCCTGATGAAATAATTATTGTGAACAATCCTTCCGATTTACCAGATCCATCAACAATTGACCGTGTAGAAGAACCCTTTATTAAAGCAACTATTATTACAAAATCAGACTTTGTTGGAAATGTCATGTCTTTGTGTATTGAAAAAAGAGGAATTATAAAAAATCAAACCTATTTAACTACAGAGCGTGTTGAATTAACTTTCGATATGCCTTTAGCTGAAATTGTTTTTGATTTTTATGATAGACTAAAAACCGTTTCTAAAGGGTATGCTTCTTTTGATTACTCCCCGATTGGTTTACGAGAATCTAAATTAGTTCGCGTAGATATTTTATTGAATGGCCAAACAGTTGATGCGCTTTCTGCTTTAATTCATGCTGATAATGCCTACTCTATTGGTAAGAAAATGTGTGAAAAATTAAGAGCGCTTATACCAAGACAGCAATTTGATATTCCAATTCAAGCGGCAATAGGAGCTAAAATTATTTCCCGCGAAACTGTTAAAGCTTTGCGTAAGGATGTCACTGCAAAATGTTATGGTGGTGATATTTCCAGAAAAAGAAAGTTACTTGAGAAACAAAAAAAGGGTAAGAAGCGTATGCGTCAAGTAGGAAATGTTGAGATTCCTCAAGAAGCATTTATGGCAGTTTTAAAACTAAATGATTAGATTTATATAGAATTAAAAGTTATTTAAACAATTGTTATTCTTTCTTCTAAAAGATTAATGAAAACATTTTGTAATTTTATACTTCATTGGTTTTTTCTTTAATTAATCTACTATTTTAAATGAAAGTCCTTTTTTATACAAAAGAATTTCCCCCTTATGTTTATGGTGGCGCTGGCGTGCATGTTGAGTATTTAGCTGCTGAACTATCTAAACTCATGGAAGTTGATGTTCGTTGTTTTGGTGATCAAGATGTTGAAACCGAGCGTTTAAAAATTAAAGGATTTTCAGAAAATCTATTAGATTTTAATAATACC
>DATGBV010000025.1:0-2812 GCA_035312485.1 Flavobacteriaceae bacterium | reverse complement strand
TTATTTTGTTGGTTTTTATGTTCTGTTATTGGTATTAAAAGTTGATTACAGGCTTTCTGCATTAGGAGCCATAGCCTTTGGTTTTTCAACATATTTGATCATAATTTTAGGTGTTGGGCATAATAGCAAAGCACATGCCATTGCTTATATGCCTTTGGTCTTAAGTGGAATTATACTAACGTTTAGACGAAAGTATATTTATGGGTTTTTATTAACATCAGTTGCATTGGCATTAGAAATTGTAGCCAATCATTTTCAAATGACCTATTATTTACTATTACTGGTTATAGTTTTAGGAATTGCTTATTTAATTGATGCTTACAAAAAGAAGCTGTTGCCTCAATTTTTCAGGTCTGTTGGAATTCTTGTTTTGGCTGTTGTTTTAGCAGTAGGCCTTAATGCCACTAATATTATGGCAACGCAAGAATACGTTAAAGAGAGTATGAGAGGCAAAAGTGAACTAACCATAAATCCAGATGGTTCTCCAAAGGAAGTATCAACAGGTTTAAGTAAAGATTATATTACGGAGTACAGTTATGGCTTGCTAGAATCCTTTAATTTATATATTCCACGTTTTTTAGGTGGAGGAAGCTATGAAGATGTAGGTAAAGATTCAGAATTTTATGAATTTAACTTGCGAGAAGGAGCAACACCATTGCAAGCTAAAGAAATAGTGAAACAAACACCAACGTACTGGGGAAATCAACCCATAGTTGAAGCACCGGCTTATGTTGGAGCAGTAATTCTGTTTTTGTTTGTGTTTGCGATGTTCTTGGTAAAAGGCCGTTTAAAATGGTGGTTGGTTGGTGGAAGTATATTGTCTTTAATTTTATCTTATGGAGATAGTCAACCATTTGCATTTATTACAGACTTCTTTATTGATTATGTGCCACTTTATAATAAGTTTAGAGCCGTAAGTTCCATACAAGTCATTTTAGAATTGTGTATTCCTGTTTTGGGAATATTTGGTTTGGTGAGACTATTAAATAATTTTGAAACTGAAGAAAAAAAATTACACGCTTTAAAATATACTGTTGGCATTACAGCTGGTCTGGCTTTGATATTTTTATTGTTTAAATCAAGCCTATTTGATTTTGTAGGCTTGAATGACGGTTATTACCGTCAAAATTATGGACAACAGTTTATTGATGCCATAAAAAGTGATAGGCGAATGATTTTCACTCAAGACACCATAAGAACGCTAGTTTTGGTATTACTTTCAGCTGGCTTGGTTTTTATGTATTTAAGAAAAAAATTGTCTGAAACCTGGATGATTGTAGGTTTTGGAGTTTTAATTCTATTTGATTTGGTAGGTGTTGATAAACGCTATGTAAATAATGATAATTTTGTTTCAGCCTTACAAGTGAATAAGCCATACCAAGCTAATTCAGCAGATTTAGAAATATTAAAGGACACCACTCATTTTCGGGTTTATGATATTACATCAGGAAATCAACCTGCAAAAGCATCTTATTTTCACAATTCAATAAATGGATATAGTGCAGCCAAATTGAGACGTTATGATGAGTTGTATGATTTTCATATTGAAAAAAGCAATATGGAAGTACTAAACATGTTAAATACCAAATATTTGATAGCTCAAGATGAAGAAGGCAATATTTTTCCTTACACTAATGAGGAAGCCAACGGTAATGCTTGGTTTATTCAATCATTTAAGGAGGTAAATTCAGCTAACGAAGAAATTGTTGCATTAGATGATAGTCTTGATACTAAAAGAATTGCTGTTTTGAATACGAACCAATTTGGTAACTTGAATAAAAAATCATTTGAAGTAGATTCAACAGCTTCAATTCAGGTTATTGAATACAAACCAAATTACATAAAATACGAATCAAATAATATCAATGATGGTTTTGCAGTGTTTTCAGAGATTTATTACCCAGAAGACTGGAAATCATATATCGACGGTCAAGAAGCTCCACATATAAGGGTTGATTATGTTTTGAGAGGTATGGAAATTCCAGCAGGAAAACATATTGTAGAATTCAAATTTGACCCTCAAGTTGTTAAAACCGGAAGTAAGATAGCTTTAGCCAGCTCTTTTATTTTTGTAATACTGTTTTTAGGAGGTTTGTTTTTAGAGTTAAAAAATAAAAATCAGAAAGGTGCGTAAAGCACTTATCATAACATATTATTGGCCTCCAGCGGGTGGACCAGGCGTTCAACGCTGGTTGAAGTTTGTAAAATACCTACCTGAATTTGGTATTGAACCCATTGTATATACACCTGAAAATCCAAACTATCCGATTCTAGACAAAAGCTTGTTAGGTGAAGTGCCTAAAGGTATAACTGTTTTAAAACAACCTATAAAAGAGCCTTATAAGTTTGCTAAAATTTTCTCAAGAAAGAAATCTCAAACCATAAGTAAGGGAATTATTAAGGAAAGGAATAGCCAAAGTGTTTTAGAAAGGATCATGTTGTACATTAGAGGAAATTTCTTCATTCCGGATGCTCGAAAATTCTGGGTGAAACCATCTGTAAATTATCTTTCTAAATTTATAAACAACAATGAGGTAGATATTGTTATTACTACAGGTCCACCACATAGTTTGCATTTAATAGGTTTGCAATTAAAAAAAGAGCTAGGAGTAAAGTGGGTTGCAGATTTTAGAGATCCTTGGACGACAATAGGATACCATAAAAAATTAAAATTGACAAAACATTCTCAATCAAAGCATGAAAAATTAGAACACCAAGTTTTATATTCGGTAGATAAAATTATTGTTACAAGTGAATCAACCAAAAAAGAGTTTGAACAAAAAACAAATAAGCCGGTTGAGGTGATTACTAA
>DATGBV010000024.1:0-2976 GCA_035312485.1 Flavobacteriaceae bacterium | reverse complement strand
CAAATAGAGGTGAGTTTAATGTACGCTTAAATTCAACTTCTGGAGAAGCCATAACTATTGATGCATACGATATAAGAGGTAGAAAAATTTACAACAATCGTTTTGACCAATTTGGGTATTTTAATGAAGTTATCAATTTAGGACCAGTACAATCTGGAATTTACTTGACACATGTTACCGATGGATTAAGTACTCAAGTGAAAAAAGTAATAATTAGATAACATCATAGTTTTTAATAAAAAGAGAGGCTAAATTAGCCTCTCTTTTTATTTTCCGTTAAAATCGTTCATAGTGTGTTTTATTCCCGCAGTACCAAAAGATTTTATAACATCTATCGATTTGTCCAACCGTACTGGAAGCTTTTCTAGTTCTTCTTTATCCCAATCGCTTAAAACATAATCAACTTGTTTCCCTTTACCAAATACATCGCTAATACCAAATCTAAAACGATTGTAATTAGTAGTATTTAATTTGTCTTGGATGTCTTTCAATCCATTGTGTCCACCATCACTTCCCTTTGTTTTAACACGAAGTGTTCCAAATGGAATGTTTAAATCGTCTGTGACAACCAATAAATTTTCCACTGGAATTTTTTCTTTTGTTAACCAATATAAAACCGATTTGCCACTTAAATTCATATACGTGCTCGGCTTAAGTAAAATGAAGGTTCTTCCTTTAAACTTAAAACTTGTTATATCGCCTAGTTTTTGAGTTTCAAAATTCAAATCATTTTTAGAGGCAAAATAATCAAGTATCTTAAATCCGATATTATGACGTGTGTTTGTGTACTTCTCACCAATATTCCCTAAACCAACAATAAGAAATTTTTTCATTGAATCTTGTGCTTCTTCACTAAATGTCTTACTCGGATTTTTAAAAAATTTTATTAACCATTCAAACATTTTAGGCTTGTTTTTTGTAAAAATAAAAAAAGCATCCTGATTTTAACAAGATGCTTTTCATTATAAAATATAACTTGAGGTTTATTCTTGAGTAGCTTCTTGAGTTGGTGCTGCTTCTGAAGCTTTTTCTGCTCCTTCTGTTCCTTCTGCACCTTCAGCAGTTGCTCCTTCTTCTCCTTCTTCTCCTTCTTCAAGTTCTTCTTCTTCAACTTCATCAACAATTGCTGCTCTTGCTGTTTTAATTTGGCAAACAACCGTATTGTCTGAATGTAAGAAAATAAAGTTATCAGTTTTTAAATCTTCAATAGCAACTTTATCGCCAATTTTCATAGGTGTGATATCAATTTCTATAAAATCTGGTAAGTTTACGGGAAGTGCTTTAATACGTAGTTTTCTATTATTACGTCTTAATACACCTCCATTTTTTACACCTATAGAATTCCCTACTAAATTTACAGGAATGTCTAATGCAATTTCTTTGTTTTCGAATAATTGATAAAAATCGATGTGTAAAATTTTGTCTGTTACTGGATGAAACTGTATATCCTGTAAAACAGCGTCAAAAGTTTCACCATTATCTAAAGCAATCACAACTGTATGCGCATTAGGCGTGTATACAAGTTTAGAGAATGCCAGTTCGTTTGCAGAGAAATGTACTGGCTTATCATCTCCTCCGTATAATACGCAAGGAACCTGACCAGCATTACGTAAGGCTTTTGTAGCTTTCTTGCCCACGCTTTCTCTTTGAGATCCATTGATTGTAATTGATTTCATTGTTTGTGTTTATATTAATTATTTGTTTACATAATAAATTTTGAAGCTATAGATTTGTTATGATGTACATTATACATAACTCCTGCAAATAGTTTTGCACAGCTTAAAACTCTTATTTTATCGCTTTTTTGTTTTAAAGGAATAGAATCTGTTACTATCAGTTCTTCTAATTTTGATTTTTCTATCTTTTCATAAGCATTACCAGATAAAATTGGATGTGTGCAAATAGCTCTTACGCTTAATGCTCCACGTTCCATCATTAAATCTGCTGCTTTGGTTAGCGTTCCAGCAGTATCTACCATGTCATCTACTAAAACAACATTTTTTCCTGTTACATCACCTATTAATTCCATGTGTGAAATAGTGTTGGCTTTAGCTCTTTGTTTGTAACAGATAACCACATCACTTCCTAGCGCTTTACTGTAAGCATAAGCCCTTTTAGAACCACCCATGTCTGGTGAAGCTATGGTAAGTTCTTCAAGATTAAGTTCTTTCACATAAGGTAAAAAGATGGTAGAAGCAAACAGGTGATCTACAGGTCTTTCAAAAAATCCTTGAATCTGATCTGCATGTAAATCCATTGTTATAATTCTAGTTGCACCAGCGGCTTCTAACATTTTAGCTACTAATTTAGCAGCAATTGGAACTCTAGGTTTATCTTTTCTATCTTGTCTTGCCCAACCAAAATAAGGCAACACAGCTGTAATATGCCTTGCTGATGCACGCTTTGCTGCATCAATCATTAACAACATTTCCATTAAATTACTTGGACCAGGATTTGTAGAGCCAATAATGAAAATTCTTGTGCCTCGTATTGATTCTTCATATGATGGTTGAAATTCTCCATCACTATAGGTTGACATAATAACCTTACCTAAATGTGTACCAAAGGCCAATGCAATCTTTTCAGCAAGTTCTACACTTTGCGTACAAGAAAATATTTTAGCTTGTGTAATGGTTTTAGGCATTGCTAACTTGTTGTTTTTGAGTGTAAAAACACTACGTAATTTTTAATGAGGTGCAAATTTAGACAATTATTTTAACCTAAAAAGTATTATAGCCACTATTTTTAAGGCATTTAAAGAAAAAACATTTATTTTTGCATTTCACTTTTGCTCAAGTGGCGGAATTGGTAGACGCGCTGGATTCAAAATCCAGTTTCTTCGGAAGTGTGGGTTCGATTCCCACCTTGAGTACTTATATAAACCGTAATGTTTTTATTTATAAAGCATTATGGTTTTTATGTTTCTAATCTAGCCAATAAGGTTTAATTAATAAAAAAAACGCTTATTAAAAATAT
>DATGBV010000023.1:0-23084 GCA_035312485.1 Flavobacteriaceae bacterium | reverse complement strand
TTGATGAAAATTGAAAACACACTAGAAGAATTTGAATCTTTAGGAGATGAGCACATTGGCACGTCTACAAATACGCCAATACGTAAAGATGCTTTTAAACTATCTAACGATGAAAAAATAGATGTCATAAAAGACGATGTTCGCCATATTATGGAAACACTTGGTCTTGATTTAACTGACGATAGTTTGAACGGAACACCTTTAAGAGTCGCAAAAATGTTTGTGAAAGAACTCTTTGCTGGTTTAAATCCAGATAAAAAACCTAGTGCTTCAACATTTGAAAATAAATATAAATATGGAGAAATGTTGGTTGAAAAAAACATTTCTGTTTACTCTACATGCGAACATCACTTACTTCCAATAGTAGGTAAAGCTCATGTAGCCTATATTTCAAATGGTACAGTAGTTGGATTGTCAAAAATGAATCGTATTGTAGATTATTTTGCAAAAAGACCACAAGTTCAAGAACGTCTAACAATTCAAATTGTTAAAGAATTGCAAGACGTTTTGAAAACCGAAGATGTAGCTTGTGTAATAGATGCGAAACATCTTTGTGTAAACTCCAGAGGCATAAAAGATATAGAATGTAGTACTGTTACATCAGAATTTGGTGGAAAATTCAAAGAAAAAGAAACACGAAGAGAGTTTTTGGATTATATAAAATTAGATACGAAGTTTTAATGTTTGTTGTAAAGTCGAAAAGCTGTTCAGTTGTTTAAACAACCTACTATCCAACTAAACGACAAACAACTTAACTAAAAAATATGCACCAATATTCTTTTGAAAAATTAGAGGTTTGGAAAGAAGCTACAAAACTGGCAGTAAAAACTCATAAAATAACTAAAGAATTTCCGTCAGAAGAAAAATTTGGGTTAATCCCACAAATGAGAAGATGTTCTGTTTCAATAGCATCAAATATCGCTGAAGGAACTGCTAGACTAACAAACAAAGATAAAGCACGTTTTATGACTATGGCTTATAGTTCAGCACTCGAATTATTAAATCAAGCTATAATTTCAAAAGAATTAGAGTTTATTTCAGAAGAAAACTATAAAAACATTAGATTTGAAGTTGAATCTTTAACTAATAAAATTAATGCCTTAAGAAAGCATTTTCTTAAGTCTTAACGACTTAACAATTCACGACTTAACAACTATGCAACTTTTTCAGCATCAGCAAATTAAAATTTATAACTCTCTTACTGGTCAAAAAGAAATCTTCAAACCTATAAACGAAGGCCACGTTGGTATGTACGTTTGTGGACCAACAGTTTATAGCAATGTTCATTTAGGCAATGTTAGAACATTCATGTCTTTTGATATGATTTTTCGTTACTTAAGACATTTAGGCTATAAAGTCCGTTTTGTTAGAAATATTACTGATGCTGGGCATTTAGAAAATGATGCCGATGAAGGTGAAGACCGCATAGCAAAAAAAGCACGTTTAGAACAAATAGAACCTATGGAAGTTGTACAGCGTTATACTGTCGATTTTCATAATATTTTAAATAAGTTCAATTTCTTACCTCCAAGCATAGAGCCGACTGCAACTGGCCATATTATTGAACAAATTGAATTGATAAAAGATATTATTGATAATGGTTTTGCTTACCAAGTGAATGGTTCTGTGTATTTTGATGTACACAAATTTAATGAGTCACATCAATACGGCATATTGAGCAAACGAAACCTTGAAGACTTAATACATAACACTAGAGAACTTGATGGACAAAGTGATAAGAAAAATCCACAGGATTTTGCACTTTGGAAAAAAGCCGAACCACAACATATTATGCGTTGGCCTTCACCATGGAGCGATGGTTTTCCTGGTTGGCATCTCGAGTGTACAGCAATGAGTACAAAATATTTAGGTGAACACTTCGATATACATGGTGGCGGAATGGATTTAAAATTTCCTCATCACGAATGTGAAATAGCTCAAAATGAAGCAGCAAAAGGGAAAAGCCCAGTAAACTATTGGATGCATGCCAATATGTTGATTATGAATGGTAAGAAAATGGCAAAATCTACTGGTAATTATATTTTGCCTGAAGAAATTTTTACTGGTGACAACAAAAATATTTCAAAAGCTTTTGAACCTAGTGTTGCAAGATTCTTTATGCTTCAAGCGCATTATAGAAGCATTTTAGATTTTACTGATGGTGGATTATTAGCTAGTGAGAAAGGATTTTATAGATTAATAGAAGCTATAAATTTATTAGAAGACATCAAAGCATCTTCAACATCAACATTTGATGTTTCCGAATGGAAACAAAAATGCTATGATGCAATGAATGATGATTTTAACTCACCTATTTTAATTGCTCATTTATTTGAAGCCGTGAAATACATCAATCAAATTAAAGATGGAAGTGCATCAATTACAGAGGCAGACCTATCAATATTAAAAGAAACCATCAATGTCTTTGTTTTTGATATTCTTGGACTCCAAAACGTTTCTAAAGAAAGTACAGATACAAATAAACTTTCTGGAGCCGTGGAGCTTTTAATCAAGCTACGTCAAGAAGCCAGAGCTAATAAAGATTTTGCATTGTCAGACAAAATTAGAGATGAGTTGTCTGATGCAGGTATTTTTCTTCAAGATGGTAAAGATGGTACATCTTTTACGACCAATTAAATTATGAAAAAGTTTCTGATAGCACCTTTCATTTTTTTAATCAAGGTGTATCAAATATTAATTTCTCCACTCACACCGGCAACTTGTAGGTTTCAACCAACGTGTTCACATTATAGTAAAGTGGCACTACAAAAACATGGTTTGATTAAAGGTGGAAAACTGGCTTTAAAACGTATTTTTAGTTGTCATCCCTGGGGACGAAGTGGTTATGATCCTGTACCAGATAAAGTTTCAAAAAAATAAGTTTTACTTTTTTTCGTTTGTTTTCTTATCGCTATTCATTTGTCTATATTTACAATTGAAAAACAAATCGTATGCATTCATTAAAATTTGATTGGAATCCAATAACAGGAATAGATATTGCAGGTAATTTTAAACTTCATTTTTACAGTGTAATGTGGATTGTAGCTTTCCTTTTGGGTTGGTATATCATGAAGCGCATCTTTACTAAAGAGAAAATCTCTTTAGAATTTTTAGACCCTCTATTTATCTACACGGTTTTAGCAACAATGATTGGCGCAAGATTAGGTCATGTTTTGTTTTATCAATCTGAATTAATCTCTCAAGATTTTTTCAGCATTTTTCTCCCTTTCAAATTTAAAGGTGGTTTTGAGTTTACAGGTTTTCAAGGGTTAGCGAGTCATGGTGCTGCAATCGGCATTATAATTGGCATGTATTTGTATAGAAAAAAATACAAATACAAATCTTTGATGTGGATATTAGATCGTGTGGTTATTCCTGTAGCAAGTGGAGCTATTTTTATAAGAATTGGAAACTTTATTAACTCTGAAATTATTGGTAAAGTAACCGATTCTGTATTTGGAGTACGTTTTGTTCAAGACGAATATTATAAAGGGCAAATTATGCAACTTACAGGAATAAATAATCCACAAGATGCATATAATGCCGTAACCAATGATCCTCAATTTTCTAATTTGCTTGAGGCAGTTCCTTATAGGCATCCTGCCCAATTGTATGAGTCTTTCTGTTATGTTTTCGTGTTTTTAATTCTTTGGTACATATATTCTAAAACCACGAAAGGGAATCAATTAGGATTTCTATTTGGATTGTTTTTATTGTTGCTCTGGACTATACGTTTCTTTGTGGAATTTGTAAAAGAACCACAAGGTGATGAATATATCAATTGGTTTGGCTTCAATACTGGACAATGGTTAAGTATTCCTTTTATACTCATTGGGCTCTATTTTATGTTTGTGTACAAACCAAAATCTTCACAAAATTAAATTGATATGCGATTCAAACAAAAACATCTATTTGCCCTTTTTGTTTTTGGAAGTATAGCATTTGGTTTCATTTCTTGTAAAGATGAAAAGAAAGAGATAAAGCAAGTTGAAGTCTCTTTTAAAAAAGAAGGAACGCTTACTTTATACAAAGCACAAACTGATTCAATAATTGCGAAGGTTGATATAGAAATAGCAGATTCAGAATATGAAATTCAAACAGGCTTAATGTATCGCTCTTCTATGGAGAAAAATCAAGCAATGTTATTTGTTTTTCCTGATGAATTACGTCGTTCGTTTTACATGAAGAATACGCAATTTCCGTTAGACATTATTTTTATAAATGGTAATCATAAAATTGTAAGTTTTCAAGAAAATGCGAAGCCTTTTAATGAAGCTTCTTTACCTTCTGGTTATCCGGCTAAATATGTTCTTGAATTAAATTCAGGTATGGTAAACGAATGGACCATTAAAGTCGGTGATTCTATTTCATATTAGATAGAAAAGCCTCCCTGTTTTAGGAAGGCTTTTACAATTTAGTTTATTAATTACGTTGGTTTTTATTTATTCTTTTTCTCTTCCAATTTTCTTACACTATCATACATAATTGGTGTCGCAATAAACAACGATGAGTAAGTACCAACTATAACACCTACTATAAGCGCAAACATAAATCCTCTTATAGAGTCACCTCCAAAAATAAATATTGAAAACAATACAACCAACGTTGTTAAAGATGTATTTAATGTTCTACTTAATGTACTGCTCAATGAAACATTTACGGTTCTATCAAACTTCCAGCTTGAATGTTCGTTATAAAATTCCCTAATCCTATCAAACACAACTACTGTATCATTTAAAGAATAACCTATAACGGTAAGAATGGCTGCAATAAAAGCCTGATCAATTTCCATATTGAAAGGCATAAACTTATAGGTTAGTGAGAATATACCCAATACAATCAATACATCATGGAAAACGGCAGCAACAGCTCCCAATGAAAATTGCCATCTTTTAAAACGTAATAAAATATACAGGAATACAACAATTAATGAACCCAAAATTGCCCAAAAAGATGCTTTCTTAATATCATCTGCAATAGTTGGACTTACTTTGTAGTACTTCATCAATCCAACTGTTTTGTGCTCGTTGTCGCTTATAAAGTCATTATAAGACAAACCTTCCAGATGAGGTTGCAAGGCATTAAATAAAGATTGTCTTATTTCTTCGTCGGCTTCAGCACCAGTATCATTAACTCTGTATTTAGTGGTGATCTTTAATTGGTTATCGTCACCAAATGTTTTGGCATCAGCACTACCAAATACTTCACTTAAAGTAGATGTGATCTCGGTAGCACTAACGTCTTGTGCAAAACGCACCTGATACGTTCTTCCTCCAACAAAATCAACTCCTTGATCTAGTCCATTAGTAAATAATGAGCCTAAACCTATAACTATTAGTATTCCAGAAATAACATAAGCCATTTTGCGTTTCTTCAAGAATTGAATATTGATATTTCTGAAAAGATTTTTAGTTAACGCTGTAGAGAAATCCAATTTCCCTCCTCTATTTACATACCAATCTACAAGTAACCTGGTAATAAAAATTGCAGTGAATAAAGATGTACCAATACCTATTAATAATGTTGTAGCAAAACCTTTGATTGGTCCTGTACCAAAAATGAATAAGATTAAAGCGGTTAATCCTGTTGTAATATTGGCATCTAAAATTGAAGATAATGCATTGCTAAAACCGTCTTGAATTGATTCTTTCTGTCCTTTACCTTTTGCAATTTCTTCTCGTATTCGTTCAAAAATCAGCACGTTGGCATCAACAGACATACCAATAGTAAGTACTATACCTGCTATACCTGGTAAGGTTAAAACAGCTCCTAACCCTGAAAGTACTCCAAAGATCAATAGGATATTGAAAATCATGGCAATATCTGCAAAAAGGCCTCCTTTACCATAGTATAAGAACATCCAAAGCAATACTACCAACAATGCAATTGAAAATGAAATCTTACCACTATCTATAGCTTCCTGACCTAAAGAAGGACCAACAACTTCACTTTGAATAATATCTGCATGTGCCGGAAGTTTACCTGCTCTTAAAACATTTGCTAAATCTGTTGCTTCGTTTAAAGTAAATTGTCCTGAAATTTCTGAATTACCACCAGAGATAGGTCCAGTAGTCACACCTGGTGCAGAATACACTATGTTATCTAGTACAATGGCTATTTGGCTACCTTGACTAAACGCCTTTCCTGTCATTTCTTCCCAAATTTTTGCGCCTTTAGCATTCATTTGCATGGATACTGTTGGCTTACCGGTTGGGCCATAAGATTGTCTTGCATCTGTAACTACAGCACCACTTAACTGTGGAATATTTTCTCTATTCCCTATTAAAGCATACAATTCAACAATCTCACTATCTTTTTCTGGCTTGCTAAACAAGAACTTTGCATAACGTCTTTCTGCTGGAAGTAAAGATCTTACTTCTGGCATGTTTAAGTATTCAATTACCTGCTCTTTGTCCTTAACATCAAATTGCGCAATTACAGGTCCTCCTTGATAACCTTGACCTTTTATTAAATCGAATAACGGGTTGATAGCAACAGCTGTTGAGTCTGTTTCTGCTTCACCTAACAATTCATCAATGGTTGCGTCTTCTGTAGAAGTTTCCTGGTCATCACTTTCTACTTCTTCAGTTTTGGTTTCACCTTCTACTATTTCTTTTAAAACCTCATTGGCTTGTACCAAAAATGGAAAAAATTCTTCTCCCTTATAAGCATCCCAAAACTCTAATTGCGCTGTACTTTGTAATAAACTTGAAGCACGTTCTACATCTTTAACACCAGGTAGTTCTACCAAGATTCTTCCCGATTTTCCTAAACGCTGAATATTAGGTGAGGTAACACCAAACTCGTCAATACGTTTGCGTAATACTTCAAAAGCAGATACTATAGATTCGTCAATTTTTGTTTCAATGATAGGTTTTACCTGATCATCAGACATATCAAAAGTAATCTCATCACTTAAAGTTCTGTTTGCAAAAATGTCTGGAGACGCTAATTTTGAATCTCCTTTGATGGCATCAAAAGCAATAAAGAAATCTTCTAAATATGTATTCTGACTGTTCTTCTGAAGTTCAGAAGCATCATCTAGTGCTTTATTGAAAATTGGATCGGTTGTGTGATTTGCCAATCCCTTTAAAATATCTTTTACAGAAACCTGTAAGATGACATTGATACCACCTTTTAAATCTAAACCAAGATTCATTGCTTTTTGTTTTACTTCGTTGTAAGTAAAATCTGCAATTCCTATATCAAAAACTTTAATGTTCTCTTGTTTGCCATCTACATCAACTCTGTAAGTAGCAAGGGAATCTAAATACTGACGTTCCTTTACAGTATCTCCATTGGCATAAGCTTGAGCATCTCTTTCAATTTTATTTGCTTTAAATGTGAAGGATAACTGGTAAATACTTACCAAACCAAACAAGATTGCAAATAATTTTACTAATCCTTTATTCTGCATTGTTTTATTTTTTAGTGGTCAAATTTTTACTCCGAATTTCGGGAGAGCAAATATAGAATTTACTATATAATTTGACAATTATTTTTATTTGATTATAACTGATTATTAGGCTTTTTGCTTAACTATAAAAAGCTAATTCTTTAAAATAAGTTTAAATTATAAAAGTCTTATTTTAAAGTTTTAAAATCATGGGAATTATTTTGAAGTTATGAATTCCCATAAGTTTGAGGTCCAGCTCTAACATCAGGAATTTTATAAGAAAATTTATCTATTGTTGATTCAACTTTTTTCCAAAAAAGATAAGATCCCTTTGTAACCTTACCTAGTTTAAGGTTATCAAGATCATAGAATGAAACAATAAAGTTTGGATCTAAAAAACGATCACTTTCAGATTTTTTATTTAAAATAATTCCATTTAATCCTAAATCGACATCATTGGAATCCTGAATTTCATAAACATCAAAATTATAACCTAACAAATCATTATTAGAAGTATTTTTTTTGTCTTTATCTTGATTTGAATGGTAATCTAATTTTAGATTATCTTCTTTATTTAGTGTTTCTTTAATGCTAGCAACTTCAACTTCACTATAGTATGAGATTTTTAATTTTCCTTCTTCCTTTTTAACATGAATATTGTTTGCTCCTAAATCTTCCAAATGTTTTTTAACAATTGCAATGGTTTCTTGAGCTACTTGAGAATTAACCTCAATATTTGATAATTGTAATACAATTTCTTGATTGGGTGCAGTAATTTGCTGTTGGCAAACAACACCAAAAATGGTGATAATAAGGATTATAATACTAATATGCCATTTAGATTTCATGCGTCAAATATAAAAAAATAAAGACTGTATATCTACAGTCTTTATATAAATAACAATTTTAAAAGAATTGTTGATTAAAGCTCTAACAACTCATTAACTTTTTTAACACCTTCAGCACTTTCTTGCATGTGCGCTTTTTCAGCATCACTCAATTCAATATTTACAATGGTTTCAATTCCATTTCTACCAAGAATCACAGGAACACCAATACATATATCATTTAGATCATACTCGCCTTCCAATAAAGTAGAACATGGAAACATTTTCTTTTGGTTACAAGCAATAGCTTGCACTAAACCAGAAACAGCAGCTCCAGGTGCATACCAAGCACTTGTCCCTAAAAGTTTGGTAAGTGTTGCACCACCAACTTTAGTATCTTCTTTTACTTGATTTAATCTATCATCTGAAAGAAATTCTGAAACTTTGATACTATTTCTTGTTGCATGAGCAGTAAGTGGTACCATACCTGTATCGCTATGTCCACCTATTACCATTCCGTCAACATCGCTGATAGGAGCATCTAATGCTTCTGCTAACCGATATTTAAAACGTGCAGAATCTAAAGCTCCTCCCATTCCAATAATTCTATTTTTTGGTAGATTTGTTGTTTTATGTACAAGATATGTCATTGTGTCCATTGGATTACTAACCACAATCATCACAGTATTAGGAGAATGCTCTATTAAGCTAGAAGATACATTTTTTACAATGCCTGCATTAATTCCTATCAATTCTTCACGTGTCATACCTGGTTTTCTAGGAATTCCTGAAGTGATCACACAAATATCACTATTGGCTGTTTTGCCATAGTCTCCTGTTGTTCCTGTAATTTTTGTATCAAACCCATTTAATGAAGCTGTTTGCATTAAATCCATAGCTTTACCTTCGGCATAACCTTCTTTAATGTCTAATAAAACAACTTCTGAAGCAAAATTTTTAATAGCAATATATTCTGCACAACTTGCACCAACTGCTCCTGCTCCAACTACCGTAACTTTCATATCTATAAAATTTTTTAATTGTATAATTTTAGAAATGCAAAATTACAAATAAATAAGGTGTAAATAAAGGAACTAACGGTAGAATTCTTGCTTTTTAAATTGAAAAATTAATTCCTAATGAAGCACTGTTAAATTCAGCAATTGTATAATCCAGATTTAAACCAAAAAACCCGAGTTTTAAATTAGCTCCTAAAGATACTCTCATACCTGAAACTTTTTGTTTAACAGAAAATGGGTCAACAATTTCCTCTGAAAACAAAACGCCGTCTGTCACAATATATGTTCCTAGCAAATCTGTTGTTGATTTTCCACTTAAATATCCCAATGCACCATAAAAATTTACGATTTTTAAATTTGTAGATACTATTAATTGTGCCAGTATGGTATTTATTTCTGTATTTGTTCTTTGGTTTTCACCTTGAACCACACTTGTTTCCTCAAAACTATATTTCCCATTTAAATGTGTATATGCAATAAGTCCCGAAATAGATACAGGAATTACTTTATCTGCTGGTAACCACGATGTAAAGTCCTGTTGCAAACCAAAGCCATACATTCCTATTTCAATATCTTCAGCTTTTATGTTTGGAAAAAAGCGTCCTTTAACTTGTGTCCCTTTAAAAGGAGAAAAGCTAGCTTGCAAAAAAGCAGAAGGAATCAAGTTGATATTTTCTGAACCAATACCTGTTGGTAAGGTTAAAGCAACCTCCTGATCTCCAAAAACAGGGTCTTCATAAGTAACAATTACTACAACGTCTGGATCATTATGACCCAATGCTGTTGCAACACTTTTCGAAGTCTCATTATCGGGAAATCTTATATTCTCATAATCTGCTACATTCATAATAAACGATTTCTTTTCGTCCTGAATAAAAGAAAGATTTCCTATTAAAGAAATTTCAACTCCAAATCTGTGAGGTGATTTGGCACTATTAAACCAGCCATTATTGATGCTGTACATAGTCCCTTCTGTTGCAGGAGCTAAATAATCTGTACTGAAACGCTTCGCATCTTCAACACCAGCTGCCAAAAGATCATCTATGTTTTCTTGGGCATTGAGCAGAATTGTAGATAAAAACAAAAAAATTAAGACAATAAAATTTTTCATAGCATTTTAGATTTGGTTTTGTAAAAGTAGCAAAAACATTTAAATCACACTTTTTACGTCTATAAGTTAAAAAAATTAAATCCAATTAAAATCTCACTCTGAAGCTTACATTAGGTGTTAAATCGAGTGATTTATTATCAACCTGAACCGTACTTTCAGAATCATTTGGATTAACCTCATAATATCTGTTAATTATATTATTATGATTGGTTATATTCAATACTCCTGCGCGAAGTGTTGCTTTTACAGATTCTGAAAAATCAAAATCATAACTTAAAGAAGCATCTAAACGCATAAAACCATCTAAATTCTCACTATTAGGTGAATCATAATTTACCAATGTTGTATTACCATTTTGTGTTGTCTCATTTCCTTCTACAGGTTTTGTATATGGTCTTCCAGATCGCCATATGCCTCCAATAGAAATTTTCAAATCTTCTACTATTTGATAATTAAAAGCCATTGATAATGAATGTCTGATATCTACATTGTTAGGAAATGTAGAGGGTGTAAAATCTTTAAATTCATAATCATTCACACTATAGGTATAACTTATCCAAGCACTATATTTATCAGAGGTTTTATTAGCTAAAAATTCTACTCCTTTTGCTGTATAATCTCCAGACGCATTGATATATTGAAAATTATTATAAAATCCCTGATTGGAGGCTGTAATTCCTTCAACCAATTTATAAAATCCTTCAATATCTATGGTTAGGTTATTATGGTTGCTTTCTAACCCAAAGGACACTTGTTTGCTTTTTGCAATTGGAATATTTTTTTCGTTTGCCAATATCCAACGTCTATTCTCCACTCCCAAAAAATCGTCTTGAAAATCAACAATTTGTGTAGCTGATTGATTTTTGAATTCCCCTTGTAGTTTTAGAGCAAATTGATTTGACAATTTTTGTCTTATGTTTAATCTTGGTTCTATTAAAATTTTATTAAACTTTTGAAAATAATTGGCTCTAACCCCTATTCTGAAATAGGTATTAAGTTTATTGTATTCAACCTCACTAAAAAGTGCATGATTCAATAAAACATCTTTTTGTGTCCGCTCATAAGAAGGTGCACTTACAGTGGTTTCATTTAAAATACCCAGTTCATTAAATTGGTAGCCATTTAAAAGTGTGAAATTCTTGTTTACTTTAAAATGAGTTTTAAATTTCAGACCTGTTTCAAGTACTTCGTTTGCCTGCGTTAGTCTCTGATCGGTCTCAATTCTATAATCTGTAGCATCAACATTATATTTTGAATAGAAGGCAATTAATTCAGTACAAAATGTATCATTCCAATTAGCATTCCAGTTTGCACCTGCACCTAGGTTTTCTTGTTTTAAATTACTGGTTTTAGACTCCGTTTCATCATCATTATTGGTGTAGCTTTCTTTATAATCAAGATTATTAAAAATACCAATAATATTTGCTCTAAACTTATGCCTGTCATTTAAATCAAATAATAGTTTTGCCGTATAATCATAAAAGAAAAAGTCTGAAGAAGTATTACTTTCACTAATATTATCGCTATTGTTTGTTATTTCACTATCTTGAAAGCTTCGCTCAAAATAATTATCGTATGTTGGAGAAGTAAAAAAATCTGTATAAGAACGTCGCCCTGAAATATGCAATTCAAGGTTTCTTGCTATTGGAATCTCCAAAAAAGCATCTGCATTAATTAAGTTGAAACCTCCACCACCTGAAAATGTATTATCAATATCGTTTTTTGTAAACATATTAATCGTACTCGATACGCCATCGCTAAACTCACTGCTTGTGCCATTTTTAGTCACAATAACTTTATTGGTAAGGTTTGGATTATATGCAGAAATCAATCCAAAAAAATGTCCTGAATGGTACATTTTAATATGATCCCAAAGCATCAAGTTCTGATCATGGGTTCCTCCTCTTACATTGATGTTTGCAATACTTTCATTAATACTTTCAACTCCTGGAAGAGCTTGAATAGACTGTAAAATATCTGGCTCTATTAATCCAGGTAAAATTCCAAACTTTTCAGTATTTAGTATAGTACTTCCATCTATACGTTTTTGCAATCCAGTTGTCAAAAATTTAGTAATTAAAACCCTGTTTAATGCTTCATTCCTTTCAAACATGAAAATAGTAGGGCATGTTCCATTTTTAGAAAATAAATCTTTAGCAGGTATATTTTTTGTCTCATAGCCTAAAAAGGAGATCGTTACAATTCCATTTACAGCAACATTCTGCAATTGAAATGTACCATTAGTATCTGATATTGTCCCTATGTTGCTCTTATCTACAATAATTGAAGCTCCTAAAAGTGGCTTATTACTATTATTTGGCATCAACGTGCCACAAATAGAAATAATCTTATCTAAAGTTGAAACTGTTATATAACGATCATTAAGAAACTTAAAATTTAAAATTGTTTTTGCATTGAGATAGTCTATGTTTTGTTGGAGTGAACTTGATTCTAATGGCATTTTTATTTTAATGTCTTTTACATCATTGATAGAATATGAAAATTTGACATCAAACCGTTGTTCAAGCATAAGCATGAAATCTGTTAGTGGTATTTTTTCTGAAGTTTGTTGTGCAAAACCAATACCGCTAAATAAAAAAACTATAAACAGAAAATACCTAGTTTGCTTCATAAGAATAAAGTAGAACTTTTTTACCTTCTATTCTATAACTCAATTTGAGTGGAATTGTTACAGATTGCAGTGCAATATTTTTATCATCATGAGTAAAGCTACCTGAAAAAACTTGAGTTAAATCAACATTTTCTGTTTCAATAACAATATCATATTGTCTTTCTAATTCATCTATGACTTGCCTTAAAGGAACACGGTCAAAACTGGACTCTTTAAACAACCAAGAAGGATTCTCGCTATTAAAATCAACTGCTTCAATAGTTCCATTAATAACTCTAAATGATTTACCTTGTGTAAGCACAACAGTTTCCGCGTTATATGTTACACTTACCTTACCTTCATAACATTGTACTTCAAAATAGTATGCACGTTCCTTTACATTAAACTGTGTTCCAAGAACCTGTACCATTCCTAAATCAGTATTAACAGTGAATTTTTCTCCTTTACTCACTTTAAAGAAAGCCTCACCATCAAGCGTCAAGCTTCTATTTTTCTTCCAGTCCTTTTTATTGTAAGTTAATTTTGATTGGGCATTTAAAATAACTTCCGAATTATCTGGCAGATTAAATGTTTTGGTTTGTGCTATTTGAGTTTGGAAAGATTTGTTATTATTGAAAAATAAAAAATAAGAAGATGTAATCATCACTAATAAAACGGCAGCAACTTTTTGCCAGGTTTTAAAGTTTAAGGCTTTTACTTTCACTTCTTTTTTAGGCAACTTTTTGACTTTGAATTCTTCTAAAGCCTTTTGTGCATCTATTTTAGGCACATCGATTTGTTTAGAATAGAACCCAATTCTTTCAAGTGTTTCAAAATCAGTGTCTGAATGCATTTTTTTGATATCATTCACTGAAATCTCACCATTAAACCATTTTAATATGTTGTTTTCTTTATTCATTTATTCTGCTATCATAATAAAGACACCTAAAATTATTTTTACCCTATGGTAAACATTATATTTTAAGATTATCCATTTTTTTTCTTAAAAATTTTAAGGCTCCTGTCATTCTTTTTTCAACAGTTTTTTGTGAAATATCCAACATTTCGGCTATTTCCCTATATTTTTTCCCGTCTATTCTGTTGAGTAAAAATACTTCCCGTTCAACATCGCTTAACCCTGAAATAGCGTTTTGTAATCGTTGCTTAAATTCTTCTTCCTGTAGTAAATATTCTGGATCTTGATTGTCCCTATCTATATATGGTTGATGTTTTGCGTAAGCCATGACAACTTTTTGGTGTCTTACCACATTTAAAAACATATTGTTTACAGTGGTAAACAAATAGGTCTTTGCTTTTGTAAAGTCTATTTTAGAACAATTTTCCCATATCTTGGCAAAAGCATCTTGTACATAATCTAAAGAAGCAGCTTTATCTCTGCATTTGTAAAAAGCAAAATTAGTTATGCTCTGTATATTCTCTAAATAAAAAGAATTAAAAAATGATTCATCACAAAGTTTATGTTTTGAGGTTTTCATTTAGTAGATTATATAATTGTACGATACAAAAGTAGAAGAATTTCTTTACTTTTTTTATTAACTGAATATCAGAATATTAAAATATTAATTCAAAAAAAAACACAAAAATTCATAGGGAAAATTATGTTGTTAGGGTCTTAAATTTAGAAAGGCGAAAAAATCGCTTTGAAAACATAAAAATAATTTAACTTAAAAAAATTATATCATGAAAAATTTAAAATTTGTTTTAACAATCTTATTACTTTCATTTTTAGGATTCACTTCTTGCCAAGATGAAATTGATAAAGAAAACGGAGAAAATCCAAACACCAATTCGGCCAATTCTACAACAGCAAGTAATTTAGAACGCTCTGCCATGTATGATGGATCGAATGATGACTTTTTAGACGGAATATCATGTTCATCAGTATTATTTCCAATAACAGCAACTGTAAATGGCACTCAAGTAACATTGATAAGCGAGTCAGATTATTCACAAGTTTTAAACATTCTTGGTGAATTCAATAATGATGATGACCAAGTTGTATTCCAGTTTCCTATAACTGTACGTTTAAGCAACTACACTGAAGTGATTATAACAAATCAAACAGAGTTAGATGCTTTGGCTAATGCCTGTGAGCAGGCTGAAAATACTGCTCAAGATGCTATTGCCTGTATTGATATTGATTTTCCAATAACTATATTGACTTTCAGTTTAAATTTTGAACAGACAGGCAGTGTTGTAATTGAGTCTGAACAACAGCTTTATACGTATATGAACAATTTTGGAAACGATGAATTGTTTGCAGTAAATTATCCAATTACGGCAACAATAAGCAATGATGCTACGGTAACACTAGAGAGTGATGCAGATTTACAGTCTTCTATTACAGAATGTCTTGCCAACGAAGATGTCATGGAAGATGCTGAAGAAGATGCCAATACTCTTGAAAATATTATGGTAGAAGGATTGTTCAAAGTTGAATCCTTTATTACTTCAGGAGTTGAAACCGCTAACGATTATGCAGAATATTCAATAGATTTTGCAAACGATTTAACATGTGTAGCAGAAAATACTGTTAATACAACGATACAAGATGTTGAAGGCACATATGAAGTAACATCTGAACTTGAAGTATTCTTAACCTTGACTTTTACAGGAAATGCAACGTTTGAATTACTAAATAATACTTGGGAAGTTACAAGCTATTCAGAATCTTCAATTTCTTTACAAAGTACAACAAATGCTGCTTTAACGTTAGTTCTATCACAAATTTAAATAAACTTTAATAGCACATTTGTTACTTTTGTTGTGGTTGATAAACAGCTGCCAACTTTTGGCAGCTGTTTAAAATAAAAAATATGAAAACTTTAAGAATAAGATTACTCCTATTATTGTTGATTGTTATTCAATCCTGCTCAAAAAATGATTCTATAGATGATGATTCTGGAATTGATAACAATCCAAATACTGTAATTGCAAATCAACAGCCAACTGGAACTTCAGCTAACGATCTTTTATCAGACAACACGTTTACAAGCATGATTATTGAAGTTGTGTATGTGGAAGGATTTAAACCTACTCAAAACGCCATTGATAATTTTGTTTCATTTTTAGAAAACAGAACTTTTAAACCAAATGGTATTGCAGTAGAAACAAGAGCTATTACTTCTCCCGGAAATGCACCTTATACAAATCAAGAAATTATAGAGATTGAAGATGCTAACCGAACTAAATATAATAGTGCCAATCAAATAGCAGTCTGGTCCTTTTTTGCAGATGGTTCTTCTGCAGAAAATACAAATTCCAATGTTGTTTTAGGAACTGCTTATAGAAATACCTCATTTGTAATTTATGAGGAAACCATTCACGATTTAAGCAATAGTACTTTTGAACCCGATAGAACTGTTTTAGAAACTACTGTAATAACTCATGAATTTGGACATATTCTTGGTCTTACAAATTTAGGAACAAGTATGGTAGTAAATCATGAAGACACAGAGCACGCAAAGCACTGTAATGTTGAAAGCTGCTTAATGTATTGGGCTTCAGAAAACGGATCTGGATTAGACAATTTATTAGGTGTTAACTCTGCACCTCAACTAGATGCACAATGTATTGCAGATTTGCAAGCAAACGGCGGAAAATAAAAAACTCAATAAAACCATAGGGTAAAAAATAGTTTAGGCGTCTTATTAATGAAGGGTCTAATAAGAAAATATTGTTTAACTTAAGATTTAAAATTATGAAAACAATTAAAATAGTAATATTTATAATTGCAATAAGCATTTCATTTTTAGCACAAGCACAAGACTTTGAAACTTCAAATAAAACACAAATTGATAAGCAAAGTTATTATAAGCAACGAGCAGAAGAAGATGCAAAGTTTGAACAACAATTTAATGCAGAAACCGAAACAGATGAAAAAGCTTTTTGGAAAGAACAAAAGAATTATGAACGTAATTTAAAACGGAAAGATAAAAAAGCTTACAAAGCTTACATGAAAGGTAAAAGAGACGCTTATGCAAGTCATTATAATCACTGTAACAATCATTGTCATCATAGTGATTATTACTATCATCATGCCTCATTTTATTATTACAGATATGATGGATATTATCACAAAAGATATCCTAGAAGAAGCCTGATAAAAACGAGAGTAAGCATTGGCTCACCTAGAGTAGGAATAGGTATACTATAAAAAGTAGGTTTAGAATTAAATAATTCTTGAAAAAAAAATGTCGCTTAAAATTTAGCGACATTTTTTTATCTATAAACATTCTATTATGCATCAATATTTGCATAAATGGCATTTTTCTCAATAAACTCTCTACGAGGTGGTACCTCATCTCCCATAAGCATTGAAAATATTCTATCTGCTTCTCCACCATTATCAATATTAACTTGTCTTAAGGTTCTGAATTCAGGATCCATGGTTGTATCCCAAAGTTGCTCTGCATTCATTTCTCCAAGCCCCTTGTAACGCTGAATGTTAACACTTCCTCCAAACTCTTCGGCTATGGCATCTCTCTCCTTATCACTCCAGGCATATTGTTTTTTATTTCCTTTTTTAATTAAGTATAATGGAGGTGTTGCAATATAAATATGACCATTTTCTATAAGCTCTTTCATGTACCTGAAGAAGAAGGTCAAAATAAGTGTTGCAATATGACTACCATCAATATCGGCATCACACATAATTACTACTTTATGATAACGAAGTTTAGATAAGTTTAAGGCTTTACTGTCTTCTTCAGTCCCAATTGTAACACCTAGTGCTGTAAAAATATTTTTAATTTCTTCATTTTCAAACACTTTGTGAGTCATTGCTTTTTCAACATTCAAGATTTTACCGCGCAATGGCAAAATGGCTTGAAACTTTCTATCTCGACCAGCTTTTGCTGTTCCGCCAGCAGAATCTCCCTCAACCAAAAACACTTCACATTTTGCTGGGTCCTGTTCTGAACAATCTGATAATTTACCTGGTAGACCACCAATACTCATCACAGTTTTGCGCTGAACCATTTCACGTGCCTTTTGAGCTGCATGTCTAGCTTGAGCTGCCAAAATAACTTTTTGTACTATGATTTTGGCATCATCTGGATGTTCTTCAAGATAATCCGTTAGCATTTCTGATACTGCCTGACTTACAGATGCAGACACTTCCCGATTTCCTAATTTAGTTTTTGTTTGACCTTCAAATTGAGGCTCTTGAACCTTTACCGAAATAATAGCGGTCAAACCTTCTCTAAAATCGTCTCCAGCTATTTCAAATTTCAATTTATCTAGCATTCCAGATTCATCGGCATACTTTTTAAGTGTATGTGTTAAGCCACGACGAAAACCAGTAAGATGCGTTCCTCCTTCATGTGTATTAATGTTATTTACATATGAATGTAAATTTTCGGCATAAGACGTATTATAAACCATTGCAACCTCAACTGGAACGCCATTTTTCTCACCTTCAAATGCAATAACATCTTTCATTAAAGGCTCTCTATTACCATCTAAAAACCTGATAAATTCTTTTAGCCCTTCTTCTGAAAAAAAAGTTTCACCTTCAAACTCGCCCTTATCATTTTTGTGCCTTTTATCAACTAAATGAATTGTGATTCCTTTATTTAAATACGCTAATTCGCGTAATCTACTTGCTAATGTATCATAATTATATTCCAGTATTTGAGTAAAAATTGTTGAGTCTGGTTTAAAGGTCACTGTAGTTCCTCTTTTATCAGTATCTCCAACTGGTTTTACTGGATACATGGCTTTACCACGTTCATACTCTTGTTCCCAAATTTTACCTCCTCTATATACAGTAGCTTTTAGGTGTTCTGAAAGCGCATTCACACAACTTACACCTACACCATGCAAACCTCCAGAAACCTTATATGAATCTTTATCAAATTTTCCACCTGCTCCAATTTTTGTCATTACAACTTCTAAAGCAGAAACACCCTCTTTTTTATGAATGTCTACAGGTATACCACGACCATCATCTTCTGTGGTTATAGAATTGTCCTCATTGATTATTACTGTAATGTTATTACAATGCCCTGCAAGTGCTTCATCTATAGAATTATCTACAACTTCATAAACCAAATGATGTAATCCTCTTGTACCAACATCTCCTATATACATCGAAGGTCTCATGCGTACATGTTCCATTCCTTCTAACGCCTGAATACTATCTGCAGAATAATTGTGTTTATTAAACTCTTCCTTCATATAATTTTATCTTTTGTTCCTGAAATATTCTCATAAAAAAATGCCGGATTTCGGCATTGTTTAACAATACATACAAAGATAAGCAACTCCTATATTTAATGCTAATTTTAAGTTGTTTTAAGCCTATAAGTTATTAACAATTTAACAACAATTCACAGGCGTTAAATTAATTTACTACAATGAATTTGAATTACATGATAATTATTAGTTTTTAAGAGTTTTTTTGTACCTAATTTTGACTTTTATTTTAATTAAAAAGCCATGAGTGATTCGCGCGGAGTTTCTTTAAAATTGATGTCACACATTCAAAGAATTATTGACATTCAAAGTAAAATAATATATTTTTTGTTGAGTGTTATTGTTGCCTTTGTTTTGTCTTTTTTACTTTATGATCCAGAATTAAACCAGGCACAGCTTTATGTTTTATTTTTACTATTTCTTGCTATAGGATTATGGGTTACTGAAGCTATTCCTCCTTTTGCAGTTGGACTTTTAGTTTTTGGTTTTTTAGTATTTGCAATGAGTAACCATTACTCTCATATAGATCCAGAAAATGTTTCACAATATTATCAGAAATACGTGAATTCATGGTCCAATAGTGTTATATGGTTAATGCTAGGTGGTTTCTTTATGGCTGAAAGTATGAAAAAAACAGAACTGGACAGAGTTGTATTTAAAATTTCCATATCGAAATTTGGAACAACTCCAAAATATATTCTATTGGGTCTAATGCTTACCACAGCATTATTTTCGATGCTAATGTCTAATACTGCAACAACTGCTATGATGATCGCTTCAGTATTACCTTTTTTAACCCAATTAGGTGATGATTCCCCTTTTGCAAAAGCCATTCTACTTGGTATCCCAGGCGCAGCATCTATTGGTGGTATGGGAACACTAATTGGATCGCCTCCTAATGCTATTGCTGTAGAGGCTTTAATAAATCAAGGTTATAATATAGGTTTTTTAGAATGGATGATGGTTGGCTTTCCTGTTTCAATAATACTCACTTTACTACTTTGGTTCTTTTTAATCAAAAAATTTGTGCCAAAAGTTAAATCGCTCGATATTGATTTAAATAAAATTACTTCTGAAAATAGTAATGTAGAAGATCAAAAGCTTTTCAAAATTAAAAAAAACGTAGTTTTAATCGTTTTAGGAATAACCCTTTTACTTTGGTTAACAGAAAAACTACATAGCATTCCAGCTTCTGTTGTATCACTTCTCCCAATTATTTTACTTACCATGTCTGGAATTATAAAAGCTGATGATGTACGAAGTTTACCTTGGGATACATTAATGCTTGTTGCTGGTGGTTTAGCTCTTGGTATGGCCATTAAAGAAACTGGATTAGCGGAATACTACATTAATAAACTAGGGGATTATGAAATTAATTTTTATGCCATATTATTGTTTTTTGGTTTCCTAACAGTAATTCTATCCAATGTAATGAGTAATACAGCAACAGCTACAATTTTAATTCCAATAGGCATTATACTTACTTATAAAAATCCTGTAATGCTTCCTGTAGTCATAGGCCTTTGTGCTTCTACAGCTTTGTTTTTACCAATTTCTACACCTCCAAATGCTATTGCATATAGCACAGGCAAACTAGAACAAAAAGATTTTAGGTTTGGTGGTTTGCTTATGGGTCTTCTTGGACCAATTATAATTGTTGGGTTTACAATATTGGTTTTTACATACCTTTATACTATTTAATAGTTTAATTACTTATAAATTAATTCTTTACAAATCCTTTTATTAACTAAAACTTATTATTTTTATAAGATAAACTAACCCATGACATTTAATATTTTCAACATACTTATTATAGTTGGTATAATTCAAGGGTTTATTTTTACAGGTGTTTTTCTGTTTTCAAAAAAATATCATGCAAAAAGCACATTCTATTTAGTTGCTCTTATAGTCTGCTATTCTTTAGGGAATTTAATGTATATATTACCAGATATTGGAGCTATGTCTTTGTGGACAATGTATGGGTATTTTTATATACCATTTGCGTCTATAGATGCACCTATTTTATATTTTTATGTTATCCTGTTTTTGTACCCTTCGAAAAAAATACTAACTATTGAAAAATTATTATTTGCACCATTTATAATAGTTCTTATCCTAGCTTTGTTTTTCAGGGTTCGATTGTTTTTGGGTCTGGATGCAGTTGATCCAATAAACTCGACTTATGGCGCAATCATTGTTTACACTGAAATGTTTTCTGTTGTTTTTAGTATTGTTTTGATATCTATTTGTTTACATAAGACCTTTGAATATGAAAAAAAGAATAAACAATATGATAAAACTATTATACGTTCTGATATAAAATGGCTAAAGATAACTTTGTCAATTATCCTATTGTTTACTTTTCTTTGGGCATATTTAACCTTTAGAAACTTATATGTAACTAGTGGTGAAACAATATATTATAGCTTGTGGTTAGGCTTGGCACTAATGATATATTGGTTGGGTCATATAGGCGTTTATAAATATGGAATCATAGCTGATAGAAACAAAATTAGAAAGTATGTAAATGAAAAGAATACTATCTATAATAAACACACAAATAACTCTTCTGGTTATTCATCATCCAAACATACAAATGAATATATTGATGCACTTGAAAAATTATTACTACAAGAAAAAATATATTTAGATTCAAATTTAACCCTTGATACAGTTGCTTCAAATCTAAATCTTAGCTCAAGTTATTTGTCCAAAATTATTCATAACGAATTGAATACAAGTTTCCCAGATTATCTAAATTCATTCCGCATTGAAGAAGCTAAAAATTACTTAAAAAATCCAGATTTTGCTAAATATACTATTGTTTCCATAGGCCTTGAAGCTGGTTTTAATTCTAAATCTTCTTTTTATAATGTGTTTAAAAAGTACACTGGTAAAACACCAATGGCTTACAAAAAAGACATCACTACTGCATAATAAAACAACTTAAGCACTTCACTTTTAACAAATTGTAGATTTATAAATGAGTCCAGAATTTTGTCATTTACAAAAATTGGGAGTTTAAAAAATACTTCACAAGTAATTTTAATGTGCTTCAAGTTTATTACATCACTTTCTCTTCACTTGTGTTATAAACAAATTAATTAATCATTTAAACACTTACACAATGAAAACACTTACCATTTTTTTCGCAGGCCTCTTATTACCTTTAACACTACTAGCACAACCCAAAGTTATTACTGTAGATAACAGAGCCAATTCTGGAGCCGATTATACCAGTTTGTCAGATGCAATTAGTGCAGCTATTCCAGGAGACACTTTACATATATTGCCGTCTGGTAGTAGTTATGGTAACCTTACTACAACTAAACGACTCATAATTATTGGTTTAAGTCACAATCCTGCCAACGCAAAAAATAATGAAACTGCTAATGTTGGAAATGTTACATTTCAAGGCAATGCAGCGAACTCGTTGATTACAGGATTAGTGACCTCAAGCATTGGCACAAGTTCTATATCTGATTGCAGTAACATAAGGATTATAAACAATAAAGCCACTAACATAACGGGTGCTAACACTGCCGACGATTGGGTAATTGAAGGAAATATTTTAACTGGTGTTACAAATTCAAATAGCTCTGATGGCTGGATAGTAAAAAATAATATTTATAATAGAAACAATTATCCTATTCAAAATTTTAATAATACCATAAGTTTTCTTAACAATATTGTTATTAATTCATCAGATAACTTTGCATGGAGTTGCGTAGACCCAATAGTAAATAATAATATCTTTATTTTAACAGGGTCTGCCGATGAAGTAGGATTACTTTCAGGGTCAACCATTGTTTTTAATAACTGCTTGACTTACAGCCCAAATTTTAATCCTATTACAGCTTTAAGTGGCAGTAACAATCTTGATGAAACCAACCCTAACTTT
>DATGBV010000022.1:0-2637 GCA_035312485.1 Flavobacteriaceae bacterium | reverse complement strand
TTCCAGCGGGAATGACTGTAAAAGCTTTAGCATCTGGAGCTAATGTTTATATTGCTATTTCTCAAGGCGCAAAAATTGTTGCCAATGGAACTGCAAACGAACCTATAGTATTAACTTCGGATGCTTCATCACCTGCTGCTGGAGATTGGGGTGGCCTTATCTTATTAGGAAAAGCTCCAATTAACTCTGTTACTGGTTCAGCAACTTCAACTTCTGAAATTGCAAGTTTACCATTTGGTGGTAACGATCCAGCAGATGATTCTGGCTCAATAAGCTATTTAAGAGTTGAGTATTCTGGTGGTGCAGCAGATGGTCAGTCTGAAAATAACGGACTATCTTTTTATGGCGTTGGTAGCGGAACTTTTGTTTCACATGTAGAGTCTTTTGAAGGAAAAGATGATGGTTTTGAGTTCTTTGGAGGAACGGTTAACGTAGATCATATTGTTGCAATAAACAATCAAGATGATTCTATAGATTGGACAGAAGGATTTTCTGGAACTATTACTAATGCTTATGTAAAACATGGAGCCGATCACGACAAAGGTGTTGAGGCAGATGGCTATAATACAGATTTTAGTAACGAAGGTGGATATTTCTCAAAACCAACCGTAAGTAACCTTTACATAGTTGGCCTTGGCTCTTCAACCGGAAATGAGGCTATACGCTTAAGAGCTGGTACACAAGGCATATTTAATAATGTTTTAATTGAAGGTTTTGAAGAAGGTTTCGATTTAGACGGTGACGCAGGCGATAACCCAACAGGCGCTGGTGTATTAAGTGGAGACTTGCATGTTACAAATGTTACTTTTACAGATGTTACAACAAAAATGAAAAACGATACTGGTGAAACATTTACAGAAGCAGATTTTATATCTGGTGATGGAAATGGAACAGGTACAGATTATGCTTCTTGGGGAGCTGGTTGGACCATTGAGTAAATAAAATTAAGAATAATTAGTTAATAAAAAAGCATCCTAAATTGGATGCTTTTTTTGTAAGTTCAAAATCATTGCTAATAAATTATTCAACACTAGCAATTTCATTTTCGTTATAATCTACTATTTTAACGGTCTTATCATTCCAATAATACCACTTGCCGACTTTCTTCCCATTATCATAATTTGCAGAAACAATTTTTTTACCTTCTGTGTTAAAACTCAACCATTCACCTTGTAATTTACCATCCAGAGTGTAAGTGCCAGTTTGGCTAACAACTCCATTGTCATGATAATAAGTTACCTCAATTAAATTAGTGTCTTCATTAAGTTTTAATTCTCTCTCTTGCTGTGCAAAAGATACCACAGTAATTAAAAAGGCAAAAACTAAACAAATTTTCTTCATAATTATGGGTTTTTATTATTAAGACAAATATAAAGAATTAATTAACATTAAATCAATATTCTATTAACATTAATTTAATATTGAGAAATTATTTTATTGATTTATAACTACTTATAACATACTCATTTCAAGAAATCTTAATAATTAGATAATAGTACGGTTACATTTATTTCATAAATTTTAAAGACTTTTGATCATGTCTTAAGACAAATTGTTAGTATGTCATATAATCTATTAGTTTTTGTCGACTATATTATCATGATTTCTAAATGACTGCCTTTGGCCAAGGCAGTTTTTTATGTGCAAAATTTAATGTTTAGGAAACATTAAGTTAACATTTGTGTTGGTTCTTTGCAGTGACAAAAACTAATAACAAATAATGACAATTAAGAATTTCCTCACTGCAATATTATTATTGCTTTTATTCAATATTCATGCTCAAGAAATTAAGTCTCCAAAATTTGGAAAAGGACTTTTTAATCTTGTTGGACAAGACAGTTCTTGGACCATGAAAATTGGAACAAGGGTGCAATTGCTTGCTATATCAAATTGGGAAAGTGAAAATGGTTCTTTAGTAAACCCTGAATCAAATATGCTTGTTAGACGTGCTCGTCTAAAATTTGATGGATTTGCGTTTAGCCCTAAAGTAGAATATAAAATAGAATTAGGACTTTCTAATCGAGATATTGGTAAGGCTTCAGAATTTACTAATGATGCCCCAAAATATATTTTGGACGCAGTACTTAAATGGAATTTTTATGAGAATTTTGTGCTTTGGTTTGGTCAAACTAAATTACCAGGCAACAGAGAGCGTGTAGTATCATCAGCTAATTTACAACAAGTAGACCGTTCATTATTAAACAGTAGATTTAATATAGACCGCGATATGGGAATGCAGTTGCGCCATCATTTTAATCTGTCAGACAAATTTATTGTGAAGGAAATATTTGCCATCTCACAAGGTGAAGGCAGAAATGTTACCACAGGAAATCTTGGTGGACATCAATATACTGGAAGAATAGAATTATTACCTTTTGGAAATTTTGCTAGTAAAGGTGATTATAAAGGCTCCGATTTAAGCCGTGAATCAGCTCCTAAGTTATCTTTAGCATTTGGATATGATTATAACAGTAAGGCAGTTAAAACAAGGAGTAATCAAGGTTCTTACATGATAACAGATACGGGTTTTTATGAAACAGATATATCAACGGTTTTTATTGATGCCATGTTTAAATATAATGGGTTTTCATTAATGGCGGAATTTGCTGATAGAGACGCTAAAGATCCCTTTGCAAA
>DATGBV010000021.1:0-5311 GCA_035312485.1 Flavobacteriaceae bacterium | reverse complement strand
ACTTTTAAATTTTATTAAAAGATTAACACATATTTTTATTTGTTGAATGTATCATTTATAATCTAAGATTATTGATAAATAAACCAAAACTCAAAATTCATTTTAAAGTAATACTTATTCTTTTAAAATAGAAACTATGTTTAGTGATCAATTATATCTTTATATAGTATTTCTTAATATTTTTATTATATGGGTATAGAATACTAAAAAGATAAATTGATTGTTTGACAAGATTCTTCAAACTAACAAGTCTATAATTCTTTTGAATTTTTTTAATATTAAATCAATTTAATTATTTTTTAGCCTTTTAAACTTTGAATCCTTTTTTTAAGACTTGTGAGGGTTGTTTTTTCAGCAAGCAAAGCCATAGATATTAAAAATATGTTATTATATATATTGGTACTTTTATTAGTTTTTTCTAAAAATTGGTCAAACTTTTTTTTTAATATTATTTGAAGTATTGATAATATCATCTAATACCTTCAATAAATCATCTATGTTTTCAGCCTTACCGTAACCATGTTTATTGGTCTTTAAAATATCGTAAGCCCAACCAGACACATTTGTATAATTTAATGCTGCAAGTTTTTCAAAATGTTTTTTTTCATCGCTTGAAACTCGAACGGTAATATTCTGATTTCTAGGGCTTGATTTTCTGTGTCTTTCTATATTAATTTCCATAATCATTCATTAATTTAAATTTAACAACGTATACCTATGTATACAAAATGTATACATAGGTATACGTCAATGATTATAGGTAATATGCGAATTATTCAAATTTAATTTAATTATCTAGATAAGTCAATAAAATTACAATAAAATTAATCATCTTCAAATAAAAATATAGTGCTGTAATTTTCTTGTTTTTTATTGACTTTTAATATCAAATTTTATGTTTTTGATCAATAAGTTTTTGGTTCGCCTTTGACTAATTCATTCATAGAATTTAATTCAATTTCAGAATATGAATAAGAAATAGTTTCAATGAAATTAATTATTGATCACTTTCTTGTTTTTAAATGTAACCTATATCAATATTGTGCAGTACAAATTTTCAGTGATACAATTCTAATTTGCAACCGCACTGACAACTTCTGCATGAAACGAGGTGTACCCTTCAACAGGGTAGTCCTTCAAAGAAAAATACAGTCTTGATC
This sequence comes from Flavobacteriaceae bacterium, assembly GCA_035312485.1. GTDB lineage: Bacteria > Bacteroidota > Bacteroidia > Flavobacteriales > Flavobacteriaceae > Gilvirhabdus. The sequence goes on along the minus strand of DATGBV010000021.1, from coordinate 4,151 downwards.
CAGGTTTATAAAACTCATAAAGCACAAATGTCTTTTGATATATAATTGATTTGGTTTTTGAATAGTATGAGATTTGGACCTTCACATCCTTAAAGGTTGCTATACTGGCCTTGTTTACGACAAAGCCTTCAATTAGCACTCCATCGGGCTTGTATTTGGCCTTTCTGAATATGGTTGAGTTTCTCACCTTTTTTTGTTGTGCGGTCATGGTTACATCGGAGAGAGAAACATAGTTTAGGGGATAAGCCTCTTCCTTTGATTGCAGTTCATATCGGAGTTCGGCTGGAGTTTTCTGCTGGTTTTGATTCCGTGATTGATTGCAATTGAATAACAAAAAGGCAATGATACAAATGGATATTGTTTTCATGATTATGGTATTTAAAAAGATTAACTTGTTTTTTGAACTATTTGGATTTAACAACTTTAAAAGTATAGATCGATTGATTCTGATCGTAGAACCTTAAGAAGTATAGACCGTCCGAAACACCAGAAAGATCAATACTACTGTTCACCTCATTGGAAAGACTTTTGGTGAGCATCAACTGACCCAAACTGTTAAAGACTTCAACATGTTTAAAATTGGTTCGGGAATTATCAAAATATACAGAGGCCAGTGTTGGATTTGGATAAATTCTAACAGGTTTTTGATTTTCAAAGGTATTTGTATTTAGAGATTGTTCGATCAAATAGGAAGCATACCAGGCATCGATTTTACCCCAGCCCCAAGTATTGTTGATTGTACTTCCGGTAAACGAATCCTGTATGGCCGCATAGTCGAAAATGGTTTTAATATCGTTAGGATCAAGGTCAGGCCGTATATCCAGCCAAAGAGCGATGATTCCCGTGACAACAGGTGCTGACATTGATGTGCCTTGATTTATGGCATAATACCAGTTCTTAATACCGTTTGTTACCCCTAAAACAACTTTGGGACTCTCTAGGTCATAATTGTCATCAAAGGAATTCACGGAGGAAACAACGACATTTCCTGGTGCAGTTATGTCAGGCTTTGTCCGACCATCTACTGTGGGTCCCTTGCTTGAAAAGGGAGCAATGTCTTCAATTTCACTATAATAATCGATATTTTGGGTGTTACTTGAAATATCGGTGTAACTGTTCTTTGTTGTATAAGCTCCAACTGAGATAATATCATTGGCGGTGCCCCCAATTTCACCTACCGTATAATCGGTATCACCATCTTCTACGGTTGAATATCCATGATTTTCAAATGTTGTAGAGCCGTTAGAAGGACTGGTCCAGGCATGCACCGTTGTGTTTTGTGCTGTAATCCCTAGTAAAAAGACATCACCATCACCCAAAGTGAGATCATTTGAATAGTCTATACCAATAATAACCCTTGATTTTAAGTTTGGATCTAACTGAGGAATATTATGTTGAACAGTCCATTTATCATTATCATCTGAATCAATAAAATCATTTAGTTTTTGTGTACTATGGTTTGAAGAAATATACGTTTCAGGTGATACATCAATCCATACATCCGTATTGATATTGTAAATACCATAGCTAAATTCAAAATCGGTATTTTCACTGCCCCATATATCTATATATGTAAGTAGATTTTGATCGTTTTCTACAAAATAATATTTTATGTCTTCATTTGTAAAAGTAGAAGAGACATGCAGTTTTTTGTTTCCTTCATTGCCTGCCGAACCAACAACGATAATACCATCATCAACTAAATTGTCAATGGCCTGATCCAATAGGGAAGTTCCGTCATGGGGACCAAAATGCGAGCCAAGACTCATATTGATAACAAGAGGTTTGTTTTGTGAATTGGCATAGTTTACCAGATAATTTAAGGCGTCTATGATATTAATATTATTGTTTGATATTTGTTGATTGGATGGGAGAGTATATGAAACCAAAACAATTTCACTATTATAGGCAATCCCTTTATACTCGTTATCAGAACCATCAATACCACTTCCAGTAGCGATACCTGTAACATGGGTGCCATGAGATTCTGTATTTGTATCGGTTTGTTTGGTCAGTATTTGGGTTTCACCAACATATTCTGATCCATAATTATATCCAGTAGGCGTACTTCCGCTGTCATCACCTTGAATCCAGACCCTACTTACTCTCAAATTCCCATTGGAGTCCAAAAAAGTGGGATGTGTAAAGTCAAAACCTATATCAATGATTCCAACAATGACACCAGATCCATCATAGCTTGAGTTGAGCCCAACACCTTCATGAACTAAATCGGTATAGGTATGATCTCTTGCTTCATCCATTGTGGTCTTAACGGGAACACCAATATCCAAGAGTTTAATACAATCGTTTTCTGATACCAGTTGAAAATTTTCAGGTGGTATTAAAGCGGTTATAATGTTTTTATTTCCGGTATTTATCTGGATCGGTAGATTTTCAATATCCTCAACAGAGCAACCATCATAAAGAACAATTGCGGTGTTGATATATTCCGTTCCATTTTTTTTGATCCTGCTTGTTTTGGAAGCCGAATCAATACTATTAAGAAATAGGGCAGTGGCACCCGAAAATTTGGGGTTGATCGGTTTTGGTTTTGAAATCTGTTTGTTCTGTAATAGTGGTTTCTTGGCCAGTTGCCTTTGTCCGAAAAACGTACAAAAGGTCATTGCAAATAAGTAAGTAAAAATTAGTTTTAATGGGATTTGTTTCATGTGACTAACATTTTGATTCTGTCAGTCCCAAACAGTTGGTTTATAAAACGATAAGCGTGGAACTCATATCTTTGGGATTAATTATAAAGACAATAACTTTTATCTTTATAAAGTAAACTATACAAGAACCAAGAATAGCAACTTGGCGTGGGACAAAACACAAATTATTGATGTTGTGCTTCAGGTATATCTATTCCTGGTCTTTTCTTTTAAGGTAGGATCAGTACTTATGCAAATCAATATCATTGATTATGCACAATAAAACAATGAGAAAAACCCGAATAGAAAAGTTCTTGTTCATTAAAAAGTAGTGTTATGATCTTAAAGTATTCCGTAGGTCTGGATATTTCAGCAAAAGAAATCCATTCCTGTATTTCAAGTATTGATTCAGAACAAACTGTCAAGGTAATCCGTAGTAAGAAGTTTGCCAACAGTCTTCACGGGCACAAAGAACTTGCAACTTGGATGGATACATGTTGTGTTTTGGAAGAAATTCCATTGGTAGTAACAATGGAGGCCACTGGCATTTACCATGAATCGTGTGCTCTGTATTTGTATGAGAATAATTATCGGGTCTGTATTGTATTACCAAATAAGGCTAAAAAGTACATTCAGGCAATTGGTATAAAGTCCAAGAATGATCCCATAGACGCAAGAGGTCTTTCCCAAATGGGAGCAGAACAAAATTTGGAACTCTGGAAGCCAATGGGCAAATATTTTTATCAATTGAGAGAACTTACACGCCAACACCAGTCCATTCAAGAGCTGCTCACCAGCGTACAGAACCAATTGAGTGCTGCTTCAAGAGGAATGTATCTCAACGAATTCGTAATCCAACAGTTGGAACAGACTGTCCATTTATTGAAGGACCAGAGAAATAGTTTAGAAAAGGAGATTAGTAATCATTTTCAAAGGAATGTGGAAGTAGCAAAGAAAGTAGAAAACATTTGTTCAATAAAAGGTGTTTCCATACTGACAGTTGCTGTTATTTTAGCCGAGACAAATGGTTTTGCACTTTTCAGGAACAAAAGGCAATTGGTTAGCTTTGCAGGTTATGATGTTATGGAAAGCCAGTCAGGATCAAGAGTTGGTAGAACAAAGATTTCCAAAAAGGGAAATGGTCGTATTCGTAGAATCCTGCACATGCCCGCTTTCAATGTCGTCAGGTTTGAACAAACTGCATTTGTCAAACTTTACCAAAGAACTTTAAATAAGCACAATATCAAGATGAAAAGCTATGTTGCAGTTCAGAAAAAATTACTTACAACTATTTATACGTTGTGGAAAAAAAATGAGAGTTATGACAATCAATATTATACTAGAAATATGGGACAGAAGGAAACTGCTTCGAATAATTTAGAAAAGAATTATAAAAATAGTGCCAACAATATTGTTGGCACTACACAAGGTAGTCATACTATCATACCAGTGACGGTATAACTCCTCTCAATTTTTCAAAACTAATTATTTTTTTAAAAAAAA
>DATGBV010000020.1:0-5007 GCA_035312485.1 Flavobacteriaceae bacterium | reverse complement strand
CGGTGTTTTTACTTCTTGGTGGGTATGTAACCCATGTGCGAAAGGTTATGTTATGTCCGTTACGGTATCCAAAAAAGGCTATGAAAATATAACTAGCGAATTAACCATCAATGTAAATTGAAATTTTATAGTTTTCCGGGATTGCTTATTGTTTTTAAACTTCGATTTTACTGCAGCATTTACTTAGTAATAACATTTAGATATGCTATATCGCTTTAATTCGGTATTCCCAGGATATTATGAACTTATGAAGTCGGATTTAATTGTTCAATTTCCCATACCTATTCCTAAACTTTTCTAATATTCATCAACCAGACCTTTCGGGAGCATTCATTCTGTCCTATGAATATGCGATGTGTTTATAAAGTGATGGTGCTTAAGTACTATCTACTTATGGCATCTTAACAAAAAATATTACAATTGTCCGACTTTATTACTTTAATTGAATACCAATAAATACATTTACCGGATTATTTATAAATGACTTTAAATGTTCAAAAATAATTCTTCCATTGGCGTTTTCGCAATTTTAATCATTTGTATGTCCTGTAGCTCTTCAAATGAATCAGAAATTATCGAAGACCCAGATGAAGGGCCATTAGGTTCCATTGCTGGAAGTGTTAAATTAATTGATGAATTTGGGAATGAATCTCTGGAGTACCAAGGGCTTAAGCTAAAGCTATTAGAAAATAATGAGATTGTTGAGCAATTTAATTTTGAGTCTAATAACAACAAATACACCTTCAAAGACTTAAAACTAGGGGAATACATAATGGTTGTTGAAAAAGAGGGTTATGGGGTGCATGATTCGTTAAAAATAGATAATTCATTAGGAACCAATTCTCTTTCGCAAATAGAGTTTTTGGAGTTCCCAAAAATCGAAATTAATTTAGTTAGCCTGGATTATGACAGTGGTCAAATTTTTAGAGAGATCCTCTCCTGTTTTGAAAGCAATGTACCTCAAACAATATTGTATGAGTACTTCTTTAGTAAAGATTCAAAGGTGTCTTACCTGAATTTCGATTTGAGATATGGTGCTGCTGGGGTGAGATTTGGAAATACAAATATTGATCGACCTTGCAGTCAGATTACTATTCCTGCCAGAAGTTGGGAAACATACCCATTTAGCAATTTTACAGATGCAGGATTCGAAATTGGCGATAAGGTATATGTAAAAGTTTATCCTGTTCATGAATTGTTTTACGAAACAATAGACTATTATCCGGATAGTAAGAATTTTGAAGTCATTCAACATATTAGAATGAATGGGTCGAATACCGTTGAATTCGTATTATAAGTTAATTCCTTGACATTGTCATTATTGTAGTTTTTCAGCCTGTGCAATGGTTCAAAACTTCAAATCGTTTTTTGGAACCGTTCTTAAATTGAAAACGTTATAAGTAATCCCACCTTTATTTAGACTTACTATATTGAATATAAGTTAACTTTTAGCGGCAGAAAAATTATACTTAATAATACCCTATTTTTATTAAACTTTTAGTGCGCATATGATTAATAATCGTATTTAATCGTGGTAGGTGATCAAAAAAATGAAAACAGAATTTACTCCAAAATTGGTCTCGCTTCTCAAAGAAGGAATTTCCAGGGAAACCATATCAAAAGATATAATCTCGGGCGTAATTGTTGGAATTGTGGCACTACCATTGGCGATAGCTTTTGCGATTGCCTCTGGTGTTTCACCTGAAAAGGGTATTATAACGGCAATAATTGCAGGAATAATCATTTCTGTATTGGGAGGAAGCCGGGTTCAAATCGGAGGACCTACAGGGGCTTTTATCGTCATTGTGTATGGGATTGTAGAAGAATTCGGTTTAAATGGATTAACCATCGCCACTTTTATGGCTGGTTTTATTATAATCGGATTGGGGCTTGCAAGGCTTGGCAATCTTTTAAAATTTATTCCTTATTCTCTAATTGTTGGTTTTACAAGTGCTATAGCACTTATCATTTTATCTTCACAGATAAACGATTTTTTTGGATTGGGAATTCAAAGTGTCCCTTCCGATTTTATTGAAAAATGGGAGGTCATTTTTCAAAATTTTTCTCATATAAACCTGTATGCTGTTACCATTGCTATTAGCACCCTTCTTTTAACGATATACTTTCAGAAATTGGTAAAAAAAATACCGGGTTCAGTTATTGCCATCATTGCGGCAACCTTGGTGGTTAAGCTATTCGAGATACCCGTTGATACTATTGAAAGTAAGTTTGGTGACATTCCAAATAAATTGAGCATGCCCACTCTGCCCGCAATAGATTTTAACACTCTGCAATCCCTTATTCAACCTGCATTTGCCATCGCATTATTGGGTAGTATAGAATCGTTACTTTCTGCGGTAGTCTCAGATTCTATGATCGGTGGAAAACATCGCTCCAATATGGAATTAATAGCACAAGGTACAGCCAATATTTTTTCGGCCGTACTAGGAGGAATCCCCGCGACTGGTGCCATAGCAAGAACGGCGACCAATGCAAAAAACGGAGGGCGGACCCCACTGGCCGGAGTAGTTCATGCAATAGTTTTGTTAGCCATTATGTTGCTCTTTGCCCAATATGCCAAATTGATACCACTTTCCTGCTTAGCCGGTATCTTGCTATATGTGGCATATCACATGAGTGAATGGAGGCAATTCCTATCCATGCTAAAAGGCAACCGAATGGATATAATCATTTTGTTGACCACTTTTTTTCTTACCGTGCTCTTTGACCTGGTTATTGCCATTGAAATCGGAATTGTACTTGCAAGCTTCCTGTTTATGAAAAGAATGAGTGAATCCGTTCATATCCAAAACATTTCAAATGAAGGATTAAACGGCGAACAACTTTTTGAGAATGAAAAATTAGAAATCCCCAAAAATGTGGTCTTGTATGAAATTAATGGACCTCTGTTTTTCGGGGCTGCGCGGCAGTTCCAGGAAACTATCACACAAATGCATATGCATCCCAGAGTCGTGGTTATAAGAATGCGCTATGTTCCATTAATAGATGCAACCGGAATTCAAAGTTTAATCGAAATTATTAAAACATTTAAGTCGCGAGGAATAGTGGTTATTATTTCGGGAGTAAATAACGATTTATCGAAAGACTTCGAGAGATATAATTTATATGAATATATAAATAAAGAATTTATTGCCAATGATATTAATAGTGCTATTGAAAAGGCAAAAACCATTTAAAAACTACCAACATCCATGATTCCTAATACTCGTAGACAATATAATAATATAACAGGTCTTGGAGCGGTTTTGGGCAGCACCAAAATTGTAACGGTTTGTTAGGTGATTCCCCTGCAATCCAAGACAATTCTCATGCTCGGCGTAAAATCCATTTTCAAAGTACAGAAAATCGAACCATTTTCAGGACACAATTCATTTTCTTCACAACTCCCAGAAAGTGGCCATTGGGATTAACCTATTTTACCGTTACTTTTTAAAATATTATGTAACGTATCATAAGAGGATTCCAAACTCCCGATGTACTCCTGAAAGTTTTGCTTTATCTTATATTTTGCTCCTAACAATACCATATTCTTTCGCTCCTTTGAGTGTTTTTTATATTGGGGTTCTACAATGTCTAAGAATTCGTTAAGGTCATCTATTGTAGCCCCTTCTGAAAAATCCTCTATTTCTTTTCTATGACTGTTGGTCATTGATTTGTGAAAATGCACCACAATTGGCTAGATCTAATATTACGTTTAGACCTTTGTATCTGAAATATATAAATAATCTCGTATATAAGGTATTTAAAAAGGATAGCTGCAATGTAAACTTATATTAATTACAGAATATAACTTTAATTGAAAATCAAATGGTTATGATTTTGGCGTACAAATGAGGTACAAACTTGTTCTACAATTCATTAAATAAGAAAAATAATTTGGAGTGAAGTAAACGCCTGTAGCAATTGGTGCAAATTCTAATAGGTAAGAATTACTTGTTCTTAAGCTTACGTTTCTGCTTACGTCATTTTGGTATCCATTTATTAATGTCAAATTGTGATTCATCAATAACATCTCTGAAAGCAATGCCAACTTCTCATTTTAAGGCATCAACTAGAGCTGCATTCTTCGGATCTATTGCCCAATCCAACGCTTTCTTTCTTGTCTTTGCCGTTTGCCGGTGGAGTTGAAAAGCTTTTTTAAGCTCATCATATTTAAATTGCAGCAGCCCTTTTGTGAACAACTTGTCAATAGCCTCTTTCTCAGCATTGCTTAAATTAATACGATTGGATTGTGCAACAAGAGATTGGAACGTGCCACGCCAATTGCTGCCATAAGTAGTTTTTAACCATTCAGCATATTTTACATAATCTTTTCTAGCTAACGCCCATCTAATAATATCGTCAGCTTCTTCAGGTCGACGGGGTATTCCTTTTCGTACTGACAACCTTATTCTATCTCTCATATAGAGATTGTAACCTTCTTGAAGAAACCAATCATCAAAGCCTTCGAGGTTTTCCAGGAAATCCATTGGAATAGTACCCTTTTCAAGTTCTTTAAGCAGACTAAAACTTCATTTTTATAGTATTTTTTTCCAATCAGGGATTCAATTTTTTTAAGCATACCCTTAAGTGAAGAATGTCGTACTTCAGACCTCCTTGGACCAAAGTGGTCATTTTGTTAGTTTCGATTTAAGTATTTAATAAGGTGTCTTACCATTAAAAGTCCCGTGTGGTCTTTCAAAGTTATAGAAATGTTCCCAGGCCCTTAATTTCTTCTCCAGGTCAACATCATCGGTGTAAGACAGCAATTGGTAGAACCCTCTCTGGTCCGTTAAATGGGATCTCTCAACTTTTCCATTGAGCTGTGGGGTGCATGCCTTGATATATTGATGTCGCATTCCCTGGTCTTCGACATGCCAATGGAACTTGGCTTGGAACTCATGTCCCCTATCGGTCCTTATCGTATGGATACGAAAGGGAAAGAAATAGTGAACCGTCTGGACGGCACAAACATTTCCAAGGATTCGCTTACCTTTAAAATCGACC
>DATGBV010000019.1:0-2887 GCA_035312485.1 Flavobacteriaceae bacterium | reverse complement strand
TTCAAAAGAAAAACTAATGAAACACATTTACATTCTATTTTTATTGACATCTTTTTCAAGTTTTTCTCAAATTCCAAATGACTATTATGATTCTGCAAATGGATTAACAGGGTATGATTTAAAAACGCAATTGAAAGTTATAATTACAAATGGTCATGATCTAACTAAAACTTATGGCGATTTATATACAGGTTATCTTACGACTGATAATGATTCTTTTTATGAAGATGATAATTCTGTTTTAGATATGTATTCAGAAAATCCATCTGGTTCTGACCCTTATAATTATGCGCATGATACAAATGGTGGAACAGCTCCTGGTGACGCTTGTGATAGCTAAACTTTTGAAGGAGATTGCTATAATAGAGAACATATTTTTCCTCAAGGTTTTTTCAATAGCCAAGATCCTATGAGAAACGATATTCATCACATAATCCCTACCGATGGTAGAGTTAATCAATTAAGAGGCAATTATCCTTTTGGTGAAGTGGGTACAAACCTCGTAAATCAAGCTAATATTTCCAATCCAACCCAAAATGGTTCTAAGCTCGGAAATTGTATTTCGCCAGGATTCACTGGAACTGTTTTTGAGCCTATAGATGAATTTAAAGGAGATATTGCAAGAATGTTACTTTATTTTGCAGTTCGTTATGAAGATGAAGTTACTGACGTGACTTGGGATGCCCATAATAGTGTGCCAGAAAACCCTTTAGATGGATCAAATGATCAAGTTTATGAAGATTGGTATATTCAACTCTTGTACAAATGGCATATGGATGATCCTGTTTCTACAAGAGAAGAAGTAAGAAATGAAGAAGCATATAACTATCAAGGAAATGCTAACCCATTTATTGATCATCCTGAATATGTTTTAGAAATTTGGGGTTCTGTATTGTCTACTAATAATTACTCATTAGAAAAAATTAAAATTTTCCCAAACCCAGTTAGTTCTAATTATGTTAATATTGCCACTACACAAGATTTGGATGTTATTCTTTACAATGTTTTAGGAAAACAAATTCTAACAGAAAAAGTGACCTCATCACAAAATACAATTGATCTTTCAAATTTCAACAAAGGCATCTATTTAGTTAAGCTTATTTCAGAAAATGGTCAAGTCATAAAAAAACTGATAAAGCAATAATTAAAATTTTATTTAAATTCTTGTCTAAAGGCTAACATAAGTTTGTTAGCCTTTTTTTATTTTTAGATCATGATCCATGATTTAAAAAAGCATCTTTCAAACATTTTAAATGAAAATATCACAAAAGTTTCTTCTGTAAGAGGTGGCGATATATCAAAAGCATATAAAATTGAGACATCTGAAAACAGCTATTTTTTAAAAATAAATAAAAATCTTGATGCATTTGAAATGTTTCAAACCGAAGCTGCCGGTCTTGAATTAATAAGAAATACCAATACTATTAAAGCACCAAAAGTTTTGGCTTGTGATACTTTTGAAAGTTCAGCTTTCCTACTCATGGAATTTATTGAAAGCAAATCACCTTCTAATCTTGATTTTGAAAATTTAGGTTTGCAATTAGCAGATTTACATAAAAACACTCGTAACCTCTTTGGTTTAAATCATAACAATTTTATTGGGAATTTAACTCAAAGTAATTCACTACAGAATACTTGGGTTGATTTTTACACCCAAGAGCGTTTGTTGCCTCAACTAAAGCTTGTAAAACAAAAACACTTACTTTCAGATAAAGAATGTCCAACAGAAAATGAAATTAAACAATCCTTAAATTCCCTTTTTGTCAATATAAATCCTTCATTGCTACATGGCGATTTATGGAGTGGAGATTATATAATTTCAAAAAATGGAATTCCATATTTAATTGATCCTGCTGTATATTATGGGCACAATGAGGTAGACATTGCCATGACAAAACTATTTGGTGGCTTTGATGACACCTTCTACAATGCTTATTTTTCTAATTTTAAACCAAATGAACTTACCTCAACTCGTATAGAAATTTATCAACTGTATTATCTTTTGGTACACTTAAATTTATTTGGAAAATCCTATCGTAGTTCCGTGGTTTCAATACTAAAAAAGTATTTTTAAACCAGGTGTTAAAAATACTGTTGATAACACGTTTTGGTTTCTCATAAAAAGCTAAATAAAATGCACAAAAAAATGTATTTTTGCATTTTCAAAACACAACATAATACATCTATAAATGATTCATTTCTTTGGAAACACAAACAGTAAGGTTTTTGCTGTTCAAACAACAAAAGAATTATCACCAGAAACAATCTCAAAACTTATTTGGTTATTCGGAAATCAACCTAAAATAAATTCGGCGTCTATTGACGCCTTTTTTGTTGGGCCAAGAGCTGCCATGATTACACCTTGGAGTACCAATGCAGTTGAAATTACACAAAACATGGGGATTTCTGATATTATAAGAATTGAAGAATTTAAAACTGTTTCTGAAGATTTCAAAGATTTCGACCCTATGATTTCTGAAAAATTTAACGGATTAAATCAAGAATCATTTACTATAAATATAAAACCAGAGCCAATACTCAATATAGAAGATATAGCAGCTTATAATCAACAAGAAGGATTAGCTTTGAGTGATGAAGAAGTTGTTTATCTAAAAGATGTTTCAAAAAAAATAGGCAGACCATTAACCGATTCTGAAGTATTTGGTTTTTCACAAGTCAACAGTGAGCATTGCAGACATAAAATATTTAATGGAACCTTTGTTATTGATGGCGAAGAAAAACCAACTTCTCTTTTTAAACTCATTAAAAAAACATCTGAAGCCAACCCAAACGATATAGTTTCTGCCTATAAAGACAATGTAGCTTTTGTAAAAGGCCCAAAGGTTGAGCAATTTGCACCAAAACGTGCAGACATTCCAGAATACTA
>DATGBV010000018.1:0-2775 GCA_035312485.1 Flavobacteriaceae bacterium | reverse complement strand
GTAAACGAAGTTCGACTATTTTTTTTTATGAAAGTCAAACCGAATACATTGTTATTCAACTAATTCTAAAACAACGACAGAATTAGGTGGCATATTGACTACTAAATTTCCATTTTTAATAACAGCTTTATCAAAAGAATCAGGTGTAATCTTTGTTGGATTTTCAAAAGAATTGTGGTCTTGAATGTTAGCTGATGTTAAAATTCTACCAGACACTTTTTTGTATGTGCTTTTTTGTAAGTCTATATCTATTTTTTGTTCATTTTTATTGTCAATATTTGTTATAGAAATATGTGTTTTTCCAGACTGATCTTTAGAAGTAGAAACAGATATAGCAGGAATGCGTTGGTCATTCATTATAAAATCATTGGAAGTAATTTCTACAGGAATTAGAGTCGCATCCTGATGTACTTTATACATTTCCATAACATGATAGGTTGGTGTAAGTATCATTTTCTCTTCTTGAGTCAAAATAACAGCTTGTAATACATTAACAGTTTGCGCCAAATTTGCCATTCTTACGCGCTCTGCATGATTGTTAAAAATGTTTAGTGTCATACCAGCAATCATGGCATCACGCATGGTATTTTGTTGGTATAAAATGCCTTGAGGTTCAGATTCATACCATCCTCCCCATTCATCAACAATAAGAGCAACTTTTTTATCTGGATCATATTTATCCATGACTTCACTGTTTTTAGTCACAAATTCTTCCATAAACCAAGCTCTGTTCATGGTCTTGAAATATTGTTCGTCTGTAAATTCATATGAAGAGCCTTTGTTACTCCAATCAAATACTGAATAATGATGAATAGATAAACCTTCAATTCTTCTTGCAGGAATATTTTTCATAACGGTTTCTGTCCATTCATAATCATCCCAACCTGGTCCAACTGCTATTCTATATAATTTTTCTGAATTGCCATAACTGGTCATAGCTGTGGCATAGCGTTTATAAAGATTTACGTAGTATTCTGCTGTCATGTGTCCTCCACAATCCCAAGACTCGTTACCAATACCCCAATATTTTACATTCCATGGTTTATCACGACCATATTCTTGGCGTAAATCGGTTAAATAACTCGCTCCATTCTCATGATTTACATATTGAATCCATTCTACAGCCTCTTGTACAGAACCCGAATTCATATTTACTGCTAAATAAGGTTCAGCTCCAAGCAATTCGCATAAATTTAAAAACTCATGAGTGCCAAAAGCATTATTTTCTCTAACATTTCCCCAAGACATATTTTCAATTGGTTTTCTTTCGTTTTTGGGACCAATAGCATCTTTCCAATGGTAAATATCTGCAAAACATCCTCCTGGCCACCTTAAGTTTGGAATTTTTAGTTCTTTAAGTGCATTAATAATATCATTGCGAACTCCATCTGTATTTGAAATACTTGAGTTATCACCAACGTACAAGCCATCGTAAATACATCTTCCCAAATGTTCTGCAAAATGACCATAGATATGTTTACTTATTTGAATTTCCGCTTGGTCTGTATTTAAAATGACTTTGTTTTGAGATGTTAATAAAAATGAACAGAGAGTAAAAATGAGAGATAATAATTTTAGTTTCATAATTTTAATTAGTTTAATTTAAAAAAGCTACAATTCGCAAAGGAGCACCTGAACCTCCTTTTATTTTCATAGGCAAAGCTACAATGTAAAAATCTTTACTTGGTAATTTATCGAGATTGGTTAAATTTTCAAATGCCGAAATATTATGAGACATTAAATTTACATGTGTTTGAAAGTTTTGTGATTGTCCATAGTCAATACTTGCAGTGTCAATACCAATAGCTTTTATGTTTCTATTTGTGAGAAGCCATTCTGCAGCTTCTGGAGAAAGACCAGGAAAATGCAATTCTTTTACAGCATCAGGGCCTCTTTTATCAGTGCCTAGATACTTTAAAACGTTTGGATAAAATTGTGAAAAGCCTGTTTCCAGAAGTACAATACTTCCATCTGGAATTTGCATACCTTCTTGAGTTTCCCAATTCATCAAATCTTCAATACTTATTAAGTAATCTGGATTGGTCATTGCTTTTTCGGATATATCAATTTTAATAGCTTTACCAACTAGTTTTTCTAAAGGAATTTGATCTACTGTTTGAGAATTTTCAGAGAAATGGATTGGTGCATCTATGTGTGTTCCACCATGTTCTGCAGTTTCAAAGTTGTTTGCTGAATAATAAAACCCTTGATCTGTTTTTCCGTTAAAAACAGTATCAAGTTTAAATTCTTTTGCTGTTACCCAATAAATGGTTTCACTGGAATAGTCATGAGAAAGATCTACAATGTCACCTTCTAGAATGTTTGTAGATGTCTCTTTTGTTTCAATTTCGTCATGTACTTCATTTTTACAATTTGAAAGTAAAATGAAAAAAATAAGAAGTGATGAAATATTTATTTTCATAAGATTGAATTTTTCATTAAAAATATATTAATTACTTACAAAAGTCACAACACTTTTAGCAGGCAAAATAAATTTGAACGCATCGATATCTGGATTTAAAGTCACAGAAGGTTTTGCAGCGAGATTATCATTTTCAGATGTTACATATGGTGTTACAGATGTGACCGAAACATTTTCTAAAGCAAATTGTTGAGTGGCATTATTGTTTCCAGTATTAACGGCAACTATTATTGTTTTTCCAGAACCACTATAGGCACTCACATAAACATTGGTTTTCGGATTTGCAGTGGCGTCTACTCGTGTATATCCTGGACGAACGAATTTTGCATAATTAGACATAAGGTAACCACGTT
>DATGBV010000017.1:0-4537 GCA_035312485.1 Flavobacteriaceae bacterium | reverse complement strand
CTCAAAATGTTCAAAGAACGCTTTTCCTATTTTATACTCAAAAAGATGTTTCCCTAATTTTAATCCTATAAATGGAATTATAAACTCTTTCAATCGCTTCATTACCACATCTATTTTGAGGGTGCAAATATATAAATTTTTCTTAAGGCAGTAGCACTTATAAACATTTTTTTGTTTATAACATTTTTTGTGCTTTTAAGGTTGGTTTGTTAGCTTTTTATACTCCTTTCTGTTTTTGAATATTTGAATTGCTGTAAACACGGCTTCCCTAAAAGAATTAGCGTCTGCTTGGCCTTTACCTGCAATTTCATATGCTGTTCCGTGATCTGGTGATGTTCTTATTTTATTTAAACCAGCTGTAAAGTTTACGCCTCTTCCAAACGATAGTGTTTTAAAAGGAATTAATCCTTGATCGTGATAGGAGGCAATAATAGCATCAAAATTTTTATAATTGTCTGAACCAAAAAAGCTATCTGCTGCATATGGTCCAAATATTAGTTTCCCGCTCTCTTTTATGGCTTTTAATGTAGGTCTCATAATTTTATCATCTTCATTGCCAATGACACCATTGTCTCCTGTATGAGGGTTAATTCCTAAAACAGCAATTCTGGGCTTGGTGATTCTGAAATCCTTTTGTAGTGTAACATAAATAGTATTTAGTTTTTCTTCAATTAAAGTTTCGTTAATATGTGCAGAAACTTCTTTTACTGGAACATGATCTGTTAACAACCCAACTCTTAAGGAGTCTGATAACATGAGCATGAGACTTTTTCCTTCTAGTTGTTGTGCTAAATAATCTGTGTGACCTGGGAAATTAAATTCCTTTGATTGGATATTGTGCTTATTTATTGGTGCAGTGACCAAAACATCAATATCGCCATTTTTTAATGCTCTTGTAGCGCTTTCTAGAGATTTAACTGCATATTCGCCTATTTTTGGGTTCTCTTTTCCAAATTCAATTTTCATCTCTTTATTCCAAACATTTAAAACATTGAATTTTCCATGCAAAGCTTTATTAATATCGTTAATGCCGTTAAAAGTCAAATTTGAATTAAAATGCTTTTTTAAAAATGAAAATGTTCTTACAGAACTAAAGACTATTGGGGTGCAGAATTCTAAAATTCTTTCATCTTCGAAGGTCTTTAAAATTACCTCTCCTCCTATTCCGTTTAAATCACCTATAGATATACCTACTTTAATATTTTCTTGCTTCTTCATTTAAACTAACGCCTTTTGTTTGTAATTTTGAATCTACAAATTTAACCAAATAAACAGATTGTATCATGTTTACCGGAATTATTGAGAGTTTAGGAAAAGTTGTTCGTTTAAAAAAAGAGTTGGATAACCTTCATGTCTCTATAAATAGTAATATAACACATGAATTAAAAATAGATCAAAGTGTTTCTCATAACGGTGTTTGCCTAACTGTGGTTAGCATAAGTGATGATGAATATACTGTTACGGCAATTAATGAAACTCTCCAAAAAACAAATCTTAACAAATTACAAGTTGGAGATACGGTAAATTTGGAAAGAGCTATGAAACTTGGTGATCGTTTAGATGGTCATATTGTACAGGGTCATGTAGATCAGACTGCAATTTGCACTAATAGAAATGAAAGTAACGGAAGTTGGATTTTTACTTTTAAATATAATGCACGTTTGAACAATATTACAATTGAAAAAGGCTCTATCACAATTAATGGTGTAAGCCTTACTATTGTAGATTCAAATTTAAATACGTTTAGTGTTGCAATAATCCCATATACATTTGAAAACACTAACTTTAATATCTTGTCTGTTGGTTCAGAAGTAAATCTTGAGTTTGATGTTGTAGGAAAATATGTAAAACGTTTGATGGATTTGAGTCAAATTTAAGCTCCAGACCTCAGGTCAAAAACTTTTTTTATACCATATAAAATTCCTAAAAGTAGTAAAACAAAAACGCCTCCATCAATTGAAAGACCTGGTGGAGGTGGTGGTGTAGGTGGTGGTGGGTCTCCACCTTGAGCTACACATACAAAACTTATTAATACAAATAAGATTGAGGCAAATATTCTTTTGTTTTGTATTATCATTCTGGTGTAAATGTATAAAATATAGCGATTTAACAAAATTAAAACTAGCATTTTAATTCAAAAAACATCTTTAAAATGCTGAAAAATCCGATAAAGTGCTATTAATGTACTCGCCTTTTCACTATTAAGCTAACGCTTAATTAGTGTAAAACGTATGTTCTCTAGAAAAAATCCCACGGGCTTTTAAAACCCAGAAACAAATATAAAAGAATTTTACTTTTTTTAAGTTTTTAAAATAATAATCTTTATTAACATTATTGATGTTTAGAAAATCATCTCTTTTTATAAAATGGTTGTTAAAATAAGTCTTTAAGGATTTTATTTTCCACTATATTAGGAAGTGTGACTTTTAAATTAGGTGTACGTTTCATTTCTCGCTTTATAGCAAATAAGGCTTCATTATTTCTTGCCCAACTTCTGCGCGCAATACCATTATTTACATCGTAAAACAGCATACTTTGTAAGCGTTCTTCGGCTTCTTTTGTTCCATCTAATAACATCCCAAAACCACCATTTATCACTTCGCCCCAACCAACGCCTCCACCATTGTGAATAGAAACCCAAGTAGCTCCTCTAAAGCTGTCGCCTATAACATTATGGATTGCCATATCTGCTGTAAATTTACTGCCATCATAAATGTTTGAAGTTTCTCTGTAGGGAGAATCCGTTCCGCTTACATCGTGATGGTCTCTACCTAATACTACAGGACCTATTTGTCCAGCTGCAATAGCATCATTAAACGCTTTTGCTATTTTAATTCTTCCTTCTGCATCAGCATATAGTATTCTTGCTTGAGAACCAACAACCATTTTGTTTGTTTTAGCATCTTTTATCCAAGTAATGTTGTCCTGCATTTGCAGTTGTATTTCTTCTGGAGATTTTTGCATTATCTCTTGTAAGACTTCTCTAGCTATTTCGTCTGTTTTATCTAGATCTTCCGGTTTTCCTGATGTACAAACCCAACGGAAAGGTCCAAAGCCATAATCAAAGCACATTGGACCTAAAATATCTTGAACATAAGATTGGTATTTAAAATCTATTCCGTTTTCTGCCATAACGTTTGCGCCGGCTCTTGAGGCTTCTAATAAAAAAGCGTTACCGTAATCGAAAAAGTAAGTTCCTTTAGCAGTGTGCCTGTTGATTGCTGTAGCATGTCTTCTTAAAGTTTCTTGTACTTTCTGCTTGAAAAGTTCAGGTTCTTCACGAATCAATTTATTGGATTCCTCGTAAGAAATTCCAACAGGATAATAGCCGCCAGTCCAAGGAATATGCAAAGATGTTTGGTCTGAACCTACATGAATGAAGATGTTTTCTTCATCAAAACTTTCCCAAACATCGACCACATTACCTATATATGCTATTGAAACCACTTCATTATTTTCTTGAGCTTGCCTTACCCTGGAAATAAGTTCGTTCATTGAATCAACTAAAACATCTACCCAACCTTGCTCATAACGTTTGGTGGCGGCATTAGCATTTATCTCGGCGGCAACAGTGATACATCCAGCTATATTTCCAGCTTTTGGTTGAGCACCACTCATACCTCCTAATCCAGCAGTTAAAAATATTTTTCCTTTTGGTGTTTCGTCTTTGTTTAATATTTTTCTAAAGGCATTCATGATGGTAATGGTCGTTCCGTGAACAATGCCCTGTGGTCCAATATACATAAACGATCCTGCCGTCATTTGGCCATATTGTGTAACACCGAGCGCATTGAATTTTTCCCAATCATCTGGTTGTGAATAATTTGGAATCATCATGCCATTAGTAACCACAACTCTAGGCGCCCATTTGGAAGACGGAAATAATCCCATAGGATGACCTGAATACATGTGCAGTGTTTGCTCATTTGTCATGATTGACAAATATTGTATGGTCAAAAGATATTGTGCCCAATTTTGAAATACAGCACCATTGCCTCCATATGTTATTAGTTCTTCTGGGTGTTGCGCTACTACTGGGTCCAAATTATTCTGGACCATAACCATAATTGCGGCAGCTTGGATTGATTTCGCTGGATATTCCGAGATTGGTCTTGCACAAATTTTATATTCTGGTTTAAATCTGTACATGTAGATTCTTCCATAATACTTCAATTCTTCAGCAAATTCTGGTGCTAAAATATGATGCCATTTTTTAGGAAAATAGCGTAATGCATTTCGAACCGCCAATTTTTTCTCTTCAACGGAAAGTATGTCTTTTCGTTTAGGGGCTCTATTTACCTCTTTAGGGTATTCTCTTTTTGAAGGTAAGTCTTTTGGTATTCCTTGAAGTATTTGTTCTTGAAAAGTCATTCTTAAACTCTATTTAACTATTAGTTTTCGGTCTTTGACCAATTGAATCATGTTGTAGATGTCATCTTTTAAAATTCTATCATCTTCCAGTTTATCAACCTTTCCTCGAATCAATTTATAATTTTTTTCTATAATATCTGAAAATGTATTTGGTCTTCTAAACTCT
>DATGBV010000016.1:0-6204 GCA_035312485.1 Flavobacteriaceae bacterium | reverse complement strand
TTGACATCTTCTGCGAAAAAACCAAGAACAATACTTACAAGAACTACAATTAATCCTGTAATGTAATTCATGTTTCTTATTTGATTGGCTGTTGCATTTGGCTTTTTGTATTTTAAATAAATGTCATTTACCAAATAGGCTTGAGCTGCATTTAAAGTTCCTGCAAAAGTAGACATGAAAGCGGCTATTAAACCAGCGAGTAAAAGCCCTAATAAACCTATTGGAGCAAATTCCATGATAGCAGTTGGTAAAATTAATTCAAAATCTATATTTCCTGCAGCATTCAATAAATCTAGTTTTTCATAGTAAATCAATGCTAATGCAGCAAATCCAGCAATCATTAAATACCTAATTGGCATAAGGATTACCGAAACAAATCCACTCATTTTAGAAGCTTCAGCAGGTGATTTTGTAGATAATATTTTTTGCATATCATAAGTTGGAGCTGGCCCAGCAACACTCACAAGGATTCCTTTGAACAACAACATAAACATGAAGATTGTAAACAATCCGAATCCGTCTTCCTTAATCTTTTGGTTTACTTCGGGTATAATTTCACTCCAGTCCAAACTCAATTCTCCTTTAAAAGGACTCATCCAATTATCTGGAACATCCAAACCTCCAGTTCCTATAGCTTCCCAGCCCAAATACCCAATGACCAAAGCTGCAATAGTCATAATTGTGAACTGAACAACATCTGCCCAAACAATACCAGACATACCACCTAATAGTGAATAAAATACTGCAAAAAGTGTAAAAACTGTACCATAAAAATGAGGAACATATTCAGGGGAAATAGCAAAAGGGATGTAGCCACTTACTGCTTCCCATGGAATAAATATTTCAATAAATTTTCCTAAACCAATAAAACCATAAGCTAAATACCCCAAGCAGACCACTAAAGCAAAAACAACTACGATGATGTGTGACATTTTTGCACCTTTCCCAAAACCAAACCTTGTGCCAATCCATTCTGCGCCAGTAGTTGCATTAGACCTTCGAAGCCATTTGGACAAATAAACCATTAAGAATATTTGATTAAACACAGGCCACAACCATGGTATCCAAGCACTTTTAATACCATAAACAAACATTAAAGTCACTAACCAAATAGTACCTGAAATATCAAACATTCCGGAAGCATTTGAAAGACCTAACATGTACCAGGGAATGGATTTTCCGCCCATTAAATAATCATCTTTACTTCTTTGTGCTTTTTTCCTAAGTAAAAGACCTATAACCACAATTGCAGTTAAGTACAATAAAATAATTACGATATCTATAGTGTGGAGTAATTTCATAGAAAGGGCTTGATTAATATTTTATTTTTTGTATATCTTTTAAAAAAAGTGTTTCTGGAAATTTTTCAAAAGCCATAAAATCTTTTTCAATTGTGTGACCTTTGTAAGGCATGTAATGATGTTCTTTTCTAGCATTTCTCCAAAACAAAATCCAACTAATGCCTGAATCTTTAATGTTTGGATACAAAACTTCTGTAAACCAATTTGTTGTTGACAAAGTCTCTAACCCAGTTTCTGTAAATGCATATAACTTATCTTTTTCTTTTGCGACAGCTCTCACAATACTTAGGTCATGATTTATTGATTTTATGTAATCTTCAGAATTTTTAAAATCGTATATATCAACACCTAAAATATCTAGGTAATTATCACCAGGATAATACTTCATGTAATCATCTTCAGGGTTTAGCTTATTTGGAGAGTAAGCATATAATAAATTGTGTACGTTGTGCTTGCCTTTTAATAGGATAACTGTATCACGCCAAAGTGCTATATAATCTGTAGCTGTACAATTACCTTGTCCCCACCAAAACCAACTTCCATTCATCTCATGAAAAGGCCTGAAAATAACAGGTATTAATTTATCATCAACTTTTAATGAACTGAAAAAATCAGCAATCCTTGAAACCCATAGCTCATATTTTTCTCTATGTTTTCCTCCTTTTAAGATATCTTGAACCGCAGCAGTTTTATCCCAAGAACTACCTCTTGAGGTTGGATTATCCAAATGCCAACTAATGGTAATAATGCCACCTCTATTGTGAGCATCAATAATTAATTTTCTCATTCTATCAAAAGGAACTTTATCAAGACTCATGCTATCTCCAAGTTCTAAATGACCAATTTCAAAACCATAAACAGCAGGGAAATCACCAACAACATCATTTACGTCACTTCTAACAATACTAGGATGGTCTTTATAATTCCAGTTAACGCCATATGCAGTAGCGTCTTGATGACCAACAGCAAATCCTTTTTTAGTAATATAATATAGCTTTCTATGTAATTCTTTAGTATTAGAAGACAGGTTTTTATCTACAAATGCAGGAGTTTTATAATCATGTATAATTGCCGATTTACAACCATAAACAGCTATACATAACATTACAACCAGCACTTTGAAAGCAAAATAATCCTTTATGTTTTTTAAAAAAATAAAAACCAATTTTTTGTTTTTTGTTTGATTCCTCGAAAACATTTCATTGAATAATTCAAATTTAGCAATACAGTCATTATAAATATGATATTATTTTATCAAATTAATAAAAGATTATTACATAATATAAAAAGTACAATAGCGAAATGAAGTGGAATATCGAAGTCTCTATAAAAAAATAATTGATATACAAACAAAAGGCACAAAAATGAAAATTATTAAATTCTAAATGAAGCGAGACACATTGTATGAGTATATTAATAAACAGACAGAATTTTTTTATAATTAATAATATTCTATGCTTTCATCTATCAACTAGAAAATATTTTATTGATAATTGACAAAATAATATTATCATAAGGAGAGCATTTAAATTAAATTTGTTTAATTGATTAAAAAGAACATTTGGATACATGTATTTAATCAATAGTATTTATTTCTAAAAAAAATTTACAAACTAAACACCAATTAATATGCGAAAAATCAACTTAAAAAATGTTTTTTGTTTTACTAAGCACCATTATTTTTTAGTTCTATTTTGTTTTATGGGTCATTTTATTTTGGCTCAAAGCGTAGTTAGTGGTGTTGTTACAGATTCAAATGGGCTCACGCTTCCGGGTGTAAATATTGTTGAAAAGGGCACTAGCAATGGTGTAGTCACAGATTTTGACGGTGCTTATGCAATTACTGTCAGTGATACGTCAGTTTTGGTTTTTAGTTATTTAGGCTTTGTAACTCAAGAAATTCCTGTTTCAGCTAGAACGTCGATTAATTTAACCATGCAAGAGAGTGTTGAAAGCCTCAATGAAGTGATTGTAATAGGGTATGGGTCACAGCTAAAAGAAGATATTAGCGGTTCAGTTTCTACTATAGATCCATCAATACTGGAAAACGTACCACAAGTTGCTTTAGATCAATTAATGCAAGGGCGAGCAGCTGGCGTACAGGTTTCGTTAAATACTGGACAACCGGGAAGTTCAGTTTCTGTTAGAATTCGTGGAGTTGGCTCTATCAATGGTTCTAGCGAGCCACTTTACATAATAGATGGTGTTCCTGTGTCTGGTGACTCAAGAAATATTGGCACTAGTGGAAGGTCTATTGCAAGTAGTAACGACCAAGGTAATGATGGTGCTGGATCTACAGGTGTGAGTCCACTTGCAGGGATTAACCCAAACGATATAGAATCAATTAATATATTGAAAGATGCATCTGCTACAGCTATTTATGGATCTCGAGGTTCAAATGGTGTTGTAATTATTACAACTAAAAGAGGACGTAATCAAAAAGGAACACTTAAATATAGCACATATCTTGGTATTCAACAACCAACCAATATGTTAGATGTTTTAGAATTGCCTGGATATGCAGCTCTACAAAATGAGATGAATCAAATATTTGGATTACCTCAACAAATAGAATTTTTAAGACCTGAACTTTTAGGATCAGGAACAAACTGGCAACAAGAAATTTTTAGAAGTGCTGTTATGCAAAATCATCAGTTATCATTTTCAGGAGGTAATGATAATACGAGTTTTTACCTTTCAACTGGATATACAGAACAAGAAGGAACAGTTATAGGCTCCAAATTTGATAGGATTACTGCTAGACTAAATGTGGATTCCAAATTAACTGATAAAATTAAAGTTGGAGCTAGTATGACTATCAGTCGAACAGATGAAGATTTGATATTAAGCGGAAACAGTAGAGGTATTGTTTCATTGTCATTAAGAAATAATCCAGCAATTGCTGTTTTCAATCCAGATGGATCTTATGCAGGACCTACTACTGCAAATGAAATTGCACTACAAGTTCCTAATCCAATCGCGCAAATTGAAAGTGTGACCAATACTTTAAGAAGAGACCGAGTACTTGGAAATATTTATGGTGAATTTCAATTATTTAAAGGATTGACTTATCGTGCTGAATTTGGAGGAGATTTTGGGAATAATCAAAATGACAGATTTCAAAAATCATATTCTTATGGAAACATAACTGTTGATCAGAACTCGTTAAATAAAAGACGTGAAAATAACGATTTTTGGATTATTAAAAATCTTTTAACATATCAGAATAAATTTAAGGACAAACATGATGTAACATTTTTAGTAGGACATGAAGCTCAAGAGTCTTCTTGGGGTGGAATAATTGCTAGTGGAGTAGGTTTAATAGATAATAGCACACCTACTTTAAACCTAACTAATACAGATGATGATTTAGCTGACGAATATAAAGGAAGTACAGCATTAGAATCTTATTTAAGCAGGTTAATTTATTCTTTCGATAATAAATATAGTATCACTGCTTCAATTAGAGCTGATGGATCTTCTAAATTTGCAGAAGGAAATAAATGGGGTTATTTCCCTTCTATTTCTGGAGCTTGGAAATTATCTAATGAAAGCTTTATGGATGATTTTACAGCCATTCAAAACATTAAAATATATGGAGGGTATGGTGAAGTAGGAAATCAAAACATACCAAACTTTGCTTATGGCGCAAGATTGAATCCAGCGGCTACAGGTCTTGGAACAGGATTTGAAATTGCTAATTTTGCTAATCCAGATTTAACTTGGGAATCTTCGAAACAAACAAATATTGGTATCGACTTTTCGTTATTTAATTCGAGCTTAAATGCAACCGTAGAGGTGTATCGAAAAGTAAACAGCGATTTCCTTTATCAACTAGCTTTGACCGACTTTTCTGTTGGGGGAACTGGACCAGGTTCTATTTCTGCTCCATGGGTTAATTTAGGGGAAATGGAAAATAAAGGAATTGACATTACATTAAATTATAGTTTAAAAGGAA
Organism: Flavobacteriaceae bacterium; assembly: GCA_035312485.1. GTDB lineage: Bacteria > Bacteroidota > Bacteroidia > Flavobacteriales > Flavobacteriaceae > Gilvirhabdus. The sequence goes on along the minus strand of DATGBV010000016.1, from coordinate 945 downwards.
GTTCAGATTTTTCTTGGAATTCCACACTAACTTTTTCACATTATAAGAACGAAGTTTTAGAGTTGGTAGACGGCCTGACAATTAATGGACAAACTAATTTGGATGATACAAATTATGTTTTAACACAAACTCAAGTAGGGCAACCTATAGGAATTTTTTATGGATACAAAGTAGAAGGTTTGTTTAGAACTATTGACGATTTAAACGGAGCACCAATACAGTTTGGTCAACCTGTTGGAGATGCAAGCGTAGTAGGAAGAACTTGGTTGGGAGATATTAAGTTTAAGGATGTTAATGGAGATGGCGTGGTTGATGCAAAAGACAGAACACAAATAGGTAGTCCACATCCAGATTTTACTTTCGGGTTTCAAAATACATTTGATTATAAAGGGTTTAATCTAGCAGTATTTATTACAGGGTCTTATGGAAATGATATATTTAATGCAATAGGTCGTTCACTAACAGCAACGAATCTAACCTATAGAAATCAGTTGGCATCAGTTTCAGATTATTGGTCAATCAATAATACAGATGCCACGCATCCAAGGTATACGAGTAATTCAACTCCAAACATAGATATTTCAGACCGATATATAGAAGATGGTTCTTATTTAAGAATTCAAAATATTAGGCTTGGTTATCGAGTTCCTTCTGATTTTTTAAATAAAGCCGGAATCAGTAATTTAAACATTTATGGTTCAATACAGAACGTTTATACTTTTACAAATTATTCTGGTTATGACCCAGAAGTGGGAGCATTAAATCAAAATACGCTTTTAACAGGCGTTGATAATGGGCGTTACCCAACACCAAGGACATTTACATTTGGGTTGGATATAGAATTTTAGTACATTAATATTATGATAGAAATATATATAGTTATGAAAAAGTTTATAGTTAAAAACAAATTTTTATTATTGACATTGGCTTTATTGTCCATTAGTT
>DATGBV010000015.1:0-3141 GCA_035312485.1 Flavobacteriaceae bacterium | reverse complement strand
TTTCTATTAAAATATCGCCATGAGGCTGCATCTAAACCAACAATATTTCCGCCAAAAGGAGCATTGCTGCTGTAATAAGCTAAAATTTTGTCTTTTGAATCTTGTAACTCTAGTCGTGTGGCCAAAATAATTTCTATAACTTTTTCAAAATAGGTTCTTCTTTTTCCTTTTCTTGATAAGCGGATCACTTGTTGTGTTAAGGTGCTTCCGCCACGTTTTATACCATCAGACTTTAAATTATCGTGTAAGGCTTTAAGAATTGAGATTGGATTAAAACCAGGATGTTTGTAAAAATATTCATCCTCAAACTGAATAATACAAATTATAAATTTGTTTGGAATACTATCGTTATGGGGAAATCGCCATTGACCGTCTTTGGCAATTAGAGCTCCGAGTAACTCATTATTTTTACTGGTGATTACAGTTGCAGTTGGGTCTTTAAACAGTTGTTTTGGTAAACAGAAATAATAAGCAACAAGAAGTACAGCAATAATTACCGTTTTAATTTTATGATGCTTTATGTAGGCTATTATTTTCAATTATTAAATGAGATATCATCTATAAACATAAGATGACATTAATTATTAAACTCATACTCACGTTCTACTTTACAAATTCTTACATTGTACCAGCTATACCAATCGGCTCGTCCTTTTTGTTGTGCAACTAAATGCTCATTTTGTTGTTTCCATGCTTTAATGGCTTCTAAATCTTTCCAATAGCTTACAGTAATTCCTATTTCGCTTCTGGCGTTATCTATACCTATAAAACCTGGTTGTTCTCTAGCCAATTCCTCCATTCTATCAGCCATTTCAGTATAACCCTCAATATTTTCATTTTGTGTTGAAGTGAAAATAACGGCGTAATATGATTTAAAATTTTTACTCATAATTTATTTTTCAACAGTAATCCAATTACCTTTTGTTCTCACCAAATACTCATTGTCATACATGGCTTCGGCTTGAATTCCTGGTAAATAATAGGTTCCTAAATAGGAAGCATTCAGCATGACATTAAATGTTTTAGTACCATGTTTTCCTTTTTTATTTAAATCAAAATAGAAATTCACGCGGTCGTCTCTAATATCTGTATATCGTGCTTGACTGACAGTTGTATCACCAAAAGCAGTAAAACGTGTGTTGACAATCTCCCAACCAGAAGGAAAAATTTGCGTTAAAGCAACATTATTTACATTTTCATTTTTCATATTGCTCACACTAACGGTTGCTACAAAATCTTGACCTTGTTGCAGTTTAGTAACATCAATTTTGTTGCCTTTTAAATCTTTGTACACTACCGATACACTTAAACCACGTTGTTCGGCCAATTCGTTGCCTAACGATAATTTCCCTGAATTTAAAACTCTAACATGAATGACATTATCTTTGTTGTTTGTAAATGACATTGTGTTGTTACCATCTAAAACTTTTAATTCACGCTGTGCAATTACATTTTTAGAATTAATAGTTTCTGTTTTTCCATTAATAGTATAGGTTAAATTTAAAGCTTTTCCTCCATTGGCTTTTACCATTTTTGCCATAGCCAATAAGCTATATGCTGTGGTTTGTGTACTCATCCAATTGTTTCCAGATAAATCTTTAGCAATGTATTGTGCCAGTTCTCTAGTTTTAGAGTTTTTAGTCAGTACCATAGTTTCTAAAGCCATAGCTCTGTTTCTGTCTATTGAGCCATAGGTGTAATAATTATACTTTTGAGGTTGGAAATTAATATTAGCACGTTGTGAAATGTCTTCACTTGCCTCTTTTTGCCCTGCCAAAGCATAAGCTGCCGCTAATCGCCATTTGGCTTCGTTTGAAATTTCAGAAAACTCACGTAAACGGTTCATAGATGCTAAATCTGGACTTCCTGCCAATGCCAAAGTGTATAACCTGTAGGCTTGTGCTAAATCAGAATTATAAGTTCTGTAACTCGGTCTCCAATCTCTGGCTGCTTGTTTTTGATATTTTAACCAATTACTCTTGAATGTAAGAGGCAACACAAAGCCTTTCTTTTCGGCTTCAATCATAAAATGCCCAGCATAACTGGTTCCCCAATCATTTGCTGTGTTTTCTCCCATCCAATAACTCATTCCGCCATTTGGCTGCTGAAAATATGCTAATCGTTTGATACCATTTTCTATATTAGATTGTATTTGTTGCTTTTTATCAAACGTTAAATCGAAAATATCATTTAAAAATAGCTGCGGAAACACACCCGATGTGGTTTGCTCTACACAACCATGAGGATATTGAATTAAGTATTGTAATCTGCGTGAAAAATCCATTGGAGGCATGGTAGAAAATTCAATCGTTGCACTATTCGTTCCTACAACTCCAAAGGTTGAAAAGTCTAACGATTGTGTTGCATTAGCTTCTAAAGTTTTATCAATAGATTTTGAAGTAATCGGATTTGGATTTACCACATCTAATTCCACTTTATAAGTCGATTTTTCGCCATTTCCAGAAGCAACAACTTCAACGGTATTGATACCTTTTGCCTTACTTACGTTTAGTTCAAAATAAGTCATTTGTTCATCTGGTTTGTCAAATGATAAGGCTCTGGTTTGTTCACCAACAATCGAAATACCATCACTTAACTTCAAACTAATATTGACGTTTTTTACTTTGTTTTCCATAGCAAAAACAGTTACTGGTAACGTCACTTTTTCACCAGGACTTAATTTTCGAGGAAGCGACGCTAATACCATCAAAGGTTTTTTAACTTGAACCGCTTTGTCGGCACTTCCGTAAGCATCGGTTTTATTATTTCCAGCAACCACCATAGTACGTACCGAACCAATATAATTTGGTAATTTGATAGTATGGGTTTTGTTTTCGCCAGCTTTTAATTCAAAAGGTCCTAAATAAGTCACCACAGGTTTAAAACGGTTGGCTTTTTTATTTTTTCCAGCTGCCGCATTTCCATCTCCACCAATAGCAAATACTTGGTCGATACTTCCTGAATATGCACCAATTACATCATCAAAAACATCCCAAGTTTTTACACCTAAAGCTTCACGCTTGTAAAATTCATCCCAAGCATTTGGTGTTTTAAATCGTGTTAAATCCAATAAACCTTCTTCTACAACAGCTATAGTGTAGGTCATGGCTTTTTTATTTTTTTCGGAAACTTTTATTTTGA
>DATGBV010000014.1:0-6404 GCA_035312485.1 Flavobacteriaceae bacterium | reverse complement strand
ATCAAACCCGAGGCCTTATCGATAAACGGTATGCCAATCTGGATGCCCAAGGTAGGGAGAAAGCTGATATTACTACTGGTCGTGTTGAACTTTTTAAGGAAGAAATAGATGGATTCTTAAGTAGTCCGTTTTTAGGTATAGGAGCTAGCCGTATAAAGAATATTCGAGTTGAAGAGTCTGGAGTACATTTACCTTCACATAATGAGATAGGTCGCTTACTGTCTGAACATGGTTTTGTGGGCATATTCATTTTATTGATTTTAATCATTAAACCATTGGCTTACCGAACTTCTAACAGGCGAAACATCTATTTTTATGCCTTTTATTTTTTCTGGTTTGCCACTATTAACCATTCCGGGATGCGGATAGCCGCACCATCGTTATTATATGCATTAGCACTGTTAAATGTTGTCAATGAAAAACATCCTATACATAGGAAACAAATTACATAGTAAAAGACGCAACGTCTCATCTATTGATACCTTGGTACCATTACTTGAAAAAGAAGGTTATACAATGTATTATGCATCGTCACGATTGAATAAAGTATTACGCCTTTTGGACATGCTTATTGCTTGTGTACGGTATAGAGAACAGGCAGATGTTGTCATTATTGATACCTATAGTACATTGAATTTCTATTATGCGCTATTTGTTAGTCAATTGTGTCGAATTTTGAATCTTAAATATATTCCCAGTTTAAATGGCGGGAATTTACCCAAGAGACTTCGGGAGAACCCCTTTTTATGTCAATTGATATTTAATCATGCTTATAAGAATGTGTCTCCGTCCTTATTTTTAAAACAGACCTTTGAGGGTTTTGGATATACCAATATTGATTATATACCAAATAGTATTGAATTGGAACACTACCCCTTTAAAGAACGCTCATTTGCTCAAGTCAAACTTTTTTGGGTACGGTCATTTTCAATCATTTACAACCCTTTATTGGCAATAAAAGTGCTCAAGGTGCTAAAAGATGATGGGATAGATGCCAGTCTTTGTATGGTTGGACCCGATAGTGATGGTACTTTAAAGCAAACGAAAAAGTTAGCAAAACAATTAAATGTCGATGTTCAATTCACAGGAAAATTAAGTAAACCTGAATGGGTAAAACTTGCTCAAGACTATAACATTTTTATTAACACCACTAATTTTGACAATATGCCTGTAAGTGTTGTAGAAGGAATGGCATTAGGTATGGTGATTATATCTACCAATGTAGGAGGCATGCCATTTTTAATAGATCATGGTCATGACGGTATTTTAATTGAGCCAGATGATGTGAACGCCTTTGTTAGTGCTATTAAACAAACTATACTTAATCCTGAAATGGCAAATCTGCTTGCAGTTAATGCCAGACAAAAGGTTGAAAAGTTTGATTGGAACACCATTAAACATCTTTGGTTTAAAACCTTACAATGAACTCATCTTGACTTTTTCTATTTCCTAAAAAATGGCCAAAATTCGCCCATATTTCGTTTCTTTTTTTATGCGTAGCGATGTTATGCCTTTCAAAACGTGTCCCATCTGTACAAATTTTATAACATTTTCGGTTAAAAACAAATAATCAAGATGAGTTCAATAATTTAATGTTGATTAATACCTAATACTTGTTATATTTACATTAACATTTGTTAATGCTGATGCCTCAAAAGAAAGGAATACATTTTAATATTTCTGAACGGAAGATTTTGTTACGAATATTTGACATTATTTTCGTTCTTGGGAGTTTATATTTCGTCAGTAGACAATTTGAATTTGATTATTTCACCATAACACCAGAGAACTGGACTTGGGTTCTTGTATTGGCTCTTTATCTTTCGGTATTTGGAACTGTTTTTGAACTTTATGATCTTCAAAAATCCAGTAAATTGGAAAAGGTTATCGCTAATGTTATCATTACTTGTTCTGTAACGGTTTTAATCTATTTACTCACACCGTATTTCACTCCCTTTTTACCTAGTAATCGTATACAAATCCTATATTTTTACTTTGCCATTGTTATAGCGCTTTTGTTATGGCGAATTGCTTACCTAACATTTATTGTTTCTCCAAGGTTTTACAAAAAAGTCTTGATTGTTGGGGAAACCTCTAATATTGAAGCCATTGTTGAAACTTTTAAAGATGCCGACCCAAATTATGTCATCGTAGGTTTTATTAACTGTGAAGCCCATTCAACAGAAACTGTTAAATTTAATGGTATTAAAGAATACCAACCTAACGAAATACACCACATTATAAAAAATGAGCGCATTTCAGAAATTGTTGTTGCCAGTTACAATTCTGAAACCATTACGCCCAGTATTTACCATGATTTAATATCACTATTGGAGACAGGGTTTCCTATAAAAGAATATACTCAAGTTTATGAAGACATGACCTATCGTGTTCCTGTACAGTTTGTTGGTAAAGACTTTTATAAGTATTTTCCATTTAGTAGAAGTAATCAGAACAAACTTTATTTATTTTACAGACGAGCTTTCGATATTACATTTTCATTTGTAGGCTTGATTTTTGGGTTATTGTTAATACCATTTATTTTTTTAGGAAACGCCATAGGCAATAAAGGGCCGTTATTTTATAAACAGGATCGTGTTGGTAAAAATGGTGATGTGTTTAATATCCTTAAGTTTAGGACTATGGTTAAAAATGCTGAACAAAAAGGCGCTGTTTGGGCCACAAAGGATGATACAAGAGTTACCAAATTTGGAAGGTTCTTAAGAAGAACAAGATTAGACGAACTACCTCAAGTTATTAATATCTTAAAAGGGGAAATGAGTTTAATTGGGCCAAGGCCTGAACGGCCTTTTTTTGTTAGAGAACTATCTCAAGTCATTCCGTTTTATGAAACGCGACATATTATAAAACCTGGATTGACAGGTTGGGCGCAAGTTAATGAACGTTATGGTTCTTCAATAGATGCAAGCCTTGTTAAGCTACAATATGATTTATACTATATCAAACACCGAAGTTTCTTTTTGGATGCCAATGTTATTGTAAAGACATTAAGTACTGTTTTGTTTTATAGAGGGCAATAAGTAGTTTGCAGTTTGCAGTTTGCAGTTTGCAGTAGGCAGTAGGCAGTAGGCAGTAGGCAGTTTGCAGTTGGTTGTTAGTTGCTGGTTATTAGTTGTTGGTTTTTAGTTGTTGGTTGTTGGTTGCTGGTTTTTAGTTGTTGGGAGATTGGTTAAAGTAGCTAATTAAATATATATATCTAATGGCCAATGCTATTAAAACTGGCAAAAGGGTGATGGCAAAAACCTGAACTCCAATGCTCCAATGTAATGTTAAGAGGCATAACATGATCAATAAAAATTTCAGGTATTTTTTAAACCAATTTTTAGGCGTTTTTTTCAACACTTGATGTAAAACCATTAGGTTTAATGGAAAAGCCCAAAGCACATTGTAATTGTTTGCTGTTGCACTATGATCTGTAGCAAACCAAAGTAAGAGTAAACATATTCCTATAAATCCAGTGATACCAAAAATAAACCCATCCAACCAAACTGTACGTTTCCCTTTTTTAAAATCTGAATACGTTATAAATACTATAAGCAAAGCAATAATTAAGAAAACCATTAAAGGACTTAACAAAAAATTACTAGAGACCGATTTTTCTACTTTTTGATATACTACATTTGTTTCTTTAACTAAAGGTTTTTGAGAATTATTAATAGTAGCTTCATTAAAAAAATCGAAAATGAATTCTGGTAAAAACATGAACTCTTCAGGTTTTGCTTTTTTATCGATTACGGCTCCTAAAGCGATATCTATACCAAGGCTTCCCCAAGAGTTTTTATTTAAATTTTCTTGAATGAGTTGTCTGAATGTTCTATCACTAATACTTTGAGGCGTGTTAAAAATTAAATCATCTTTTAATATATCTTTGGCTACGTCACGAATACGTGTTGCGCAATTATCATAGAAAAAATCGTAAAGATAAGCCCTGTTTTCAGGTTCATAATTTGTTAAGAGATAGTCAAAGAATTCCTGCTTTTGAAAAGGCGTAAGGTTTAAAACCTGCTCTTCTATGGTTCGGTTTTGAGCCATATAGCTGGCCAAAAAATCATGATAAAAGTTTACACCTAATAAATAATTTAGCTTGCCTTGAGCAAATTTTAAATAAAAGTTTGGTGTCTCGAAATCATAAACACCATAATTAAATACCAAGTCCAGTTGGTTTGAATCATCTTTAATTCTGAAAGCTGAATGCCCAAAGGAATCATTCAATGATGCTCCAGGACCTATGGTAAGCACACTTACTTTGGCTTCTTGTGATAATATGTTTTGAGAAGTTACCTTTACAACAGTAAAAATGCAAAGTAAGAGGAGCCATAGTTTTTTCATTTTTCGGAAAAATTTATCTAAAGATACTGAAATCGATTTTTAAGGAAAACACGTTAGAATACAGTGCAACACTCTGGTCTCCAATATCCGTAAAAGCATAATCTATTTGAATACCATTGTATTTAAAACCTACACCAAAACTCGGTTGAAAGCTTACCTGCTCACTATTATCAATTTGTAATTCGTTCTGAAAATTACCTACACCACCACGTAAATACACCATATCTACATAACCAAATTCAAAACCAAAAGCAGGATTGATACTTGCAAAAGAAGAAGAAATAATATCATTGTTTTCTTCAAAACGTACATTTAAATTCAACGCTGTTAGTAACGAATAGTCATAATTATGATAGAATTTTTTGGATATACCAATCTGTAATTTGGGTATTGTAATTTCTGTACTCTCCGGAAGTTCCTGGTTTTGATTTTCTACAGCATCCTTAATGGTTTGAAACTCTTTTTCATCAATACTCCAAGCATTAAAAGTAGTTGTGATATCGCGAGCCATAACTCCCAGTTTCCAATTACTATTGGTTTCAAACTGTATTCCGGCATCCAAGCCAAAACCCCAAGAAGATGCAAAATCTCCAATGATACGACGAATAACTTTAGCATTCGCTCCAAATTTTAAACCCTGAACAGGTAGCTCACGTGCATACGAAAATGTCAACCCATAATCTGCGGCCGAAAACAAACTTATACGATCGTAATTGATATTACCTTGCTCATCTATTAACTGCGTAGTATTTAAAATATCATCTACTGCAAACCGAATAATGGAGACTCCAACAGCACTTTCATCATCCAAAGGCATTGCAAATGCAGCATAGTCGTAATTTGCGATACTGGCAAAATAGCTTGAGTGCATCAAGGCTAATTGGTTGTCTTCTAAAGCTAACAAGCCTGCAGGGTTCCAATATCCAGAATTCACATCGGCTGTATGCGAGGTTACTGCACTGCTCATACCCAATGCAGCTGCATCTACGCCTATATTCATAAACTCATTAGAATATTTTCTAACCGTTTGTGAAGACACAGTAAAAGATGCTAATAGAAAAAGCGTAACTATGTATTTATTCAACCGCAAAATTTTTACAAATATGCATATAATTTTCTTCCTAATTAACTTGAAAAGCTTATAGATATTGTTTTTGTCTCCAATTGTTTCCTATTTTTACACTTGTACTAAACTATCTTTATGAAAAGACATATTCCCAATTTTTTAACGCTTTTAAATTTACTATGCGGTAGTATTGCTATTATTTATGTTGTTAACAACAATTTTGTTGCTGCTTCACTGTTTGTTTTTGCAGGTATCTTTTTTGATTTCTTTGATGGTTTTGCTGCCAGAAAGTTAAAGGTGCAAAGCGAAATAGGTTTACAATTGGATTCTTTGGCAGATATGGTAACCAGTGGTGTTGTGCCTGGATTGGTTATGTTTATACTAATTAGACCAACTGAATCAAGTTGGATATATGTTGGGAATAATCCAACTGCTGAATCAATATTCGGATTTTCAAATATTACTTTATTTCCAATAATTGGGCTATTTATTACTTTGGCATCTGCATATCGTTTAGCAAAATTCAATATAGACGAAGATCAACAAGATTACTTTAAGGGCTTGCCAACTCCTGCAAATACATTGCTTATTATTTCATTGCCGTTGATTATTGAATTTCAGAATAGCGATTTGGTAGATTCAATACTATCGAACAAATGGTTTTTAATTATGATTACTTTGTTAAGTTGTTATTTGTTGAATTCCAATATAAAACTCATGGCGTTAAAATTTAAAGACTGGCGTTTTAAGACTAATATTTATAAATATTCACTCATTATTGTAAGTATTATTTTGCTATTGATTTTTAAATTCATTGCCATCCCGATTATCATCTTCATTTATATTGCTTTATCCATTGCCAAAAATTTAATCACTAAATAATTTATACTAATGATTGAAAATATTTTTACCCTTTTAATGCTTATTTTATTGCAAGCAGTACTAGGTTTTGATAACCTTTTATACATTTCGCTCGAAAGCAAGCGTG
>DATGBV010000013.1:0-14228 GCA_035312485.1 Flavobacteriaceae bacterium | reverse complement strand
TGACCAAAGAAGAGTTTGCAGCAGCTGATATTGAGAATAAATCCAGCATTTATAATTTCGTTCGTAGAGATGGAAACGGAAAATTATATTCTATTCCTTACCACAAGCAATTTGAAAATGAGGTTATGGAGGTTTCGGAATTGCTATTGGAAGCTTCTAAATTAGCTGATGATGAAGGATTAAAAACATATTTGGAATTAAGAGCACAAGCATTGCTTGATGATGAATACCAAGAAAGTGATTTAGCTTGGATGGATATGAAAACAAATACTATTGATATTGTAATTGGTCCTATAGAAACCTACGAAGATCAATTGTTTGGAAATAAAGCAGCGCATGAAGCTTATGTATTGATTAAAGATCAGGAGTGGAGCGAGCGTTTGGCTAGATTTAGTGCTTATTTACCAGAATTACAAAAAGGATTGCCAGTTGATGAACAATATAAGCAAGAAACTCCAGGAACAGATTCAGATTTAAATGCTTATGATGTAGTGTATTATGCAGGCGATTGTAATGCCGGAAGCAAAACTATTGCTATCAATTTACCAAATGATGAAGAAGTTCAACTCCAAAAAGGAACAAGAAGACTTCAACTAAAAAACACAATGAAAGCCAAATTCGATAAAATTTTGGTTCCTATTTCTGAAGTTTTAATCGATTCAAGTCAGCGTAAACATATCACTTTTGACGCCTTTTTTGCAAACACTATGTTTCACGAAGTTGCTCATGGTTTAGGCATTAAAAATACAATCAACGATAAGGGAACTGTAAGAACCGCTTTGCAAGAACATTCTAGTGCTTTAGAAGAAGGAAAAGCAGATATTCTTGGATTGTATATGATTCAGCAATTAACAAAAAAAGGAGAGTTGACTGAAGACATTAAAGATAACATGGTCACATTTATGGCAGGTATTTTCCGTTCTGTTCGCTTTGGAGCCTCAAGCGCTCATGGTAAAGCCAATATGATTCGTTTTAATTTCTTTAAGGAAAAAGGAGCATTTAGTCGTAATCAAGATGGAACGTATATGGTTAATTTTGAAAATATGGAAACAGCAATGAAAGAACTATCTAATTTAATCTTAACACTTCAAGGTAATGGTGATTATGAAGGTGTTGCCAAACTAGTTTCAGAAAAAGGAATTGTAACAGATGAATTACAAGCAGACCTTGATAGGTTAAGTTCCGCCAATATTCCTGTTGATGTTATCTTTGAACAGGGTACAGAAGTTTTAGGGTTGTAGTTATTCTAAATATTGATATAGAAAGGCTTTAGTTTTTTGCTAAAGCCTTTTTTTATATCTTGTATTAGAAATTATTTAACATGACTTACTGGATTTCTATAATTATAACAGTGGTTTTGGTGTATTTAATAATAAGCGTAGCACTTTATTATTTGCAGGACTATCTTTTATTTAAACCAGAAAAACTTCCAAAAGATTTTCAGTTTTACTATGAAAATCAAGATACAGAAGAGTATTATATGGAAACTCGTGATGGAGCAACACTTAACGGTGTCCTTTTTAAAGCAAAGGAAAAACCAAGAGGTGTTGTGCTCTATCTTAAAGGAAATTCTAAAAGTATAAAAGGCTGGGGAAAGTTTGCAGTAGATTTTACCAGACATAATTTTAATGTCTTTATGGTAGACTACAGAGGCTTTGGAAAAAGTACTGGAAGACGCTCGCAAAAAGCCATAAAAAGAGATTTACAAGTAGTTTACAATAAACTCAAGGAATTAATAGATGAAAAATATATTATCCTTTATGGTCGATCTTTAGGTTCTGGATTTGCTGCAAAATTGGCATCGATGAATGATCCTAGAATGCTTATTTTGGATGCGCCTTATTATAGTTTAACAAAAGTCACTGCCAGATATATGCCTTTTATGCCTTTGTCTGTGTTGATGAAATACCCACTACCAACCTATAAATGGTTAAGATATGTAAGGTGTCCAATTCATATAATTCATGGAACAAATGATAAACTAATTCCTTACAAAACAAGCGTCAAACTTTCAAAAGTAAATCCTAAATTAACAAAGTTACATACTGTGATTGGTGGTGGACACAAAAATTTGAACAATTTTGAATCTTACCATAGTATGTTGGATGATATTCTGAACACCAAACCAAAAGAAATAGATTTACAAACAACAAGCATCAATGTCATTCATTCCTCAAAGAAAAAAGCCAAGGCTTAAAAAGGTTGTAGCCTTTTTTGTTGTTATGTATTTGGCCATTACTTTGGTTTTATATTTTTATCAAGATAACATTTTATTCAGGCCAACGGTATTGGCTCAAGATTTTGAATATCAATTTGCTCATCCCTTTGAAGAACTGTTTTTAAAACCAGAAAGAGATGTTGTAATTAATGCAATTCACTTTAAAGCTAAAAAGCCAAAAGGGGTAATTTTATACTTTCATGGTAATGCAGGAGATTTAAGTCGTTGGGGAAAAATCACAGAATATTTTGTTGAAATGGATTATGCTGTTCTTGTTATGGATTATAGAACCTATGGAAAAAGTCTTGGTGCTTTAACAGAAGAAGCTCTTTATAGTGATGCACAATTTTGTTATGATTATTTAAAAAAATCTTATACTGAACAAGACATCACAGTTTATGGACGTTCGTTGGGAACTGCAATTGCAACTTATGTGGCTTCAAAAAACAATCCAAAACATCTTATTTTAGAGACGCCTTATTATAGTATGGTTGATGTTGCTCAATCAGGATTTCCGTTACTACCTATAAAGTATTTATTAAAGTATAAATTACCTACTTACAAGCTTGTTGAAAAAGTTGAATGCAATATTTTAATGATTCATGGCACTGAAGATGAAGTCATAAAAATAGATTCTGCCCAAAAACTATTTGAAGTTGCACCTCAAGATTCAACAACATTTATAACCGTTGAAGGTGCAGAACATAACAATTTAATTAAGTTTTCAGAATACCATAAAGCAATTAAAAATCTACTTCAGTAATTTTTTAAAAAAGAATATTTTTTCTCTTTCTGGATTGAGAAGAGAAATCCATTGCGCCTTATTTTATAAATAAGTTTCATAAGTCAATAAAAATCAGTAAATTAATACTTTTATTAACCAACAAACTAACTAATCATGAAAAAAATTTTAGTATTATTAGTAATAATGTTGTTGTCTAACAGCGTTATTGCACAGGATGATTTATTTCTTGTTTTTGAACTTATGAAAGTTGACAATGAACAAGAACAAGCGTATTGGGAAACAGAAAATTTCTGGGAAAAAATCCATCAAGAGAGAGTAAAGAGTGGTGATATCATTGGCTGGGATCTTTGGCAGTTGTCACCAGGAGGAGAAACACAAGGTTTCCAATACATGACTGTTACACTTTTTAATACAGCAAAGGGCATGTTTGAAAGTGGTAATTTTATGGAGAATGTAAAAAAAGCATATCCAGATTTATCTGAAGAAGACCTAACCAAAAAATTTAATAGTACAGCGAAAAGCAGAGATCTTGCTGTGCGGATTTATTTGGAGCAAGTTGCTACTACAACAAACGAATCGTTTGATATGCCTTTAGGAACAGTTACTTTTATAAATTATATGAAAGTAGCAATGGGCAATTACGGAGCTTATGAAAAAGCTGAAACCGAAGTGTTTCAACCAATGCACCAAAAAGCAGTAGACAATGGAACAAGAAGTGCATGGGGTTTATTACGATATATGCTTCCATATGGAAGTGAAGTTTACGCATCACATATAACATATGACATGTATAAGGATTTAGATCTCGCAATGAGTTCAAGAGGTGAAGGTATGGGCGAATTAACTGAAGATGAGCAAAAAGCTGTACAAGATGGTCTTAAGACCAGAGATTTAAAATCTGGAGTTATGGGGACATTGGTAAAAAAAGTAAGATAGAAAATATATAGGTCATTAACTGAAAAAGGAACTCAATAAGAGTTCCTTTTTTTATTGTAATTAGTTAGAGTTATTCACTTTTAAAGTAACTATTTTGTTATTAATTAAAGGCCTAGCCCAAAATCCAATGGATAGAATAAAACCTAAAGGAATGATTAAAAATAACATACCAGTTTTTAACGAAGTTGCTTCACCAATCATTCCAACTAATAATGGCATAACTGCACCTCCAGCAATTCCAGTGCATAGTATTCCTGATAAAGAACCATGATGTTCTTTAACAGAGTTTAATCCTAATGAGAAAATAATAGACCACATAACAGAAATAAAGAATCCTAGCATTGGGAAAGCCATTAAAGCAATCTCTGACGAACTTGAAAGTGCTAAAATTAAGCATCCAATTGTTGCGATTGTGGCACCGATTAATAGCTTTCGGCTATCTATTATTTTTAATAGAATAAGTCCGAGAAGACAACCAAAGGTTAGCATAGCCCAGAAGTAAGCCACAGTCTCTGCGCCAACTGTTTGCGGATTTATACCATGATATTCAAATAAAAATTGTGAAATCCAATTGCCAACACCTTGTTCTGTACCAACGTAACAGAAAATGCCTAGAAAGTATAAAAGTGCATATTTGTTTTTTAGTAAATCTAAATAGGAACTTGAGTCACCAGCTTTTTCATCTTCAAACTTTTCAAATTTTGGATATTTTGTAACGAGTACAATTATTAATACAATAAAAGCTATTGCTGAAAAAACAACATATAACGAAGCCCAAGGTAAATTGTCTGGGACAAAACTTCGTAAATACGATGCGAAGTTTTCTGAAGAACTTTTATCAACCAAATATTTATATAAATACGGACTTGCAAAAGATGCTGCTCCAAAAACCAATTGTGCTGCAACTGAATTAAATGCAAAATGCTCTTCGCCACCAGCAATACGAAGCATTGGGTTTATAATAACTTGCAGAATTGCCATACAACTACCAAGTACGAACAAGGTAAAACTAAAAACCACAAAACTTGGTGTAATAACAAAGATTAAAGAAGCAATTACCATTAACACAAACGAAAAAACCAACAACGATTTATTGCCATATTTTTCTGAAAGAAAACCAGCAGGAATAGACATAACACCATAAGCAATAAAAAATGAAAATGGTAAAAAGCCTGTCATGCCTAAACTTAAATCGAAACTTTCTTTTACATCTACTATAATGGAGTTAAGAATATTAGTTATAAAAGAAATAACAAAGAAGATAAGCATCACCAATAAGACAATATGGTAGTATCTTTTGGTTGGTGTTTGTTTGCTCATTTAATGTTAAAATTGATTTTGAATAAATATAGATATTTAATTCAAAATATATAGAATGTAAAAGGGTTGTAGTTCTGAAGTCTTTTAATTTGATAGATTGGTTTTAAGTATCAATTGTACTTACTCTTGAAGCTCAACAATTAATGCATCCTCTGTTTTAGTTACTTTGGTTAAACCATGTTTGGCCAGACCTTTCATTCCTTTATCCCAACCTTTGTTACTTAAACCAGATTGAGCTTTTAGGTCTATAAGATTCATGGTTTTTTGAGATTTAAGAATATTAAAAATAGCCTTTTCGTTTTCGCTTAAATCCAATTGTTTTTTCTCTGGTTTCATTTGCGGGAAGAACAATACTTCCTGTATAGATTGGTTGTTGGTTAAGAACATCACGAGTCTGTCCATACCTATTCCCATTCCAGAAGTTGGAGGCATACCATATTCTAATGCACGTAAAAAGTCGTAATCTATGAATTCTGTAGCTTCATCGTCACCTTTAGCTGCCAGTTTTAATTGGTGTTCAAAACGCTTACGCTGGTCTATAGGATCGTTCAATTCGCTATAGGCATTGGCAATTTCTTTACCACAAACCATAAGCTCGAAACGTTCAGTCAATTCTGGATTGGTTCTATGTTCTTTGCATAATGGAGACATCTCTTTAGGATAGTCTGTAATAAAAGTAGGCTGTATATAATTGCCTTCACATTTTTCACCGAAAATTTCGTCTATCAATTTTCCTTTTCCCATGGTGTCATCAACTTCAACACCTAAATCTTTTGCTGCTTGACGAATTTCACTTTCGGTTTTCCCAGTAATATCAAAACCTGTAAACTGTTTGATAGAATCTGCCATCGTTACTCTTGGGTAAGGTGCTTTAAAATCTATGTCATGTTTTCCAAAAGTAGCTTTTGTGGTTCCGTTTACGGCGATGGCGCAATGCTCTAAAAGTTGTTCACAGAAATCCATCATCCAGTTGTAGTCTTTGTAGGCTACATAAATTTCCATAGCCGTAAATTCTGGATTATGGGTTCTGTCCATACCTTCATTACGGAAGTTTTTAGAAAACTCATATACCCCATCAAAGCCACCAACAATCAATCGTTTTAGATACAATTCGTTGGCAATACGCAAATACAACGGAATGTCTAAAGTATTATGATGCGTTGTAAAAGGTCTCGCTGCGGCACCACCTGGAATAGGTTGTAGAACAGGTGTTTCGACCTCAAAATAACCAGCATTGTTAAAGAACTCACGCATGGCATTGAAGAGCTTTGTACGCTTTACAAAGACTTCTTTAACTTGTGGATTTACAACTAGATCTGCATAACGTTGTCTGTAACGTTGTTCGGCATCTGTAAAGGCATCATGTACAACTCCATCAGCATCTTCACGTGGTTGAGGAAGCGGTTTTAAAGCTTTACTTAATAAGGTGAAATCTTTTACTTTAATGGTTTTCTCACCAACCTTGGTAGTGAATAATTCACCTTCAATGCCAATAAAGTCTCCAATATCCAAAAGTTTTTTGTAGACCTCGTTGTATTTTGATTTATCATCGCCAGAACAAATTTCATCGCGATTAAAATAGACTTGAATTCTTCCTTCGCTGTCTTGGAGTTCTGCAAAACTTGCATTCCCTTGAATACGTCTAGACATTAATCTGCCTGCAACGACAACTTTTTTACCTTCAGAAAACGTATTTTTCACCTGTTTTGAAGTATGGTTAACAGGATATAAATTGGCAGGATAAGGATTAATTCCTAATGCTCTTAACTTACTTAATTTCTCGCGTCTTACTAATTCTTGTTCTGAAAGCTGCATGCTAATTAATTTTGAACTGCAAAATTACATTATTTCAAAAAATTAGCATACAACTTTTAGAGATTTGATTGATGAAAGTAATTTTATTCTACAGGTTTTAAAACTTCACCTTTTATTCTTAATACTTTTGTAGGCTCTGAAGCATTTGAAGTTAAGGTTACTGTCTTTGTAAATTTACCAATTCTATTTGTGGCATACTTTACTGAAATCTCACCAGTATCTCCTGGAGCAATTACATTTTCACTATACGTTGGTACTGTACAACCACAAGACCCTTTTGCTTTTGAAATAACAATTGGAGCGTCTCCTACATTGGTGAATTTAAAAACCCTTACACCATCTGCGTTTTGTTGAATGGTTCCGTAATCTATCACATCTGTTTCAAAGGAAAATTCACCTATTTTTTCAGATATAGTTTCTTCTTGTGAAAAGCCTAATGTGGAAATTAATAATAGAATTGCTATTACTAAATAAGATTTACGTTGTTTGTTTAAAGTTGTCATAATGTTCGTTTTTATGATTAATATGAAAACAAACTTGGTAAAATATTTTGTAAAAAAGATAATTTTGTGGTTTGAAATGAGTACTAGTACCTAGTATGAAAAAATGTAATCATTTGTTAAACAGAGTTTTAACTTCATTTCTTGTTTGTACATTTAGCTTTTTATAAACGTTGTTTACATGCGTTTTAACGGTACTTACACTTACAAATAAAGCTTCCGCAATGTCTTTGTTACTTTTATCTTCTAGTAAAAGTTGAAGTATATTCTGTTCTTGTTTTGTAAGAGTAGATTTTAAATCTGATTTATTTTTGCCTTTCCTTTTAATTAATCGATATAATAGAAAGCCGTTTAAAACAAGAGAGATTCCAAAGAAAATCAACAATAAAGTAGACCATTTCCCTGACGATGTTTTATTTGATTCCTCAACACTAAATTTATCAGCATTTAATTCATTTTCATATTGTCTAACATACATTGAGTTTGGATAATGTGAATTTAAACGAGCTGAAAGATCATCGTAATATGAATTCGTTTTCAAATCCTCTAAATAGTATTGATGAAAGTTATTGCTTCTATCAGACAAAAAAGCATAAATGGACAATTCTGCTAAAGGTTCATCTAATTGTATACCAAAATCCTGAAGTGTTTTAAACCATTTTTTGTTATTTAATTTTCTGTTAGCTTCGCTTCTAAATTCACCATAATCATATTTCATAACCTCTTTTAATGAATCTATTCTCACAAAAGCATTGGCTTTGGCGTTATTGGAGTTCACTTGACAAAAAATTTGATTATCAAACGAAAACGGAAACTCAATGGTATCAGTATTTTTTGCTATGAAAAGTATTTCTTTACTATCATCACAATGACCATCAAAATGATTTTGTTCCTGTTCACTTTCTTTGCAATTATCAATATGAATTCTATAGATTCTATTTTCCGTTTCCAATTGATTACCTGAAAATTGAAACTGACCTAAAGAATCAATAGATTGTTTTGAAATAATTTGTTCAGAAAAAACACCAGACAGTTTCCTGTAATCTTCAATAAGAGATAGATACACACTATTTTCCAGATGTGCTTGATCTACTTCTCCCTCAAATACATATTGAGCTTTTACTGAAAGCGAAAAAAAGAAGCCGATTGTGAAAAGAAAATAAATCTTCATAACACGAAACTACTTAAAATTAATTAAAAATAAATTCGTTTTTTTGACATCATGTAACAATTTATTTCATAATACGTCAAATAAATACATCAATTAAATATAATCATCATTATGGGTTTTTGGCGCGTTTTATTTTCTATTCTATTTCCACCATTAGCGGTTTTTGATAAGGGTTGTGGTTCTATACTTATTGTTTTTTTATTAACGCTTTGTGGTTGGGTACCAGGAGTTATAGCAGCTTTGGTTATTCTTAACAATCCAAACAGATAAAATACTTATCTTTGTAGGCTATGAATAAAGTGGTCGAGATACAAGATTTAGGAAGTAAAGATTACAAAGAAACCTGGGATTATCAGGAGCTTTTATTCAAAGGTATTGTAGACACTAAAATCAAGAATAGAAGAGAAAACTCTAATATAGAAACACCCAATTATTTTCTTTTTGTGGAGCATCCACATGTTTATACATTGGGTAAGAGTGGAGATATTTCTAACCTTTTGGTGAATGAAGACCAATTGAAAGAGAAAAATGCTACGTTTTACAAAGTGAATAGAGGAGGCGACATTACCTATCATGGGCCAGGACAGATTGTAGGTTATCCTATTTTGGATCTTGATAATTTCTTTACAGATATTCATAAATACCTTCGTTTTTTGGAAGAGGTGATTATTCTTACTTTGGCTGAATATGGACTTAAAGCAGAACGCAGCAAAGGAGAAACTGGTGTTTGGTTGGATGTTGGTACGCCATTCGCTAGAAAGATTTGTGCTATGGGAGTTCGTGCAAGCCGTTGGGTAACTATGCACGGTTTTGCATTGAATGTAAATGCCAATTTGGGTTATTTTGATTTGATGATTCCATGTGGTATACGTGGTAAAGCAGTGACTTCATTAAATGTTGAATTGGGTAAAAAGGAAATAGATTTAGATGAAGTTAAAGAAAAATTAATCAATCATTTTTCTAATTTATTTGAAGCGAAGGTTAAAAATTCGAAACGCCAAAGTATAACACTTTGACGTTTCTAGATTAAGGGCTGCATCGATTTGGTTACCGTTATATTTTTACAAATTCTACACGCCTGTTTTGTGCTTTTCTATCTGTTGTAGCATTATCGCCTACAGGTTCACTTTCACCTTTGCCTTCGGTTTCAAGCCTGGTGGCACCAATTTTATAAATTTCAATTAAGGCATTCTTAACGGCGTCTGCACGTGATTTAGACAATTCTAAATTACTTTCATCGCTACCATCTGCATCTATATGTCCAATAATATTTAATCTTAAATTATCGTCCTGTGAAAGCACTTGTGAGATTTGCCTAATTAATCCATAAGATTGAGGTTTGATGTTTGCAGAACCTGAATCAAACAAAATACCGTTTGTAGATACACGCCCTTCGCTCATTAATGTACGTCTTAAATCGATACCACCTTCAGCGATTTTTAGATTTTGAATAAAAATGCGTTCCACGCCATCTTTTGTTCCCATAAGATTGAATTTTAAAAAACCAATTTTACTGGGATCGAAAATAAATTGAGGAATATCTACATATTTTTTTTCATTTACCCACATCCTAAAACGTTTTTGGTTTACGGCAATAGAAATGTGCGGATTATTAACTACAGCTTTTCTTATATCAGCAGTTATAGTGGCATTAATTTTTGTTGCTTCTGGATCAGTATTTCGTACCTGAATACCAAAAGCACCATATTGGCCAAAAGGGATGGTTGTAAATGCATAGGCCCTACCATTTTTGAAGCCATTATTATCATCTAAAGTGACATAAAGTCTTGCAGTAGATGATGTTACTTTTCCAAGTCCTTCTGTAAATAGATCAAATTCTATAGTATATTCTTCAGGTAGTTTTTCATTTACTAATGGCAAATAGATTATACCATAACCAGGTTTAAATTCAAACCAATTGCCTTCTGCTTTATTTAACTTTACAACTTCACCAGAACCATTGGTGTTCCATTTACTAGGGAAATCTCCAATAAAGTCTTGAGAGAAATCGTCGAAAAAAATGAGTTTGTCACCAGGAACAAAATCGAACTTGCTGTAAATTTCTAAATTATCTGATGCGTTTTCGTCTGCAACAGTCTCATCTTCAGAGCCAGAATTAATAGTTGGGTCTTCTATAACTTCACCAGGAGAATCTATTTCTTCTTCGGTAGAATCAATATCATCTTCACCTTCTTTTTTGTTTTCGGTTAATAATTTTTTTGCAGTTTTAATACTATAGTTTAATGCTTTTTTTGCTTTATTAATTTGTAGTGTAGCTTTGGCTTGTTTAAAAGCTCCTTGTCCATCTAAATCTGAAATAATATTAGGTGTACTTTGGCTAATAATGGTTAAATCTTCCAATGTATCTTCTAATACATCAATAGCACTATCATCTATTGGAGTGCCTGCTACTGCATATGTATCATACATATATACTTTATCGTAAAGGTCGAATGAATTACGTACAAAATTATCAACGCTGGCTATTCCAACAGAACTGCCAGGACGTTTTATTTTTTTGGTTTGGGCTTGTATTGAGTAATTTACTATTAAGGAAAAGAGAATGATTAGAAGCTTATATTGTGTCTTGGGTTTAATAATAGTCATAGTTATTTAGTTGTTATTTATTGCTAACAATTCACAAAAGCTTGGTTTTCTGATCAAATTAGTTTGGGACTAATAGATAGGCAATTAATTAATCGTGAGAGAGAGGACTAAAAGTAAAAATTATTTATTTAATAATCAAAGTGATACCTAATTTATTTTGTAAATAAGAATACCATTGCTTTCTCCTTTCACTATAAATTCCAGATTATTGTCTGTGTCTATTTTATCCAACACAATTTGAGAATTTCCGTAAACAGGGAAATTGGATAATAGTTTGGCTTGACTATCAAAAAGATAAATTTTTTGTGCTTGCAGGTCTGTTACTGTCACATAAATTTTATCGTTTATATAGAATATTTTTGGTTTAGAATAATTTCCGTAGTCCAACTCAACAATTCTCTCTTTAATGCGTAATTTGTTTTCGTATTGAGCCACTAAAGTTTTACTTGTTGCATCTATATTATGTAATTCTGAAATATTTAAATCTTGAGAAGCGACATTGCCGTTTTGGTCTATACTAATTAAATCACCATCCTTTGAGGTAGTGGTAAATTTGTTTCTATAGATATAGACCAATTGATCTGAATAGTTATTTGAAGTTTTTGGCTTAACTCTTGTTTTTCCAGTTCGGTTTAAAATATGTAATTCTTTTTCGGTTTTTATGACTATATAGTCTTTACTGCCAATTCTGAAATGCTGTGGCTGCTGAATAATTCTACTTTTTGCTGATTTGAAAGTAAATCCTTTTACTACTTGAGCCAATGCATTGTACATGATAACATTTTTGCCTTGAGTAACCACAAGTCTGTAGTTCTTTTTATTATCATAATCAAAAACAGATAATGGCTGTGTAATTTCATCGTTGAAATTTCCTGGAAATGGTGCAACATCATTTCCGTTTCTGTCAATTAAGTAAACTCTGTGAGGTGTTGCAAACAACAATTGAAGCCTTCCGTTTTTGTAAATATCTATCTGTTCTATTTTACCAAGAACCTGACCGTTTATTCTTTTCTTCCAAAGAATTTTTCCTTTATTGGAAATTAAATACAAATTGTTGTTGATATCTTGCACTACAATTTCTTTCTCCTTGGTGTAGTGGTTTGTAACTAGTTGTGGGTCTATCAATAAATCTGAATCTAATTTTATATTCAATTCTTCTGAAACTGAATTTTCAGAACCTTTTTTACTGCTTTTATTTATAATTCCATTTATATGTGCAAAATTGTTGTCGTAAACAAACTGTAGGGCAGATGCTTTATAATCATTTAGATTAGCATTTAGGTTTTCTTGTAAATTTTTGCTTAAAATACTGTTTAAACCTTGTCCATTTATAACTGTTAGTAAGGAAGATTGGTCACTTAATTGGTTCTCAATATCAGTAAAGTACTGACTATTATCAAAAGTGGTTTTATTCAGATAACTTGAAATTATATTCTGAATAGTTTTCACATTATCACTAAAGACAAAAAAGTTTTCAATAATGCAATAGTAGGAAGCTTTATTGAAAGTGATAAATGGGTAAAAAACTTCTGAAAACAAATCTTCATCACTAAAATTGTAGATATCAATTTGCCTAAAATTTGAAACAAGATTTTGTTCGGACAATAGAGCTTCTTTGGTCAAACCAGAATCAATAGAATTCAAGATAACAGCTTTTTCACCATCATCATAAATAACTCCAACTTCTTTAATACTGTCAAATAAAGCAAAGGTTGAAGCTGTAGAATCAATAGTCTCGAATTTATTTAAATTTTCCCTGAATTGATTGAAATCACTAAATGTAAAACTTAAGAATCCATCAGTATTAGACGGCGTTATAGTTGCCATTTGATTTTTTTGCGGAATTAAACCTTTAAAAATATTAATTAAACTTTGGTTTGAATCTGTTGCCTTTGTGACTCCATTTATAAGTATTTCTTTTTGAGACACATCCACATCTACAGAAATGAAATTTGATAGTTGTTTTGTACTAATAGAGTCGTTAACAAAAAAAGAATGTAAAGGCGTATTCTCTTTTATGTTTAATAAAACAGACATTGGTTTGTCTGGGTTAGTAGTATTGTACAGTTTTTCCAATTCTGGATTTATTCTTTTGCTAATATTAGACTCTTCAACAACTTTTAATGACGTGGAAATCGTTAGGATACTATCATTAATTGTACTGTAGAATGAATTGTCTGTTGTATGCTTTAATATCTTTTTGTCTTTATATGTAAGGATTTCTTCTGCATAGTTTGATAAAGAATCTGTCTGCAAAATTTGATTTTCATTTTTTGTTACGACAGTATATTGTGTTTGGTTGTTTGCATCTTTAGAAAAGCATAGGAGTACTTTACTAGTTGGTTTAAAAAATTCAAAAAATCCTAATTCTTTACTTAATTCTTGATGAAATTTAGAGTTGGAAATTAATCCATATAAATCATTATTGTTTAAACTGCTCCTTAAATCATCAAAATTATTTACCGAGACAATAGCAAATGTTTCATCTGGGACATAATTGATAAGTTTAGCTGTTTTAGTGCTTTCATATTCACAACTAATAAACGAAATGATTAAAAAAAACAAACTCAAATATTTCATAAATCAAATGTTAGTTGTTTGGGTAATAATCTAAAGGATTTTCTGTGATACTTACTTATTCCGTATTTTTTTATGGCTTCACGATGCTCTTTGGTTGGATAGCCTTTATTTTGTTTCCAATTATACACGGGATATTCATTATGAATAGTACACATATATTCATCTCTGTAAGTTTTTGCAAGTACTGAAGCAGCAGCAATACTCATATATTTAGAATCGCCCCTAACAATAGTTTTATAAGGAATGTTTTTGTAGGGTTTAAATTTATTGCCGTCTACGATTATAAATTCCGGCTCATTTTTTAAGCGATCAATAGCTTTGTGCATTGCAAGGATA
>DATGBV010000012.1:0-14492 GCA_035312485.1 Flavobacteriaceae bacterium | reverse complement strand
TGACACATTCATCTTTACAGAGCTAAAACTTCTAGAAAGGACATATGGGTTTCATGATGTAATTGTAAAAGAAGCAAATGCAAGCATTCAATTAATTCAAGCTTTAAATTTCCTTTATACAACAGATGGTTTAACGTTTTAGTTGAGTAATATAGGTTTTGCAAGAAAGGTACTAAAAATTAGAAATTCGCCAGTTTTAAGAAATAATACACCTAATGCTGTAATTATAACTTTCACAAAGACACATCCAGCCTTAAGAAACAAGATGATTTATAGTTTTGATGATAGTCAAATAATTATTGAAACAAAAATTTCGAAAGAATTATTTATAAAAATGCTTGATGATGCTAATTTGACTTCTGAACTTACAAATCAATTTTATGAAAGTAAAGCTAATGATGCTGTAACAATAGAGAAGATTAAAAACTATATCCAACAACGCTATAGTTCATCACGACTGTAATTCCTAATCGGAATTTATATCAATTTAGCTATCTTTCGGTTACGGTAATTATCAAATGTACCCATGTGCCTGCGGTAGGTAAACTTCATACACTCAATCCCTTTCAGGATGTCGCTCCTTTCATTTACCCACTTCAGCACCGCGCATAAAAAAACGCATTACGCAGTAATGCACTTTATTTATTTTTTCCTGACGTTTAAATTTACAATTATCTCCTTCAAAGGCACTTTATCTTTAAATGAGTGAACATTTAGTAATAAAAAATAAAAAGGAAAACAAATTGGCTGGCTTATCTATCCGCAACCAGGTTATATAAATATCAAATTAACCCTCTTAATATTAAGAATATAAGTATTTCTAATTATTGATAAAAAAAGAAAATTTTTCAAATTCATAAATAATTTGGTTCGACAATTTTTCTGTACGCTCTACAATAAGCCAAATACGAAAGTGTTTGGCTTTTTTTGTGAATGAGATTTTTGAAACTTGTTTCGTAAAATCGAAATTCCGAAAAAAAAGTAAATTTTATATTAAAATTTGGTTTGTTGCAAAAGCCCTTCAATGGCCCAACGAGCTATAGCGAGTTAATCCAGCTCCCGCTACAAAAAACTAGATAAAAGTGTATCTGGTTTTTTATTTACTTGTAATTTCAATTATTGATTTTATCTCACTAAATTAGAACAAAATAAACATGATTTAATCCCAAAGATTTTAAAAGATTAGTTTTAATTTATTTAAATGCCCACAACACCAATTAATAATAAGCTAAATACACTCTCTAAAACATTAAAAGGAGAGTTTTTTTTTGATGATCTGCATAAAAGTATGTATGCAACAGATGCTTCGGTTTACCGAATGTTACCAACGGCTGTTGCTTATCCAAAAGATAAAAGTGATATTAAGCAATTAATTGCCTTTGCCAATCAAGAAGGTATAACACTTATTCCCAGAGCTGCTGGTACTTCGTTGGCAGGTCAGTGTGTTGGAGAAGGGATCGTTGTAGACATTTCAAAGCA
This sequence comes from Flavobacteriaceae bacterium, assembly GCA_035312485.1. GTDB lineage: Bacteria > Bacteroidota > Bacteroidia > Flavobacteriales > Flavobacteriaceae > Gilvirhabdus. Next base: position 13,013 of record DATGBV010000012.1, on the reverse strand, counting down.
CTTCACAAAAATATTAAGCTTTAATCAAGAGCAAAATACTATTACTATACAGCCAGGAATTATCAGAGATGAGTTAAACAATTTTTTGGAGCCTTATGGTTTGTTTTTTGCTCCAAACACTTCAACTAGTAACCGTTGCATGATTGGTGGAATGGTAGGCAACAATTCTTCAGGCTCAACATCAATTAAATATGGTGTTACAAGAGACAAAGTATTAGAGATTGAAGCAATTCTATCTGATGGAACCGAAGTTGTTTTCAATAATCACTCTTTAGAAGAATTTAAAGCAAAAGGAGAAAAAAAAAATATTGAAGGTGAGATATATAAAACCATATTAGATGAATTATCTGATAAGGTAACACAAGCCGAAATCCATGCACAATTTCCTAAAGCTTCAATTCATAGAAGGAATACTGGCTATTCAGTTGACATCTTCTTGGATGATAAAACTGAAAATGGTTTATCAGAAAAAATGAATATTGCAAAGTTACTTTGCGGCAGTGAAGGCACATTGGCATTTACAACCTCAATAACCTTGCAGCTGGATACTTTACCTCCTAAAGAAACAGTTTTTGTTGTGCCTCATTTTGATAGCATTCAAAAGAGTTTGGAGGCCACAGTTAGTGCTATGAAACACAACTTATATTCTTGTGAGTTATTAGACAAGACTATTTTAGATTGTACTAAAAATAATAAAGAACAATCCAAAAACAGATTTTTTATTGAAGGTGACCCAGAAGCTATTTTAATGCTAGAGATCAGAGCAGAATCTAAAGAAGAGACAGAAACGTTAGCAAATAACTTGATTAAGGATTTAAAAACACACAACTATGGTTATGCTTATCCTAAACTCTATGGAGATGATATAAACAAAGTCATAGAATTGAGAAAAGCAGGATTGGGCTTATTAGGTAATATGGTAGGCGATGCCAAAGCTGTTGCTTGTATCGAAGATACTGCAGTAGACTTACAAGATTTACCAAGTTATATCTCGGAGTTTACAAGCATGATGGATAACTACAAACAGAAAGCTGTCTATTATGCACATGCTGGAGCAGGTGAAATTCATTTAAGACCAATATTAAATTTAAAAGAAAAAAAGGATGTTTCTTTATTTAGAGAAATAACTACTGAAATTGCAAAACTGGTAAAAAAATACAAAGGCTCTTTAAGTGGTGAACATGGTGATGGTATTGTGAGAGGTGAATTTTTACCCTTAATGATAGGTCACGAGAATTATCAATTACTTAAACGTATTAAAGCTGCATTCGATCCTAATAATGTATTCAATAAAGGTAAAATTGTGGATGCATATCCAATGGATAAATCTTTGAGATATGAAGTAGATAGAAATGAACCTGAAATTGTAACCATATTGGATTTTTCAGATTCATTGGGTATTTTAAGAGCTTCTGAAAAATGTAATGGTTCTGGAGACTGCCGAAAATTACCTTCAGCTGGAGGAACAATGTGTCCCAGCTACAGAGCCACAAGGAATGAGAAAGACACGACTAGAGCTAGAGCTAATACCTTAAGGGAATTCCTTACTAATTCAGATAAAGCAAATAAGTTCAACCATAAAGAACTTAAAGAGGTTTTTGATCTTTGTTTAAGCTGTAAGGCATGTTCTAGTGAGTGTCCAAGCAATGTTGATGTAGCAAGCTTTAAAGCAGAATTTTTGTATCAATATCAAAAAGAAAACCCACCATCTTTTAGAGACAAACTAATTGCCAATAATGTTAAATACAATAAACTTGGTAGTATTTTCCCAAAAATCACAAACACACTTCTTAATGCAACTTTGGTTAAGCGTTTATTGAGAATAGCTACAAACAGAAGCATGCCTAAATTGGCATCAATTACTTTTAGAAAATGGCATAATAAAAATCAACATCAATTTTTAGACACTGATCTTGATAAAGGTGAAGTCTATTTGTTTGTTGATGAGTTTACAAATTTTTATGACGTACAAACTGGTATTGATGCTTTTCAACTTTTAACACAACTAGGTTATAAAGTTCATATTATTAATCATGAAGAAAGTGGGAGAAGTTATATTTCTAAAGGATTTCTCGATGAGGCAAAACAGATTGCCAATAAAAACATTTCAATTTTCAGCAATCTTGTTTCAGAAGAAATACCATTGGTTGGCATTGAACCTTCAGCAATTTTATCATTTAAAGACGAATATTTAAGACTAACCAATAATAAAAGTGATGCTCTAAAGGTGGCGTCTTTTACGTTTACAATTGAAGAGTTTATAAAACGCGAAATTTCTAATGGACAAATTTTACCCAATCAATTCACAAATGATGCAATGATTATTAAAATCCATGGACATTGCCATCAAAAGGCATTAGGCAGTATTGAACCAACTTTTGCAATGCTCAACTTACCTCAAAATTATTCAGTGAGTATTATAAATTCTGGATGTTGTGGTATGGCTGGTTCTTTTGGCTATGAAAAAGAACATTTTGATTTAAGTATGCAAGTAGGAGAGGACACTTTATTTCCTAAAATACGAAATACAGAAAAAACAACTACTATAGTTGCATCAGGGACTAGTTGCAGGCATCAAATTTTTGATGGAACAAATAGAATAGCAGAGCATCCAGTTAGTATAATGAAAAGGGCTTTGAAATAGAGGTTTACTTTTTTTGTTTAATTTAGTAATCTTACAAAAATTTTATGTTGAGGTACTTTCGGTATATTGTTGTGGTGTCCTTTTTCTGGTCTTTGTATCTTTTTGGACAGGAAATCCCACCTATTGAAATATTTTCACCGGAAACTTATGGTGCTGAAAATCAAAATTGGAGCATATCACAGGCAAACAATAAATATATTTATGTAGCAAATAATAAAGGTTTGCTAGAGTACAACGGAGCCAAATGGCAGCTCTATAATTCACCAAACGAAACTATAATAAGGTCTGTAAATGTAATTGATGACAAAATTTATACAGGAAGCTACAGAGAGTTTGGTTATTGGGAACCAACAGAATTTGGAAAATTAGTTTACACATCTTTATCTCAAAGCTTATCAATTCCTTTTTTGGATGATGAGGAAATATGGAATATTATTGAAATAGAAGACTGGATATTGTTTCAGTCACTAAAACGAATATATATATATCATAAAAAAGACAATGCTTACAGTTTTATTGATTCAGAAGCTCCAAAAGCCTTTAAATTATCAGATGGCATCTATTTTCAGAAGGACAATGACGCACTATATAAAATCGAAAATGGAGAGCCAAAACTAGTTAATAATAACCCAATTTTTAGCCAAAACCAAATAATCAATATATATGATTATAATGGCGGATTTTTACTATTAACAGAAAATGATGGATTTTATATTTTAAGAAATCAAGAGATTTCCAGATGGGACGTTCCAGCAAACAAAGATCTTTCTGGAGTAAGTGTTTATAATAGTATCGAATTACAAGATTCAAGCTTTGTTTTGGGTACAATATCTAATGGAATATTTCACATTACTTTAGAAGGAGAAATTAATTATGATATTAATAGGTCTACTGGTTTAAGTAATAACACAGTACTTTCAATTTTCGAAGACGTTGAAAACAATATTTGGCTTGGTCTAGATAATGGTATCAATTGCATTAATATAAAGTCTCCTTTTAAAGTTTATAATGATGAAAAAGGCGACATAGGAACTGTTTATACTTCGGCAGTTTATGAAAATATGTTGTATTTAGGAACTAATCAAGGGTTATTTTTTAAATCGTTATCAAGTAATAACAATTTTCAGTTTGTAAAAGGAACTCAAGGTCAAGTTTGGTGCTTGGTTGAGATTGAGAACATTCTGTTTTGTGGTCATAATAGAGGTACGTTTAGAATAAAAGATTCAAAGGCTGAAAAAATTGTAGATATTCCTGGAACATGGAATATTAAAGCGGTTGATCAAAATAAAAACATCCTCATTCAAGGAAATTATAACGGTCTTAATGTTATAGAAAAGAAAAATAATACCTGGACATTTAGAAATAAAATAGAAGGTTTTGACATCTCTAGTAAGTACTTGGAAATTCTTAAAAATACGAATCAGATATTTGTTAGCCATGAATACAAAGGTGTTTTCAAATTAAAAGTAGATGAAAAATTTAGTAAGGTAATTGAATATAATAAAGAGACTTCAGTTGGTAAAGGCTTAAATTCTAGCCTTATCAAATATAAAGGCGATATTTTGTATGCATATAAAGATGGCGTATTTAAATATGATACTATCCTGGAAGTTTTTAATAGAGATTCTTTGTTTAGTCAAATTTATAACAAAAGAGAATATACTTCAGGCAAGTTAGTTAACGATAAAAAAACAAATAAACTTTGGGGATTTTCTGCTAAAGGAATAAGTTATATCACTCCTGGAAAATTTAGTGATGTGCCAGAAATAAATAGAATTCCCTTTCCGGTTATTTTGCGTAAAGATGTAACAGATTCTGAAAATATTACGTATTTAAAAGATGAACAATATCTTTTAGGAACTTCTACAGGTTATTTTATACTAGACTTAAACAAATTAGTTGAAAAAATATATAATATAGATATTACATCAATTAGTGTTAGTAAATACAAAAGTCTAGATTCACTAAATTTAGTGAGTAAAGAAGTTTTTGGTGATTTCAAAAATAATGAGAACAATTTTGAGTTTTCATTTGGGATTCCAGAATATCAAAAATATTATCAGACTGAATACCAATATAAGCTTAAAGGTATTTATGATAATTGGAGTGAATGGTCCGAAAGTCCAAGCGAAAAGTTTGAAAACCTACCTTATGGAAATTATACTTTTATTGTAAAAGGCCGTATAGGTAATATAGAATCAAGCAATACAGTAGCGTATAGTTTTAAAATAGCAAGGCCTTGGTATTTATCAAATACTGCCATAGTGTTTTATTTTCTATTTGTTCTATTGTTTTCGTTATTCATGCACAATGTTTACAAAAGATACTACAAAAAACAAAGAGAGAAATTACTCGAAAAAACAACCAAAGAATTAGAGCTTAAAAAACTTGAAAACCAACAGCAGTTAATGCAGTTTAATAATGACAAACTAAAGCAAGATATTGAAAGTAAAAATAGAGAGTTGAATATTTCAACTATGAGTCTAATAAAGAAAAATGAATTCTTAAATAATATTAAAACAGAACTCAAAAAAGTTGAAAATGTTAGTAATCTTAATAAGGTTATAAAAATAATTGATAAAAATCTCAACCATACAGACGATTGGAATGTTTTTGAAGAGGCTTTCAATAACGCTGATAAAGACTTCCTTAAAAAAATTAAAAATATACATCCAAATTTAACGCACAACGATTTAAGATTGTGCGCTTATTTAAGGCTTAACTTATCATCCAAAGAAATAGCACCTTTACTTAACATATCATCAAGAAGTGTGGAAGTAAAACGATATAGATTAAGAAAAAAAATGAATTTATCCCATGACGATAGCTTAACAGATTATATATTGAAAGTTTAAGACCTTAACATTTCTTACATTTGCCACAACATTACCACTACATTTTTAAGTCTCGGATTGTTGGGTTATTCATAAAGTATAGCTAAAATTAAGGATTTAGCAAAAATTATATCCTTTTTTTAATTTGTATGTTTTTTGTTGAGGTTTAATTTGTCATAATCGCAATTCAATTTAATAGTTTTGAGGAAATAAAAAACTTGATTTTCGATGAGACAAATTTTCCTAAAAATTCTAACACTATGTTTCTTTACATATGCTAGTGGGCAGAATATTGAAATAAGCGGGACAATAACAGATGCAGAAAGTGGTTTTCCAGTTCCTGGAGCGAACATTCTCGTTAAGAATACAACAAAAGGAACAGTATCTGATTTTGATGGTAATTTTACCATTTCAGATGTAGAACCTGGATCAACATTATCGTTCAGCTATCTTGGGTATCTTACCTATGAGGTTGTTGTTAATGACAACTCAAACTTAAATATTCAGTTAGTACCTGATATTGCAAAGCTTGATGAAGTTATTGTGATAGGTTATGGTACTCAAACTAAAAAAGAAATTACAGGAGCCGTTTCTGTAGTTGGTGCAGAAACCATTGAAGCTTTAAAACCTACGCAAGTAGAGCAAGCATTGCAAGGACAAGTTGCTGGTGTTAACATTACGTCTACATCTGGTTCTCCGGGTAGTGGTTCTACTATTAGTATTAGAGGTGTATCAACCAATGGAGATAGTAGACCTTTAATTTTAGTTGATGGCAATGTCATTGAAGATTTAAGTGTGATTAACCCCAACGATATTGAAACGATCAATGTCCTCAAAGATGCTACAGCCGGTATTTATGGTGTAAGAGCGGCCAATGGCGTAATATTAATTACAACCAAAACAGGTAGAAAAGAAATGCCGCTTACTATAGAGTATAATGCGTATGGTGGTTTTCAACAAACTACTAGAGAAATTCCTGCTTTGAACGCAACGGAATATGCCGTTTTAATCAACGAGGCATTTGCAGCTGGAGGAAGCACACCACCATATTCAGATCTGTCTGTACTTGGAGAAGGCACAGATTGGCAGGACAAGGTCTTTCAAAATGCTCCAATCTTTAGTAATGCAATCACAATTAAAGGAGGTAAAGAAAAATCTTCCTATGCCTTCAGTGGTTCATACTTAACTCAGGATGGTATTGTAGGTGGTACTGATTCTAAATTCACCAGATTTACTCAAAAAGCAAATTATAGTGTAGATTTTTTAGAGAATTTTAAATTTAATTCAGGATTAATATACTCATTTACAAATAAAAAGAACTTAAGTGAAAATGCATTGGGTTCAGTACTTTTTAATGCACTTAATATGTCACCAACGTTATCTGTAAGAGATGAAAATGGCGAATTTACATTGGCGGAAGGTTTAGGTAATGAAGTCATAAATCCAATTGCCCAAATGGCAAATTCTTACAATAGAACAAAGGTTAGTAAATTAAGTGGTAACGCTAGTTTAGCCTATAATTTTCTGGACCATTTTACTGCACAAGCAAGTATACAGTTCAACTATGCTGAAGTAAGAAATAAAGTATTTAGCCCAATTGTATTTTATGGAAGTGGAAAAGTTTTTAATAAGGACAGAAGTGAAGTATTTGAAGGACTGAATTATTTTAGAGATTATACATTTAATGCATTTATACAGTATGAAAATACTTTTAATGATGTGCATAAGGTTAATGTACAATTATTTACAGAGGTTTTAAAAACTACAGGAGAGTTCACTGGGTTTAGAGGTTATGATATTAGAGATAATATGGTTCAAAACGCTAATATTGATGAAGCTCGTGATGTAGAAAACATAAATCAGGCACTAGGAAGAAATCCAACGTTCGATTCAAGATTGTTGTCATATTTTGCAAGGCTACAATACGATTACGATGGCAAATATTTACTTTCGGCTGTAATCCGTAGAGATGGCTCTACAAAATTTGGTCCAGAAAATAAATTTGGGTATTTTCCAACGGGCTCTATAGGTTGGATTGCTTCAGATGAAGACTTTCTAAAAGATAGTAACGTTATAAACTTTCTAAAGTTTAGAGGATCTTATGGTATTTTGGGTAATGATAGAATTCCAGACTACAGATTTGTTTCTTTATTAAATGGTGAAGGCACTTATGTTTTTGATGACGAATTAGCATTTGGTGTGGCAGCAGGTGCTGTTGCAAATCCTGAAATACGTTGGGAAAAACAAAAGACTTGGGATATAGGAATTGATACAAGACTATTTAACAATAAAGTAGATATTACTGCAGATTATTTCAAAAGAACAACAGAAGATTTATTGGTAATACCACAAGTGTCAGGAATACTTGGTGTAGGAGCACCAGGATCTGGAGCACCTGTTGTTAATGCAGGAACAGTTGAAAATAAAGGTTTTGAATTCTCTATTGGTTACGCTGATAATTTAAGTGATGATTTAAGCTTTAGTGTAAAGTATAACGTAACTGCAATTGAAAATAACGTTGTTGAGGTTACTGCTGATGGAGGTTTCATTGCAGGAGGCTCATTTGGAGTAGGACAAGATCCACCTTCAAGAATGGAGGCTGGCCATGTGATAGGATATTTTAGAGGTTATAAAACGGATGGTGTTTTTCAAAATCAAGCCGATGTTGATGCTTATCCTACAATTAATGGTGCAGTGCAACCGGGAGATTTAAGATTTGTTGATATTAATAATGATGGAATTATTGATGACGATGATAAAACAGATTTAGGTAATCCACTTCCTGATGCTACAATGGGACTTAATCTTTCTTTCGATTATAAGAATTTTGATTTTGCTGCCTATGCATTTGCATCTGTAGGTAATGAAATTGTTAGAAACTATGAGCGTAATCAAAATTTAACAAATAAAAGTATTTATTATTTAGATAGATGGACAGGAGAAGGTACAAGTAGTACGTTTCCAAGAGTAACTACAGGAGCTAACTCTAATGGCTTGTTTTCAGATTTTTTTATTGAAGATGGATCTTTTGTGCGATTACAAAATGTACAATTAGGATATAGTTTGTCTGATAAATGTCTTGAAAATTCAAAAATAAATAAGATGAGATTTTATATCTCGGCAAGCAATCTGTTTACACTAACAGAATATAAGGGCTACGATCCAACAGCATCCTCTGGTGCACCAATTGGTGGTGGAATCGATCAAGGATTTTATCCTAGTGCGAAAACATTCTTACTTGGAGTTAACTTAAAATTTTAATTAAACAGTTATGAAAAATTTAAAACTTAAAAATATCTTCATTTTATTCTTACTAGTGTTTTCATGCAGTGATGATTTTGTATATGTAGATTCACTTGATGAAAACTCTGATGATTATTTCAATTCAGAAGAAGATTACCAAAAAGCATTAATAGGAGCATACGATGGTTTACAATCAACATATGTCAATGTTATGCTCGGCGAAATAGCTTCAGACAACACACTATGTGGAGGCGAAAGCGCAACAGACGTAATTGGATTTCAGGAAATAGACGATATGATTCATACACCAAACAATGCCAATTTAAGAGATGTTTGGAGTTGGATGTATGGAGGTGTTAATCGTGCAAACTTTATTCTTGAATTTCAGGATAAAACGGATTTCCCAAATAAAAACAATGTTTTAGGTCAAGCAAGATTTTTAAGAGCTTACTATTATTTTGAATTGGTAAAATGGTTTGGAGACATTCCTTTTGCTGTAGACACAAGAATTCAGTTTGGGGATCAATTTACCATAGAAAGAACTCCTAAAGCAACAGTTTATGCACAAATTGAAGATGATTTAATTTACGCAATAGCAAACCTTCCTTACGTGCAGTCAGAAGTTGGTCGTGTTACCAAAGGAGCAGCACAAGCTTTGTTGGGAAAAGCATATCTGTATCAGGATAAATTTAATGAAGCTGCAACAGTGCTTGAGGATTTAATCAATAATGGGCCTTATGATTTGTTAGATGATTATACTACCATGTTCGAAAACGATAATGAAAATAATATCGAGTCTGTTTTCGAAGTACAATATACTGACCAAGAAGGTGCTGGTTTTGGGTGTTTACAGTGTAGTGAAGGTAACGTAGCAGTTGGTTTTAATGGAATTCGTAATTACACGGGACCGGTTTTTGAGTCTGGATTTAGCTTTAATGTTCCTACGCAAGAAGTGGTTGATGAATTTGAAGATGGTGATGTTAGAAAAGATGTTGCAATATTAGATATAGAGTTATGGGCATCTCAAACTGGAGCAACCTACTCAACTGGCTATGAGCATACAGGTTATTTTAATAGAAAGTACATTTCTCGTCAGGGTGATTTAAACACAGGTGATGCTAACTTAACAAACCCAAATAACTACAGAGCAATCAGATTTGCAGATGTTTTACTAATGGCGGCCGAAGCATTAAATCGGGGAGGAATAAGTGATGCTAGAGCTTTAACATATTTAAACAGAGTTAGAGACAGAGCTCAATTGGACGATGTCAGTTTTACGGGAAATAACTTGACAAATGCCATTTATCATGAAAGACGTGTAGAACTGGTTGGAGAAGGACATAGATTTTTTGATCTGGTAAGAACAGGGCGGGCAGCTCAAGAAATAGACGGTTTTACAGCAGGAAAGAATGAGGTTTTTCCAATTCCTTTGATAGAAATTCAATTAGCAGGTAATACCTGGCCACAAAACCCAGGATACTAAATAAAAAAACAGAACTATGAAAACATTAAGATATTTATTAAGCTGCAGCATTGCATGATTGGTCTTTATTAATTCTGCAGATGATGAAGCGAACTTCGATTATTTAAATACTGCTGCTTCACCAACAAATGTGACAGCAATTTTTCAAGTTACCCAAGATAATACAGGTTTGGTAACAATCACTCCCAATAGTGATGGAGCCTCAAAGTATAATATCTATTTTGGAGACGAAACTTCAGACCCAGCTGTTGTTACACAAGGTCAGAATGTCAATCATATCTATGCAGAAGGAACATATACTGTAAAAATTGAAGCTATAGGAATAACAGGGTTAGTAAGTGAAATTACTAAAGAACTGGTAGTGTCATTCAATCCACCTGAAAATTTAGATATTGTTATTGTAAATGATGCAGCAGTTTCTAAACAAGTCAATGTAACAGTCAATGCAGATTTTGCGGTTTCTTTTGATGTCTATTTTGGAGAACCTGGAAATGATACGCCTTTAACTGCAAATATTGGCGAAACTGTATCATATCAATATCAAGATGCTGGATTATATACAATAAGAGTTGTGGTTATGGGTGCTGCGATTGAAACGACTGAACAAGCGGTAGAATTCGAGGTTACTGCAATTTTACAACCTCTCGCGTCGGCTCCAAACCAGCCAAACAGAAATCCATCAGATGTGATTTCACTTTTCAGTTCTCAATATGACGATATAGCTGTAGATTATTTCCCAGATTGGGGACAAGGAGGTCAAGGCAGTGGTTGGGCTTTATTCGATTTAAATGGAGATGAAATGCTTCAGTATGTTAATTTAAGTTATCAAGGAAATCAGTTAGATACACCTGTAGATGTTTCTGGAATGGAGTATTTGCATATGGATGTTTGGACTGCAGATGTGGTAGCAAGAATTGAGACATCGTTAATTAGTGTTTCTAATGGCGAAAAACCTGTTTGGAGTGATTTAACACCTAATGCATGGACTTCTATAAATATTCCTATTTCCGAATGGACAGATCAAGGTTTAACCGTTGCAGATATACATCAGTTAAAATATGTAGGAGATCCTTGGGCAGCAGGAACTGTGTTTATAGACAATGTCTATTTCTATAAGGAATCATCCGGAACAATTACGTCAATGATAGAAGACTTTGAAGGAACACCACCAGCATTTACTGTATTTGGTAATATAGCAGATACACAGGTTATTGCTAATCCAGATGCTTCAGGAGCAAATACTACTGCTAATGTTGCTCAACTAACTAAAACCGCTGGTGCCGAAGTTTGGGCAGGAACATTTTTCGAAGTTGGTTCACCATTAGATTTAACAACGTATAACATGATTAATGTTAAAACGTGGTCTCCAAACATTGGAGCAGTTGTTAAACTCAAACTTGAAAATGCGGATGCAAGTATTACACATGAAGTAGATTTAAATACCACAGTTGCAAACGCTTGGGAAAATTTATTATATGATTTTAGTGGTGCACCTGCTGCAGATTATGTTAGAATCGTTATTTTCTTCGATTTTGGAAATAATGGTGACGGTTCTCTTTATTATTTCGACGAAATAGAATTGGTTAATAATAGCGGAGGAACTCCTTCATTAGGATTCGAAGATTTTGAAGGAACACCACCAGCATTTACTGTATTTGGTAATATAGCAGATACACAGGTTATTGCTAATCCAGATGCTACAGGAGCAAATACTACTGCTAATGTTGCACAACTAACTAAAACCGCTGGTGCCGAAGTTTGGGCAGGCACATTCTTTGAAGTTGGTACACCATTAGACCTTATTACATATTCAAAAATTAGTGTAAAGACATGGTCTCCAAACAATGGAGCCGTTGTAAAACTTAAACTTGAAAATGCAGATGCCAGTGTAACTCATGAGGTAGACTTAAATGTATCAACTCCTAGTGCTTGGGAAGAACTAGTATACGATTTTAGTGCTGCACCAGTTGCAGATTATGTAAGAGTTGTAATCTTCTTCGATTTTGGAAATAACGGAGATGATTCGGTTTATTATTTTGATGAATTTCAACTTACCAATTAATAAAAATTATAAATGTTATAAAACATAAAAGATGAAAAACTTAAAATATATTATAGGAATTTTTCTATCACTGGCTTTATTATTTATGAGTTGCCAAGATGATGATGTTTCTGTTGGTAATTTAGTAGCACCTACAAACATTCAAGTCGCAATAGATATTGTAGGAGCTGATGCAAGCAATCCAAATGGAGATGGAAGTGGGCGTGTACATTTTACGGCTACTGCAGATAATGCTATTTCATATCAATTTACATATAATGGTATTACAACCTCTGCACCTGGTGGAAAACAAACGTATGATTTTTCGGTTTTAGGATTAAATACCTACGAAGTTACAGTGATAGCTTTCGGAACTGGTGGTTCAGCATCCAGTTTAACAATACAGGTAGAAGTGCTGTCATTATACGACCCTCCTGCAGACTTATTACAGATGTTACATGGTGGCAGTGAAAGAACTTGGAGAATAAAGGCCGAAGGTGGTAAGCATTTTGGTCTGGGACCAGTTGGAGGGTCAATTCCTACCGAATGGTATGGTGCTGCACCAGATGAAAAGACTGGAACAGGAATGTATGATGATAGATATATTTTTAAAGCGGACGGAACATTTACACATGACACCAACGTAGATACTGATGACGGAACAGGGACTGTTTTTGGTCCTGAAGTTTTAATTGATGAGCTTGGTGGTTCAGGAGGTGTTGCAAATGGAGCAGATATAGAAAATTATGAGTTGAATGATTATACAGC
>DATGBV010000011.1:0-14408 GCA_035312485.1 Flavobacteriaceae bacterium | reverse complement strand
CTGAAATCGATGAAACTATAATTTCTGTTGATGTTTTTCATTTAGAGAATGCTATAAATAATATTATAGACAATGCAGTTAAATATGGAGGAAAATCTATTTTAGTTAGTGTTGAAAAACATTCAAAAGCTGTCGAAGTTTTAATTTCAGATAATGGCAATAGCTTAACCAAAGTTCACAAAGACAAGATTTTTGAGCAGTTTTACAGAGTTCCAAAAGGAAATACTCATAATATAAAAGGCTTTGGAATTGGTCTATATTATACCAAAAAAATTATTGAAAAACATGGTGGTACAATTCAATTGGAATTAAACAAAAACCTGACAACTTTTAAAATAGCTTTGCCTCATGGATAAACGCACTTCAATACTTTTAGCTGAAGATGAACCTGCTTTAGGACTCATTATAAAAGAAAGTCTTGAGACACGTGGCTTTGATGTTCTTTTATGTAATAATGGTGAGAAAGCATTACAAGTTTACAAAGAATCCAATCCAGAAATCTTGGTGCTTGATGTTATGATGCCAAAGAAAGATGGCTTTACATTAGCTAAAGAAGTTAGACAAGAAGACGAAACTATTCCAATAATATTCTTAACTGCAAAATCGCAGACACAAGATGTTGTAGAAGGCTTTACTATTGGCGGAAACGATTATTTAAAAAAACCTTTTAGTATGGAGGAATTGATTGTTAGAATTAACCATTTACTGAATAGAATCAATCTTCAAAGAACTTCAGAAAAGTCACAAATAGGGCATTATGTTTTTGATTTTCCTAAACAAACACTCCAATACAAAAATAAAGATAAAGTACAATTAACCCATCGTGAAGCACATTTACTCTTTCATCTGGTAAAAAATAAAAATCAGGTTTTAGACCGTTCACTAATTTTAAATAAACTTTGGGGAAATGATGATTTTTTTAATGCAAGAAGCATGGATGTCTTTATTACTAAACTTCGAAAAAAACTTCAGAAAGAAGAATCCATTCAAATTATAAATGTTAGAGGTTTTGGCTACAAATTAATATGTTAAAAGTGGTTTGATTTTTGTAATTTTCAATACGAAATGAGAAACCTGTTATATTTTTTAGTTTTTGTATCCTTTTTTGGATTTGGTCAAAGCCAAATGGAAACCGAATTCTTATCAAAAGAAAAGCTATCTGTCCAATCCATTATTAATATCGATAATTTTGGTGTTCTTTATTACCTAAACAACAACATTTTTTATAAAAAAAGCGACGAGTTGGTTATTAGCTATAATAATCTACAACTTGGCAATGTTTACTCTATAAATACATTCAGTCCATTAAAAATAAATGTGTTTTATAAAGATTTCAATACAGTAATGATTTTGGATAATCGCTTGGCAGAAATTTTTAGAATAGATTTCAACAAACAACAACCTTTTAGAAATATAACCCGTATTTCAACAGGAAACGACAATACTATTTGGTTGTTTAATCAAGATACGCAGCAGCTTGAACTTTATGATTACAAAACCAATAAAACAAGAGCTACCACATTACCTGTTGTAAGTGAAGTATTGGATTTAAAAAGTAATTTTAATGAATGTTGGTTACTTACTGAGAACTACATATACAAGTATAACTATTTTGGCAGTTTATTATTAAAACTTAAAAACAATGGTTACACTAATTTAGTAGAAAGCAATGGTGATATTTTTTTGCAAAAAGGAAATAAATTGTTTTTTTTAAGAAAGGAAACTGATACAATTTTACCTATTAGTATACCAGAATTGTTAATAAAACAGTTTTTTGTAACCAATGAAACCTTGTATATTTACGACGAGGAATTTCTTCATAAATACCAACTTATAACCGAATAGAATTATGCACGTTGCAATTGCAGGAAACATTGGCGCTGGAAAGACTACGCTTACAAAATTACTAGCAAAACATTACAAATGGGAAGCTCAGCTTGAAGATGTAGTAGACAATCCATATTTGGACGATTTTTATAACCAAATGGAGCGATGGAGTTTTAATCTTCAAGTCTATTTCCTAAATAGTCGTTTTCGTCAGGTTCTGCAAATTCGTAAAAGCGGTAAAGAAATTATTCAAGACAGAACCATTTATGAAGATGCTCATATTTTTGCTCCAAACCTTCACGCAATGGGTTTAATGACCAATCGCGATTTTGAAAATTACAGGTCTTTATTTGATTTGATGGAATCTTTGGTTCAAGGGCCTGATCTGTTAATATATTTGCGTAGTTCTATTCCTAATCTAGTATCACAAATTCATAAAAGAGGAAGAGATTATGAAAATTCTATAAGTATTGATTATTTAAGTAGGTTAAATGAACGATACGAAGCTTGGATACATGGTTACAACAAAGGCAAACTATTAATTATTGATGTAGATCATTTAGATTTCGTCGATAATCCAGAAGATCTAGGAAATGTTATTAATAGAATTGACGCTGAAATACATGGTTTATTTTAAAATGAATTCTAATGGAATCAACAAAATTAAAACGCCCAAAACATAAGGGCTCACCAAAATTGTTTGACAACCCAATTCTCGAAAAATTAACTCACACACACATTTCGTTTCCATTAATTATTTTTTCTGTTATTTCTGCTGCCTTAATTTATTATGGCATTATTGAAAAAGGTTTTGAAGTCCCAATGATGATTTTATTATTCTTTGCTGGTTTTTTCTTTTTTACTTTTATTGAATATATAGGACATCGTTATCTATATCACATTCCTGCTACAACCGAAAGAAGAAAAAAAGTATCATACACTATGCATGGTGTTCATCATGATTATCCTAAAGATAAATCTAGATTAGCTATGCCTCCTGTTTTAAGTTTGGTGATTGCTACAGTATTTTTTATTATTTATAGGACTATTCTTGGCGATTATGTCTTTGGATTTTTGGCAGGGTTCTTAATTGGGTATGCTACATATCTTGCAGTACACTACTCTATCCATGCGTTTAAAGTGCCTAATAATTTTTTGAAGCATTTGTGGTATCATCATAGCATACATCATTATAGAGAAACTGATAGGGCTTTTGGTGTTTCTTCTCCATTTTGGGATGTAGTCTTTGGAACAATGCCAAGGAAATACCTGAAAGAAGAAAAAGATAAAATAAAAGAGGTATAATAAAAAAGGCTGCAAATTTGCAGCCTTTTTCAATCTAATATTTTAGTTTTAAAAATTATTCTTCAATAATTTCTTTTTTAACTTCTTTAACTACTTTTTTAGAATCAACTTTAATATCTACTTCTTTTAAAGATTCCAGCTTTGCTTTCACCTCTTCCATGCTTCCTTCAATAACTTGATAATCTGTAACGGTTTCGCCATTTTCAGTTGTTGTAGTTGTTACAACAGCTTTTGCAGTCTCATCATCATTAGAAGTTAATTCAACTTTAACCTCCGTTTTAATATCATTTACAACTTCATTCATTGCAGTTGTTTCTTCAGTAGAATGACCTCCTAAAATTGGGGCAATCACTAAACC
The DNA here is from genome assembly GCA_035312485.1 of Flavobacteriaceae bacterium. GTDB lineage: Bacteria > Bacteroidota > Bacteroidia > Flavobacteriales > Flavobacteriaceae > Gilvirhabdus. Next base: position 10,918 of record DATGBV010000011.1, on the reverse strand, counting down.
AACTAAACAGGTTAACTTAATTAAAATATTCATTGATGGTCCAGATGTATCTTTAAACGGATCACCAACAGTATCTCCAGTTACAGCTGCTTTATGAGCATCAGAACCTTTATATGTCATTTCGCCATTAATCTCTACACCAGCTTCAAAGGATTTTTTAGCATTATCCCAAGCACCACCAGCATTGTTTTGAAAGATTGCCCACATAACACCACTTACACAAACACCAGCCATATAACCTCCTAAAGGTTCGGCACCAAAAATCAATCCGATAAGTATTGGAGTAATGATAGTAATCAAACCTGGTAAAATCATTTCTTTTAATGCTGCTTTTGTTGAAATATCTACACATTTAGCATATTCTGGAATTCCAGTTCCTTCCATAATACCTGGAATCTCTTTAAACTGTCTTCTTACTTCTTGTACCATTTCCATAGCTGCCTTACCAACAGATTGCATTGCTAATGCCGAAAAGATTACAGGAATCATTCCGCCAACAAATAGCATTGCTAATACGTCTGCCTTGAAAATATTAATACCATCAATTCCTGTAAAGGTTACATACGCTGCAAATAATGCTAATGCAGTTAACGCTGCAGACGCAATGGCAAAACCTTTACCAATAGCTGCTGTTGTGTTACCAACTGAATCTAATATATCTGTTCGCTCACGAACTTCAGGATCTAATTCACTCATTTCTGCAACACCTCCTGCATTATCTGCAATTGGTCCAAAAGCATCAATAGCCAATTGCATTGCTGTAGTAGCCATCATTGCTGAAGCTGCTAAAGCTACACCATAAAAACCTGCTAATTCATAAGACCCATAAATTGCAGCAGCAAAAAGAATTACTGAAGCAAAAGTAGATTTCATACCAACAGCCAATCCTGCAATTATGTTTGTTGCTGCTCCTGTTGAACTATTTTTAACTATATCTAAAACTGGTTTTTTACCAAGACTTGTATAATACGCTGTAACCACAGAAATTAATGCACCAACAGCCAAACCAATACATGCAGACCAGAATACATTCATTGAAGAAATTGTTTTGTAACCTTCTCCAAAGAATTTCATGTTCATATTTTCTGGTAACATCCAATCTATTAAGAAAAAACTTGCTATAAGTGTTAAGATAATGGCTACCCAATTTCCTAGATCCAATGCTTTTTGTACTTCAGTTTCTTTGGCTTCGTTGTTAGATATCTTTACTAAAAATGTTCCAATAATTGATGCCAAAATACCAACACCAGCAATGACTATTGGTAACAAAATTGGCCCCATGTTACTAAATGCATCAGTAAACTGTCCGTTTTGAGACATATCTTTAATAAGGTAATTACCCAACACCATAGAAGCTAAAACTGTTGCTACGTACGAGCCAAACAAATCTGCTCCCATTCCTGCTACATCTCCTACATTATCACCTACATTATCTGCAATAGTTGCTGGATTACGTGGATCATCTTCTGGGATTCCAGCTTCTACTTTACCAACCAAATCTGCTCCAACATCAGCAGCTTTTGTATAGATACCTCCTCCAACACGTGCAAACAATGCAATAGATTCTGCACCAAGAGAGAAACCAGCAAGTGTTTCTAACACCACAGTCATATTATCATAAAAAGAACCTGCATCACCTAAAAATTGACTCACAAAGAACATGAAAAACAAACTCAATCCTAAAACCGCTAAACTAGCAACACCAAGTCCCATAACAGTTCCTCCTCCAAATGATACTTTAAGTGCTTGAGGCAAACTTGTTTTTGCCGCTTCGGCAGTACGTGCATTGGCTTCAGTAGCGATACGCATTCCTATATTTCCTGCAAGTGCAGAAAAAATAGCACCGCATATAAATGCTGGAACTATCATCCAGTGTGTTTGCACATTTTCAAGCGTAGATACAAAGAAAAGTGCTACAGAAGCTATTATTACAAAAATTGTCAGAAGTCTATATTCTGCACTCAAAAAAGCTAAAGCACCTTCTTTAATTGCTTTAGAAATACCTTGCATTTTCTCATTACCAGCAGCCTGTTTTTTAACCCAAGCCATTTTAATTAACATAAAAAGTAATCCTAAAACCGCCAACGCAATTGGCACAAAAATCATGTTCGATTCCATATTATATTTCAAAATTTTATTTAGCTCGGCAAAAGTAGTAAATTCAATCTGAATAAAAAACCCTTTTAGCTGTTAATAAAATGGCTTAATACAATGATAAATTGTAGATAAAACATATTGATTTTAAACAATCGAAATAAACAAATTTGACTAAAATAAAACAATAGTCGAACTTTGTTTAACAAGACCTATTAAAATGATTTCATATAAAAGTATTGTTAAGCTTCACCTCTTTCTTCTCTTAACTATACTATTAAACTGTCAGAAAAATAATGTTCCCTTTAAGGTTAACGCACTGTTTGATTTGAATCAACCAGAAACATTAGGGCTTTCTTTTGCAAAAGAAGCTGAAACTGTGACCATATTTTCCCCAGAAGAAAGTGATAACAAATACAACCATGGTGTTGTTTTATTTCCATTTAAAGGTATGCTTTATGCTCAATGGCAAAGTTCTTCTATTGATGAAGATGGAGAAGACACACAAGTATTTTACAGTAGAAGTTTAGATGGAACAACTTGGGATAAACCAAAAGCATTAACAGAAAAATTGAAAGATGGTATAAAAACAAGCGGAGGATGGTGGAGCGATGGCAATACACTTGTGGCATATATATGTGTCTGGCCAAAACAAATAGATGAACTAAAACAAGGTTATACAGAGTATATAACCTCAACAGATGGCAATTATTGGGGAGAACCAAAACCTTTAATAAATACTGATGGACAACCTGTTCTTGGAATTATTGAACAGGATGTTCATGCAATACCAAATGGTAGACTTATTACAGCTTTTCATATGCAACCTGGTTTGATTGCCACACCTTTCTATACAAATGATTCGCTTGGAATCTCTGGTTGGAACGCTGGTAAAATGAAAAACTTGCCAACAACCAATAAAAATATGAGCAGGGAAATTGAGCCTAGTTGGTTTTATAGAAAAGATAATGCTATTGTGATGATTTTTAGGGATCAAAACAGCAGTTTCAAAAAGCTAGCTTCTATTAGTCGGGATTACGGTTTAACTTGGACTACTCCAACAATTATCGATACTCCAGATTCGAGGGCTAAACAGAGTGCTGGTAACTTACCAGACGGAACTGCTTTTATGGTAAACAACCCATCTGGAAATAAAAACCGATTCCCGCTAGTAATTACATTAAGTAAAGACGGTTTTCTCTTTGACAGAGCCTACTTGTTACGAAGCGGAGATGAAGACCTTCAACCAATGAAATATGAAGGAAAATACAAAAGAATTGGTTATAGTTATCCAAAAAGTGTTGTTTGGGGAGATTATCTTTATGTATCTTATGCTACAAACAAAGAAGATGTTGAATTAACCAGAGTTCCAATAAAAAATCTAATCTATAATTAAAAATGAAATCCAAAACTTCCTGTGATACCGAATTTTCGAGCATCTGGATTATCGAGATAGTTACCTCTAAAATTAAAATCTAATCTAAAGACTTTAAAAATATTACCAATGCCAAAACTGTATTCCCAATACACTTCATCACTTGGTGCAACCAAAGGAATATTATAAGGGTTAGTCGTTGTGTTTAACGCAATATTTTCATCAGACAATTCTCCCCAAGCTCCACGTATGCTAACAATCTCTCTTAAATTTAACTTACGCAAAAAAGGAATTCTTGAAAAGAACCTTCCATTAAAATTATGTTCAAAATGAAAAGACACGTAGGTATCTGTTACAAACTCATAATAATCCAATTGGGAAAACGTATTGTAGATTGAAAAGTACGCTTGATTTCCAGGAACAACACTTAACAATCCCAAAGGAACTTCACCAAAGGTTTTACCAACTTCTATAGTAGAATACAATCTACCAAGTCCACCCAATTGCCAAGGTTGAATATATGAGAATTGTACTTTAGTATAATCAAAATCACTATTAAACACGTCTTTCTTTCCTAAACCAAATCTGGCGAATAATCTGGCAAAATCGTCATTAGCATTATGACGTTCTACACCATAGCCTGTCATTTTTCGTTTTGGATAATAAAATATAGAAAATGTAGATTCAAACTGCTTTACTTCAGACGCTACACCTGTTGGTGTATTATAATCCAAACTAAAGGTAGGCGAAGCAGACTCTAGTGTTCTGTAATCTGCTCCAAGCCTGAAAATGATATTACGCCAAGGCTCTATTTCAACAGCAAGGCTAGTGAGGTTAATAGATGTTAATTTATCATTAGCACCATTACTTATTAGTGAAGAGGACGCTAAACTACGGCCTAAAACATCTGTAGATGTTGTAAGACTGGCTCCAATTTGCTCAACATCCCTACGCTGACCACCCGAAATAATTAGTCTGTTCTTTTTATCAATCAACCATTTTCCAGATATTCCATATTTAAATTTGTCGTCTTTAAAACCATAAGCCAAAAACCCTTCCAGCCTCCAAAGGTCATTTCTTCCAAAATAAGTTCTTCCTCCAGTTCTAACACGTACTCCTTCAACTTCATTAAAGCCAAAGGTTGAAAAAATAGGACCATAGTCTAAAGGGAGTTTATTAAACTCTATATATCCTGAAGACAAAATACTGCCAAGATTGTATAGTTGCTTGAATTTTTTAACCGTCTTAAGCGTATCCAACATTTTATAAACACCTTTTTCATCATCACTTAAAGGCTCTAGTCTGTTTTCTTTCCAGAAGGCATCATCTCTATCGTATGCATCCTGATCGTAATAGAAAACCTCTTGTTCGTAAAACTTTTTATCTCGCTCTCTATCAAAAATATAATTGTTATATAATGTAGTACGTTTACCATAGATGCCTCGTGATTTCTCTTTTTTGTTGAAAGCAAAGTCAGACATCATGTAATCCCGTTTTATAAGAAACAGTGAATCGTTTAAGATCTCATATTCCTGTTCTATATAAATGTCTTTTACCCAGTTTATATTGGCACTTTTTGAGGCTTGAAGGTTTATCTCCTTGATGGCAAAAGTGGTATCCGCAACCCAAAAATCACCTTTAAATGTAAGCTCGTTTTTTCGTCTTGGATAATAAATGATATTATAGCACCATTTGTTATCTATAACCGTACTATCTGACAAGACATAATTATAGGTATTAATTCCTGTTTTTGAAATTGGGCTAATAAAACTTTTGTCAAAAAACTTCAAGTAATTATCATATACATCAAAATCTGAATATAAATCTGCAACAAAATCGATTATGATTTGATTATCGCTGAATCCAGAATTTTTATTTCCTTTTAAATCTTCCTTTTCCTTATTGATTAAGTTGTCTCCATATACTCTTGATACTGCCTCATTAACAAACATAGGTAAGTAAGTCTTTCCTGTAACTTTGGAAGTGTCAACCTGATTAAAAACAAACTCCATACCTCTAAAAAGCTTGCTCTTTATTAAAGCACTGTCTATAGTATTGATGTCAAATTCAATCTTTTCATACTTATCATACTCATATTGTTTAAACTGTTTTAATCCGTTCTTACGTTTATGTTGCCAAATCTTTTTTAATATAGCTATAGCTGGATTTTCTTCTTCTTTTTTAGATTGCTTTCCAGAAACAATAACCACAGTATTGAGCTGTTCTGTTGCTTCCTTGAGGGTAAATTCTAGATTATAGTTTACTTTTTTAGTAAGTGGAATATTTAATGTTTGATAACCTACAAAAGATACAGTAACTGTATTCCAAGTTTCATCAGATTCAAGGTAAAAACTTCCATTCTCGTCTGTTATTGTGCCTTCAGTAGATCCTTTAAAGATAACATTAGTATATGAAACAGGTGCACCACTTTCATCGTAAACATGCCCACTAATCTTGGTTTGTGTAAAAACCAAGCCAATTCCCAAGAAAAAAAATGCAAGTAGTAGTTTTAGCTTCATAATAAGAAAACTTCACCAACAAAGATGCTAATGAAGTTTATAACGTAAAAAATAACGATTTATTTGTACAATACTTTCTTTACAGCTTTAATCACATCGCTACTATTTGGTAACCATTCTTCCAATAAAACAGGTGAATATGGTGCTGGTGTATCTGCTGTATTTATTTTTACTATTGGAGCATCCAGATAATCAAAGGCTTGGGCTTGTACTAGATAAGTTATTTCTGTTGATACATTTCCAAAAGGCCAAGCTTCTTCAAGTATAACTAATCTATTTGTTTTTTTAACTGAATTTAAAATAGCATCATGATCCATAGGACGAACAGTTCTTAAATCTATAATTTCACAAGAAATACCTTCTTTTTCCAACTCATCAGCAGCCTTATAAGCTTCTTTTATAATTTTTCCAAACGACACAATAGTAACATCTGTTCCTTGGCGCTTAATTTCTGCAACTCCGATTGGAATCACATATTCACCTTCTGGTACCTCGCCTTTATCACCATACATTTGCTCACTTTCCATAAAAATTACTGGATCATCATCACGTATTGCAGATTTTAATAATCCTTTTGCATCATAAGGGTTTGAAGGTACAACAACTTTCAATCCTGGAGTATTGGCAAACCAACTTTCAAATGCTTGTGAGTGAGTGGCTCCAAGTTGTCCAGCTGAAGCTGTAGGGCCTCTAAATACTATTGGACAATTAAATTGACCACCAGACATTTGTCTAATTTTGGCTGCATTATTTATAATCTGATCAATTCCAACCAAAGAAAAGTTAAAGGTCATATATTCTACAATAGGTCTATTTCCTGTCATAGTAGAACCAATAGCAATACCAGCAAACCCTAATTCTGCAATTGGTGTATCAATAACACGCTTTGGACCAAACTCATCCAGCATTCCTTTAGAAGCTTTATATGCTCCATTATATTCTGCTACTTCCTCACCTAACAAATACACACTTTCGTCTCTGCGCATTTCTTCACTCATGGCTTCACAGACAGCTTCTCTAAATTGAATTGTTTTCATTTATACTATTTTATGGAATAGCAAAAATAACAATAATAAAAAACTAAATCTTATAGAATAATTTAAATTTTTGCTATGCGTGCATAGTATATATTCAAAATAAAATATATACCTTCGTAACCTCTAAAAACTTTACTCAAATAAACGTTATATATTATGAAAATTTTAGTGTGTATAAGTCACGTTCCTGACACTACATCCAAAATTAATTTTGCAGATAATAATACAAAGTTTGACACCAATGGTGTGCAATTTGTAATCAACCCAAATGATGAATTTGGCTTAACTCGTGCCATGTGGTTTAAGGAAAAGCAAAGTGCAACAGTACATGTAGCCAATGTTGGCGGACAAGAAACTGAACCCACCTTAAGAAAGTGCCTTGCTATTGGTGCAGACGCTGCCATAAGAGTAAATACAGATGCAACTGATGGTTTTGCTGTTGCAAAACAATTAGCCAATGTTGTTAAAGATGGTGGTTATGATTTAATAATTGCTGGTAGAGAATCCATTGATTATAATGGAGGAATGGTTCCAGGTATGATAGCTGGTTTGTTGGATGCTAATTTTGTAAACAATTGTATAGGTCTTGAAATTGATGGTTCTAACGCAAAAGCTGTTAGAGAAATTGAAGGTGGGAAAGAAACTGTTACTACTACTCTACCTCTAGTTGTTGGTGGTCAAAAAGGAATTGTTGAAGAAAGTGACTTACGCATTCCAAATATGAGAGGCATTATGATGGCAAGACAAAAACCTTTAACGGTTGTTGAGCCTATTGATGCCAATAATGAAACAACTTCTTTGAGTTTTGAAAAACCTGATCCAAAAGGTGAAATAACTTTAGTATCTCCTGATAATTTAGACAAATTGGTGAGTTTACTTCATAATGAAGCTAAAGTAATTTAATTAATTTTTAAAATTTAAGAACATGTCAGTTTTAGTATATACAGAATCAGATCAAGGAAAATTTAAAAAGGTAGCATTAGAAGTTGCTTCCTATGGAAAAGCAGTTGCCAAGCAATTAGGTACAACTGTTACAGCAATTACCATAAATGCAAATGATACTTCGGTTTTAGGTCAATATGGTGTAGATAAAGTTTTGAATGTTAACAATTCAAGTTTAGATACTTTTAATGCCAAAACTTACGCAGACATTATAAAACAAGCCGTAGAAAAAGAAGGCTCAAAGGTTATTGTTGTAAGTTCAAGTGCAGATAGTAAATATCTGGCTCCACTTTTGGCAATTGGCTTAAATGCAGGGTATGCTTCCAATGTTGTTGAAGCACCATCAAACACTTCGCCGTTTACCGTAAAACGTACAGCCTTTACAAATAAGGCATTTAATTTTACTTCAATAAATACAGATGTGAAATTGGTTGGTGTTTCTAAAAACGCTTTCGGATTGGTAGAATCTGATGGAAGTGCTTCTTCTGAAGATTTTTCGCCTTCAATATTGGAAAGTGGTATACATGTAGATTCTGTTGATAAAGTGACTGGTAAGGTTACTATTGCAGATGCCGAAATTGTGGTTTCTGGTGGTCGAGGCCTAAAAGGCCCTGAAAACTGGGGAATGATTGAAGAACTGGCAGAAGTTTTAGGAGCAGCTACAGCGTGTTCTAAACCAGTTTCAGATTTGGGTTGGAGACCTCATAGCGAACACGTAGGTCAAACTGGAAAACCAGTAGCATCAAACTTATACATTGCAGTTGGAATTTCTGGAGCCATTCAGCACCTAGCTGGTATTAATGCATCCAAAGTAAAAGTAGTCATCAATACAGACCCAGAAGCCCCATTTTTTAAAGCTGCAGACTATGGTGTTGTTGGTGATGCCTTTGAAGTTGTACCAAAACTCATAGAAAAATTAAAAGAATTTAAAGCACAAAACGCATAATTTTTTTTAACTTGTAATTATAAAAGGAAAGAATAGTAATATTCTCAACGAATTTCTTTTATAATTTAGCTTTAATAAACCTAATTATTTTAAATTAGCTTTTTTTAAAAATTAGGTTATAAAGTCCTAATTTAAACAGTCTTTGTGATTTTATAGATATGAGTTTAGTTCGACTGAATATAAAAGGGATTTCTTATAGCCAAACGCAAAATGGTGCTTATGCATTAATTTTAAATGAAGTAGATGGCGATCGTAAACTACCTATAGTAATTGGTGCTTTTGAGGCGCAATCTATAGCTATAGCACTTGAAAAAGAGATAAGACCTCCTAGACCATTAACTCATGATTTGTTCAAAAATTTTGCCGACAGGTTTGATATTGTTGTAAAACAAGTCATTATTCACAAACTAGTAGATGGTGTTTTTTATTCAAGTTTAATTTGTGAGCGTGATAAAATTGAAGAAATTATAGATGCCAGAACAAGTGATGCCATTGCTTTGGCTCTACGCTTTAAAGCTCCAATTTTTACTTACAAAAACATATTGGATAAAGCAGGTATTTATTTAAAAGTAAATCCGAAAAAGGAAGAAGACGAAGAACAGGACAGCATTTTAATAGACGATATGCTTGCTGAAGAACTTGAATCCAGTCCTGCTTTGGAAAACTATAAAAACAAAACTCTCGACGAACTCCATAAATTACTTGAAACAGCTGTAGCTAAAGAAGACTACGAAACAGCGGCTAGAATAAGAGATGAAATCTCTAAACGTTAATCCTAACTAACTTAATATATGAAATTACTTTTTTCTGTTGTTGGCTTGTATTCTAATCTAATTAGCAATACACCAACACAAGCAGTTGAAACCATTATTCCAAGTTCTGGTTTTAGTGTTAATGGTTTATTAAGAGGTCTACTCGGCATGCTCGTTTTGTTATGTATTGCATTCCTATTAAGCAAAAACAAAAGAGGTGTTAATTGGAGAACCGTTGGTTTTGGTTTACTGGCACAACTTTTATTGGCTGTTGGTGTGCTGAAAGTTCCTTTTGTTCAAGCTATTTTTGAATTTGTTGGAGGAATTTTTGTCAGCATTTTAAATTTTACCATGGCAGGAACAATATTTTTGTTTGATTCGTTCGTTACTGATGAAGTGAAGTTGGAAGATTCAATGATAACTTTTGCCATTTCAATTTTACCAACCATTATTTTCTTTTCAGCATTAACATCTGTGCTCTTTTATTTAGGTATTATACAAAAAGTTGTAAAAGGATTGGCTTGGATGCTTACCAAACTCTTAAAGATTTCAGGAGCAGAAAGTTTAAGCGTAGCAGGTAATATTTTTCTTGGCCAAACAGAATCTCCATTAATGATCAAGGCCTATTTAGAAAAAATGAATCGCTCTGAAATACTTCTGGTCATGATTGGTGGTATGGCAACTGTTGCAGGTGGTGTTTTAGCAGCTTATATTGGGTTTTTAGGAGGTACTGATGAGGTCATGAAAATATTTTATGCAAAACATCTTTTAGCAGCTTCGGTTATGGCAGCGCCTGGAGCTGTAGTGATTTCAAAAATTCTGTATCCTCAAACTGAAAAAATAGATTCTGACATCAAAATTACCCAAGAAAATATTGGTTCTAATATTCTAGATGCTATCGCTAACGGAACTACAGAAGGTTTAAAATTAGCTGTAAACGTTGGTGCAATGTTATTGGTTTTTCTTGCATTTATCGCCATGATAAATGGCATTTTGGGCTGGGTTGGTGATATAACCAATTTAAATACAGTGGTTGCAAACAATACGATGTATGAAGAATTTTCTCTTGAGTTTTTATTAGGTTATGCCTTTGCTCCGCTCATGTGGCTTATTGGTGTTGCCAAAGAAGACATCGCATTAATGGGTCAATTATTAGGTATAAAATTGGTTGCCAGTGAATTTGTTGGTTATATTCAGTTGGCCAATTTAAAGGATATTGGTAGTATTTTACACCTGAAGTATGAAAAATCTAT
>DATGBV010000010.1:0-10119 GCA_035312485.1 Flavobacteriaceae bacterium | reverse complement strand
GGATTCCCTTTAAAATCTACACCGCTGTCCTATTTTTTTGAAATGTTTTTTAAAATTCATAAGCATGCACCTAAAGATTTTTATTATAAAGATGTAATTTCTATTATATCACATCCTTTAATCAGGCCTTTATTTGTTATTAATAATGAGGATCTTTCTTCAAAAATTATTGAAACAATTCGATCTAACAATTTAATTTATTTAAATCGTGGGCAAATAAATCAATTTATTCAGACAGATATAAAAATTGTTAATCTGTTATTCTCAAATTTGGAAGACAATACAGAAACAGCTTTAGAAAAATGCTCTTTAATTTTATCAGAAATCAAATCTCATTTGATAAGAAATAGAAATAAAAACCTTTTGGCTTTAGAATATACTTATCGGTTTAAAGAACTTTTCAATGAGGTTTATCGATTAAATACAGAATACCATCATATTAAAACTATTTCTACGCTTCACAACGTGTATAAAGAATTACTCAACATTGAGACGTTAGATTTTCAAGGCGAACCATTACAAGGGCTTCAAGTTATGGGAATGCTGGAGTCTCGCGTTTTAGATTTTGAAACCGTTATTATAACTTCTGTAAATGAAGGTGTGCTCCCTTCTGGAAAAGTTACCAACTCATTTATCCCTTTTGATGTAAAACTCGAGAACAACCTACCTACCTACAAGGAGAAATCAGCCATCTATTCTTATCATTTCTATAGGTTACTTCAACGAGCAAAAAATGTTTATTTATTGTATAATACCGAAATTGATGCTTTGAAAGGCGGTGAAAAAAGCCGGTTTATAACCCAATTGGAGTTAGAAGGGATGCATAAAATAAAACATAGGGTTGTAGTTCCAGAAACTCCAGTAATAAAGAAAAAGGTTGATAAAATACAGAAAACTCAATCTGTTTTAGAAAAACTCAAATATATTTCTGAAAACGGTTTTTCTCCTTCATCACTAACAAACTACATAAGAAATCCAATTGATTTTTATTTTGATAAGGTGTTAGGTGTGAAAGAATTAGATGAAGTTGAAGAAACTATTGCTGCTAATACTTTAGGAACTGTGGTTCATAATATTTTAGAAGATTTTTATCGCCCTCTAATAGGTGCATTTTTAACTGTCAATGCTTTACAACAAATGAAATCACAAATTTCAGATTCTGTTAAAGGGCATTTTAAAAAAATATACAAAGAAGGAGCTATAATTAAAGGTAAAAACCTAATTGTCTTTGAAGTTGCCAAACGTTTTGTGCATAATTTTATCAATAAGGAAATTGACGAAATTAATAGTGGAAATAAAATAAAAATTATTGCCATAGAAGAAGAGAGAAAAGTAAAATTAGAAATCCAAGAGATCATCTTTCCTGTTTATTTAAAAGGAACCATAGATCGAGTAGATGAATATAATGGCGTTTTAAGAATAATAGATTATAAAACTGGAAAAGTAGATGCATCTAATGTTGAAGTTACTAACTGGGAAGATATTACTACGGACTATACGAAATATAGTAAAAGTTTTCAAGTCTTAACTTATGCTTACATGATGCATATAAAAACTCCACTAAAATTTCCAATTGAAGCAGGAATTATATCTTTTAAAAACTTAAATAATGGGTTTTTAAAATTTGCTAAAAAAGAAGCTGGTAGTAGAAAAAAAGAGTCTATTATAACTCAAGAAACGCTTGACAATTATTTCATAGAGCTTAAAAAGCTTATTTTAGAAATATGTAACCCTCAAATTGATTTCATTGAAAAAGAAGTTTAAAATGATTCATCTAAAATACAACATCGTTCAAGGTCAACATAATAAACCTATTTTAGTTGATGTTTTTTATAAAGAAAGTGCATCCAAAAAACCAATTCTTATATTTTGCCATGGTTACAAGGGGTTTAAGGATTGGGGAGCTTGGAATGTTATGGCTGATGTTTTTGCAAAAGCAGGGTTTTGTTTTATAAAATTCAATTTTTCTCATAATGGAGGAACCGTAAAACAACCTATAGATTTTCCTGATTTAGATGCCTTTGGAAATAACAATTACAGTAAAGAACTTGACGATCTAAATTCAGTTATTGATTGGGTTTGCTCAAATCCAAAAACATTGTCTATTGGTGATGTCAATAACATTTCCCTAATCGGTCATAGTAGAGGTGGTGGCATTGTAACTATTAAAGCCGAAGAAGATCACAGAATTTCAAATATAATTAGTTTAGCTGGTGTAAGTGACTTTAAAGCTCGTTTTCACCTTGACACCAATGAATTTGAACAATGGAAAAAAGCTGGTGTAAAATATGTTGAAAACGGAAGGACAAAGCAGCAAATGCCACATTATTATCAGTTTTATGAAGATTTTGAAAAAAATGAAAAACGATTAACCATAGAACGTGCCGCAAAAAATTTGAAAATTCCGCACTTAATTATCCATGGTGATTCAGACACTTCAATTTCTGTAAACGAGGCAATTAATTTACATAAATGGAATCCAAAAAGTAAGCTTAAAATCATTAATGGTGCTAATCATGTTTTTCAAACTTATCATCCATGGGGAAAAGACGCTCTTTCAAATGAGTTACAAGAAGCTATGAATACAATTATAGATTTTATTAAAATTTAATGTCTTTTTGATAAATTTCTATTAGAAAAAATCGGAAAAATTGAATAATTTAGTGGAAATCGTAATTATAATTCCATGAATACATTCAAAATAAAAACAATTTTAGTAATAGTTTCTCTATTAATTTTCGATGGTTTATTTGCTCAAAATACTTTAAGCCGAATTTCTGTAAATGAAAATCAATTTGTAAACCAAAACGGTGATATTATGGTTTTTAGAGGCTTAAACACTAGTGATCCTGACAAGCTCGAAACTCAAGGACATTGGAATAAAAGTTACTTCGAAGAAATCAAAAAATGGGGAGCTAATTTAGTTCGTTTTCCTGTGCATCCACCAGCCTGGCAAAAAAGAGGTAAAGAGAATTACCTAGCTCTATTGGATGATGGTATTAAATGGGCAACAGAGCTTGGCTTGTACGTAATAATAGATTGGCACAGTATAGGAAATTTACGAACAGAAATGTATCAGGCTGATATTTACGATACCACAAAAAAACAAACCTTTGACTTTTGGAGAACTATTGGTAAAAAATATGGCACCAATACTACTGTTGCTTTTTATGAATTGTTTAACGAGCCTACTACCTTTAATAAAGAATTAGGAACCATAACATGGGAACAATGGAAAGCGCTCAATGAAGAGATGATAGGTATAATTAGAGCCAATGGAGGAAAAGGAATACCCTTGGTTGCTGGGTTTAACTGGGCGTATGATTTGACTCCTGTAAAAAATAATCCTTTAGAAGTGGAAGGTATTGCTTATGTTAGTCACCCGTATCCACAAAAAAGAGAAAAGCCATGGGAAGAAAAGTGGACTAAAGATTGGGGTTTTGTAAAAGAAAAATATCCTATTATACTTACTGAGCTTGGTTTTTGTGGCCCTGATGATGTAGGTGCTCATATTCCTGTAATAAGTGATGAGTCTTATGGTGATGCTATTACAAACTATTGTGACACTAACCAAATATCTTATGTTGTATGGGTTTTTGATGCAGAATGGGCTCCTCGATTATTTAACGATTGGACTAATTTCACGCCTTCAAGGCACGGCAAATATTTTAAAAATAAGCTGCAATTGTATAAAGACTAAAGCAGTTTTTTAGTGGAATTTCGCTCAATGATTTTTGTTTTTACAACTTTATGTATTGGTACTTCAGGAGATTTTCCTTCAATTCTGTTTAATAATGTTTTTACTGCTAATTTGCCAATGTTTTCTGCATGTTGACTTACTACGGTCAATGAAGGGATTGAGTATTCCGCCATTAATCCATTGGTAAAACCTATAACCGAAATATCTTCAGGTATTTTAAACCCATTCAACCTAACAATATTTACTGCTATAACTTCAGAATATTCATCAGCTGTGAGAATTCCATCAATTTTTTTGCTTTTCAAAAGTGCTGTTAACTCTTTTTCTATCGCAGCATAATGATTTACATTTAAGACAAAAGAATTTAGTTTTAATTCTCCAATAGCTTTTAAATATCCCTTTTCGCGTAATTGTCCAACGCTTATATTTGATATTGGATTAATAAAGGCAATTTTTTTACATCCCAAATTTGAAAGGAATTTTGTTGCTTTGTATGCGCCTTCCAAATCATCAACCGTTACTTTATCACACGCAATTTCTTCTGCAACTCTATCAAACATAACCATTGGTACATTATAATTCAAGCTTTTTCTAAAATGAGTGTATTTTTTGGTTTTTTGGGTTTCTTCTGCTACAGATAAGATAATACCATCAACACTGCCATTAATAAAAGTATCTATGCTTTCGCTTTCTTTTTTATAAAGCTCATTTGAAAGACAAATAATGATTTTATAACCTCGTTTTGTGGCTTCAACCTCAATACCATATAAAACCTTACTAAAAAATTCCAATAAAATTGCCGGGATTATAACGCCAATGGTTTTTGTAGATTTTGATTTTAAGCTTTGTGCAATATTATTGGGGACATACTTATACGATTTTGCAAGTTGTTTAATTCGATTTCTAGTTTCAACACTAATTTCAGGATTATCATTTAAAGCTTTGGAAACGGTAGAAATAGAAACTTCAAGTATTCTAGCTAAATCTTTAAGTGTTGTTTTAGTCCCCATAAATCAAAAATAATAAAACTAAACTAGATTTTGTCAAGTTTTATTTGTGAATGAAATCTATTCATTCCTATATTATAGCCTTTAAACTTTTTCGAAATTTTAAAACAATTACTATACTTATCATTCTCAATTGGCGATTAATTATAAAATTCCCTGTAAAATTTAATCTACAGGGAATTCTAATATTCGCTTAAAAGATTTTACTTGTGTTACTATTGCATAATTTATAACGCCTCAAATCTTACATTATCTATTGCAAAATTTAATATTATTGGAACTCCACCATCTTCAAATGCCATCCCAAACTCTTGATTAACCTCACTATAGTTTGGTTGACCTATAACCGATAAAGGTATCGATAAAGTTATCCAACCTCCTTCAGTATCAAGAGGTTCGCCAGAGTCAGTCCAGGGAGCAAAATCATAAAAAGCATCTACAGCATCACTATGGAACCTAAATTTAAATATTCCTGCAGAAATAGGTTCAATTGTACTTATATCAAATTTTAAGACATAATCATTTATATTGTCTGCTACAATATTTTGACCATTCATTGTTGAACTATTTCTCCAATACATATCATTCCATCCTCCTGCTGAACTGGTGAAGTTTGCACGTCCATAACTGGAACCATCGAGACTTATTGCTGGATCATTTTCAGCATTTACATTGCCCCACCATGGCCCATTGGCATCCCAATCAAAAAATACTAATGATGGGTCATCAACTGGATCTGGACCTCCGCAAGTATATCCTGGTGCATCAAAGCGTACATTATCTATTGCAAAGTTTAACATCAATGCAACTCCTCCATCATCGAAAGCCATTCCAAACTCATTGTCAACCATGCTATAATCTGGTTGCCCTATTACTGACAATGGAATTTCAAAAGTTACCCATCCTCCATCTGTATCTAAAGCTTCTCCTGAATCTGTCCATGGAGCCCAATCATAAAATGCATCAACGCCATCATTGTCATGAAATCTGAATTTAAAAGTCCCCGCAGAAATAGGGTCTATAGTTCTTACATCAAATTTCAAGACATAATCATCCAAATTATCAGCTACAACATTTTGTCCATTCATTGTAGAACCATTTCTCCAATACATATCATTCCAGCCTCCTCCCGAAGTTGTAAAGTTTGCGCGGCCATAACTGGAACCATCTAAACTTATCGCAGGATCATTTTCTGCGTTCACATTGCCCCACCAAGGTCCATTGGCATCCCAATCAAAGAATACCAGAGATGGGTCACCAACAGGGTGTGCGCCATCACATCCACCTCTGTCTATTCCTAATGCATCTATCAGCGAATCTGGAACCATAACTCTATTAATCTCATGAATCATACCATTCGTAGCGCCAATATTTCCAGTTACTAACCCGGAAGGAATTGCATCTTCGAATGTAGGTCTGAATCTTGGGAAATCTCCACCCAAATCCACAGTAAATATTTCACCATAAACCGATGTGACTTCTTGACCATCAGATAAGTCGCTTAACATTAATGTCCCGGAATACAAATGATAATTTAATAAATCTGCTAACAAGGTGATCTCTTCTGGTGTATCAAAATCATCAAGGCTCTCAAAGTTTCCTGCATCAGCAAAAAGAGCAATGAAGCCATCGTTATTTGGTACAAATGCCGTTAGTTCTTCTGTAGAAATAGTATTAGTAAGTCCCGCTTTTTCAACAGCTTCCAAAAAGGTTGTAAAGCCTCTGTCTTCACATCTTTCAGCAATGTTCAGTGTTGCACTTAAAATTGACTGGAACACTTCGTCATTCAAGATTACTTTATCTATACCATGAACAATTCCATTTACACTTTGAACATTGGTTAAAATTATATTCGTGTCTGTATAAGATGCATCAACTATAGAAGATTCGTTTAAAATAAATGAACTTCCCTGCATTGAGGTTTGTGTAGAGCCATCAAAATCATCATCCAAAATATTATCTTCAGAAATAACATGGTACAACAAAACTTGTTGTAGAACGTCAACAGGAATGTCATCTAATGTTGCCCAGCCAAATGCTCCATTAACCTGTGCCATGAACATTTCAAAAGCAGCATTGTTTGGTGCAAATACTGTAAAAGCGCCTGCTTCATTCAAAGCATCTACTAAACCCGCTTTTTGTACTGCGGATGCTAATGATGAATAATCTGGGTTTGCAGCAATATGATCAACTACTGTTGGAGGTGTTAATACGGCATCAATGGTATGGACTATTCCATTGGTTGCTCCTTTATCATAACCACCATCAACTAATGATGCCATTCCATTAAACCTCAATTCTCCTGTAGTGTTTGTATAAAAACTTAAATTGTTGTCATCTGGTCCTATTGCCATAGTCGTTAAATAGCCTGTAGTCATAGAAGCAGTAAAATCTGCTGTAGTGGTCATTAAAACATGATTCAACAAAGCATTTTCCAGTTCTTCTTGGCTTAACCCTGAAACATCTGTATTAGCAAAAGCAGAATTGTTAGGAGCAAATACAGTATATGTTGTAGTTGTTCCTAATGTTTCATCCAACCCAACTTGAGATAAAGCTCCATAAAGTGTTGAAAAGTCAGACGTTTCTGAAAGAATCTCTGTTATATTTTTTGGGTCATTCCCAAGTTGTGGATATAATTCATCATCATCATTACAAGACCAGGTGATAGCACTTAAAATGAATAGATAAAATAATTTTCTCGATATGTTCTTCATAGTTTTTTGTTTTACTTTCAACATTATATTTTCTATTCTAATAGTCCAAATTGGTCAACATAATATAAATAAGGAGGGTCGTCTCCATCTTCTGCAAACATTTGGAAATCTATTCGAGTAATGGTATCTGGTGCTGTTCCAGAAGGGTAAATACTAGAGATCGGAATTTCAATTTTATTCCATTCTCCTGGCACTAAATCTAGTAAGTATTGAGGGCTTGTAAAATCGTTAAGTGCAAAATTAACTCGTTTTGTACTTGATGTAGCTGGATAAATTTGAATTAAAAAAGTACTGTAATCTGCTAAAACTAAAGTTTCATTATCATCACCTGGAAAAAGTGTCAAACCACCATAATTAAGGCTTGAGCGTTTAATTGATGTTGAACCTAGCGCAACTTCAGAAGATAATCCTTGTTCTCCATCCCAACCACTTAATGTCCAACCTATTAATTCATCAGTAAAAATTGGATAATTAAAGCCATACGATTCTGATCTAATTGAAGCACCACTTGAGGTTATTAAATAGACAAATGCTTGAATCACACCATCAGGAACCTCTACGATAACCTCTGCTTGAGAAGCAGACAGAACATTTGCTGGTCTTTCTTCAAGATTACCCAACTCTTCTGAACCACTTACAAAAGAAGCTTCAGTTACATTAGTAAAATCTCCTCCTGCAAAAATCAATACGCTTTTCCCATCAATAATTTCTTCTGTAAAACCTTCTATTGCCAATAAAGAAAAATTATATTCTGCAACACCATATAAGGTTTCTACTCGTAACTTATTTATTTCACTTAAGTATGGTGCTTCTTCTGGAATTCTAGAAATGATTAAAGTTTCGGTCACATAAACAGGGTTAAAACCTGCCTCAACACCATTGTATTGTATAGAAGTTACTGACCCTAAGTTTTGGCCTTTGATATAATATAAATTCTTCAATACACCTTCTGTAACTGGGGTGTCTTCTCTAGCTTCGTTAACACTAGTTATAACTGGAGGTTTTGTGTTGCCGCCACTAATATTGCTAGGCTCATTAAATTCATCATCACATGATACCAATGAAAAGCTCATTGACATTAATAGCAAAGACATGAAATAATACTTGTTGAAAATCTTAACTTTTTTCATCATAATTTTTTTTAATTTTCAAAATCATATGGCACAGGATCTCCTTCTAACGCTGGGTTATTAAGAGTCTCATTTGTAGGGTATGGAAATAACAGTTTGTCTTCTGTTACAGTAACAAGTTTAGAATAGAAAACTGGTGGATCTGCCCCAATATCCCAAGACCCTCTTTCTCTAGTGCTTAAATACTCTAAAGCATCTGCAGTGTCCATTCTAATCACGTCGAACCAATGTTCCATTTCAAATGCTAATTCTATTTTTCTTTCATGAAAAACATCATCAAATGTTGGATTTGAAATAGATGCAAGTCCTGCTCTATTTCTAACCTTGTTAATAGACTCTTCTGCTTCAGACATTGAGCCTCCTCCTCCCATAATTATTGACTCTGCATGAACCAATAATAAATCTGCATAACGCAATATATAAGTATTGTTTGGATAGCTTTGCTGTGCTCCACCACCAATATTACCTGGGCTTCCAACAACATATTTCTTAATGGCTACTCGGGTTCCTTGTGCATTGCAATTTGCTGGTGCTGGTGCGGTATATCCACCATTTAAATCTGGATAAAAAGATTCTGGTTCCATAATTGTAGCATAATAGCGCTCATCTAAATCCTGATCTTCATATTCATTTTGTAAATCTATTGATGGCCCAATAGCTGACCATCCATCTGAAAAACCTGTAATGCCTGAAAGAGCATATAGCGACTGTACGGCATTTCCTTCTGCATATTCTCCAGAACCAGTCCACTGTAAAGCAATAATGCTTTCATCATTATTATCATTTTCTGTTAAAAACAAATCATAATAACTGCCTGATGCACCATCACTTCCTGTTCCTCCTAACAACTTGAATTCTGAAGATGCTATAACTTGAGAGGATAATTGATACGCATCTGAATATTCCCTTCGTGTTAAGTGTACTTTGGCAAGCATAGCTTTTGCTCCGTTACTCGAAACTCTTCCTGGAGCTGTTGCTTTTGTATTTGTAATATTATCAACAGCATACTGAAGATCCTCTTTTATAAATCTGTAAATGTCATCAACAAGATTAGCTGGAATAGAAGCCTCCCCTACAATTTCAACA
The DNA here is from genome assembly GCA_035312485.1 of Flavobacteriaceae bacterium. GTDB lineage: Bacteria > Bacteroidota > Bacteroidia > Flavobacteriales > Flavobacteriaceae > Gilvirhabdus. Next base: position 482 of record DATGBV010000010.1, on the reverse strand, counting down.
TTATTCTCAATAATTGGCACTGGGCCAAAAATTCTAACTAAATGGAAATAAGCTAATGCCCTCATAGCTCTAGCTTCACCAACAGCATTCTTAACTGCACTTTCTGAAACATCTGGTCCTGCTGAAATTGGCACCAAATTTATAACAGCATTAGACTGTGCAATTACAGCATATAGAGATGTCCAGGCCTGACCTAATGTATTGTGATTACCAGTAATCGCAAAGTTGTCAAAATCTTGATTCCTTGGATCCCAAGTTCGACCATTCCCACTAGCCAACTCTCCGATACACCAAGATACATTTGACACATAATCAAACCAAGGTCTTGTGTATAAAGCATTTGTAGCCGCTGCAACCTGTTCTGGCGTATTGTAAAAAGCATCAGCATTATATGAGTCTTCTGGTGGTCTATCTAAAAACTCTTCACCACACGAACTAATGGACAGTAAAGCCAATGTCAATAATAAAAATTTGTTTTTAAC
>DATGBV010000009.1:0-10387 GCA_035312485.1 Flavobacteriaceae bacterium | reverse complement strand
CTTTGGTTTCCGGCATTTTTAGTTATTATGTTAATTCTTCCAGCTAATTTTTCAACGGCAGCAATATTATTTTGTATGGTTGTTATGCTTACATTTTTAGGAGGTTATCCAATTCGGTATTTGGCATTAATTCTGGAAAAGATTTGGCAACAAGCACAAACATAACAAGAGCTACAATACCAGTACCAATAATCAATGCTAGATACCTTATTGGGTATCCTCCTAAAAAAGTTAACATAACAACCATACAAAACAATATTGCCGCGGTTGAAAAATTTGCCGGAAGAATTAATATTAGTACTAAAAAGACTGGAATCCAAAGCGGTAAAATGGATTCTTTGAATGTAATTTGTTTGTCTTTAATTTTAGACATATAACGTGCAACATATACCATCAATACAACTGACGCCAAAGTTGATGTTTGAAAAGACATGCCAACAATAGGTATTTGAATCCATCTACTTGCATTTGCACCTTCAATCATGGTTTCTTGAGACATTGTTATTACCAAAAGAACTAAAACAATAGGCAACATAACCATTGACAAGCCTCTGAAATATCTGTATGGAATTTTATGTATTCCATACATAATTGCAAACCCAAGAAATAAATGCATAAAATGTTTTAAAAAATATGCAAAAGTGTTTCCGTTTCCTCCAACATAAGCTAAATTACTAGCAGCACTATATACAGGTAAGAATGAAAATATGGCCAATAAGGCAACAATAGCCCAAATTAACCGATCACCTTTAATATTTTTAAAAATATCTTCCACTATAAATTTCTAACTGCTTCTTTAAATTGACGTCCTCTATCTTCGTAGTTTTCAAACAAATCAAAACTTGCACATGCAGGTGATAACAACACATTATCTCCAGCTTCAGCTATCTTGTAAGCGATTTTTACTGCTTCACTCATAAACTGTGTTTCAATGATAATATCAACCATTGAACCAAAATTTTCCATAAGCTTATTATTATCTACACCCAGACATATAATGGCTTTTACTTTTTCATTTACAAACGAAAAAAGTTCTTCATAATTATTGCCTTTGTCAACACCTCCAACTATCCAAACAGTTGGTGCATCCATACTCTCCAAAGCATAATAAGTTGCATTAACGTTGGTTGCTTTAGAATCGTTTATATAATGTACTTTATTTATTTTCAGAACATGCTCCAAACGATGTTCAACACCTTGAAAATTCTCTAAACTTTCCCTTATAGTTTGTTTTCTTATTCTCAATATTTGTGCTACAGTTGAGGCAGCCATAGCATTTTTAATGTTGTGATTTCCCTCTAATGCTAAATTTGTAGTTGGCATAATTGTTTGCTTGTTATTTATTGTTATTTTAATTTTATTTTTGTCTAAATACGCTCCATTTTCAATAGTTTTTGTTAGTGAAAATGGCAATAATGTTGATTGAACTGGGTGCTCTTTTAACCAATTTGTGATTACTTTATCATCTGCATCATAAATCAAATAATCATCTTTGGTTTGATTCATAGCAATCCTGAATTTTGATGCTATATACTTTTCAAACTGATAATTGTATCTGTCTAAATGATCAGGTGCAATATTTGTTATTACAGCTATATGTGGTTTGAAATCAGTAATATCATCCAATTGAAAGCTGCTTATTTCGAGCACATAGTTTTCATAATCATTCTCTAAAACTTGTTTAGCAAAACTGTCACCAATATTACCTGCCAATCCAACACTCAATTCTTGTTTTAAAATGTGATGCGTCAGTGATGCAGTTGTGGTCTTCCCATTACTTCCAGTAATTCCTACAATTATAGCTCTGGTAAATTTTGAAGCGAACTCAATTTCTGAAACTACAGGAGTTTCTTTCTTTCGAATTTGCTCAACCAAATCCACTCTATCAGGAATGCCAGGACTTTTCATCACTAAATCTGCATTAAGAATTTTAGCTTCCGTGTGCTGCTCTTCTTCCCATTCAATCTCATTATGTATAAGAACTTGTTTATATTTTTCTTTTATTTTTCCTTTATCTGAAACAAAGACCTCAAAATCTTTTGCCTTTCCTAAAAGTGCTGTTCCAACACCACTTTCTCCTCCTCCTAATATGACCAGTCTTTGTTTTGTCATTCCTTCAATTCTTGAGATTCCTGCCTTGGCAGGAATGACAATAATTACCTAATTTTCAATGTCACAATTGTTATAATTGCCAACAGGATTCCAACAATCCAGAACCTTGTAACAATTTTACTTTCGTGGTATCCTGATTTTTGATAATGGTGATGTAAAGGAGACATCTTAAAAATGCGTCGTCCTTCACCATATTTTTTTCTTGTATATTTAAAATAGCTTACCTGCATAACCACAGATAAATTCTCTGCCAAGAAAATGCCACATAGCACTGGTATTAACCATTCTTTTCTAACGGCAATTGCTATTACTGCAATAATTCCTCCAATGGTCAGACTTCCAGTGTCTCCCATAAAAACCTGTGCTGGATATGTGTTATACCATAAAAACCCAACCAATGCTCCAACAAAAGCTGCTATGTAAATTGTAATTTCTTCAACTCTTGGTATATACATGATGTTGAGATAATCTGAAAAAATGATGTTACCTGAAACCCAAGCAAATATGCCAAGTGTAAGCACAATTATTGCTGAAGTTCCAGCTGCTAGGCCATCAATACCATCAGTAAGGTTTGCTCCATTTGATACCGCTGTGATAATAAAAATTGAGATAATAATGAAAACCACCCAGGCATATTTTTGTAAATCTGGATTAATCCAGGTTATTAAATCTGCATAGTCAAATTCATTCCCTTTTACAAATGGAATAGTTGTTTTTGTAGATTTTTCTTCATCTTGAAAAAGTTTAGTTGGTTGTACATTTGGGTTTGACATTAAAATTTCCTGTCTTTGAGCTTCAGGTAATTTTTCTTTTAATGTAACATTTGGATGAAAGTATAATGTAGTCCCTACTATAATTCCTAATCCAAGTTGTCCAAGAACTTTAAAACGCCCTTTTAATCCTTCTTTATCATTTTTAAACTTTTTGATGTAGTCATCTATAAATCCGATGGTTCCCATCCAAAGCGTTGTTACAATAAGAAGTATGATGTATATATTCTCTAATTTAGCAAATAGCAATACTGGAATAAGTGTTGCCAAAATGATAATAATTCCTCCCATTGTTGGCGTTCCAGCTTTTTCAACTTGACCTTCTAACCCAAGATCACGTATAGATTCACCAACTTGCTGCTTTTGTAAAAATTTAATGATGCGTTTACCGAAAATTGTAGAAATGAGTAATGACAGAATAATAGAAACCGCAGCTCTAAAGGAAATAAACCCAAATAACGAAGCTCCAGGCAACTGGTAATGTTTTTCTAAATATTCAAATAAGTAATACAGCATCTTATTTTTGTAATTGCTTTAAAAACTCTTGTACTATTTTAAAATCATCAAAATCAAAGCGTTCTCCTTTAATTTCTTGATAGGTTTCGTGTCCTTTTCCAGCTATCAAAATAATATCATTGGTTTGCGCCATTTGGCAAGCCGTTTTAATAGCTTGCCCTCTATCTGTTACTGACAATACTTTCTTAAAATTTTGTGGTTCGACACCTTTTTCAATGTCTTTTATTATAGCTTCTGGAACTTCGCTTCTTGGGTTATCACTTGTGAAAATAACTTTAGTGCTTAATGTGGAAGCTATATGTCCCATTTTTGGGCGTTTGGTTTTATCTCTATCGCCTCCACAGCCTACAACTGTAATAAGTTCTTCGTTTTTTGTTCGAATACTATTGATAGTTTCTAATACATTTTTAAGAGCATCTGGAGTGTGGGCATAATCAACAATTGCAGTTATATTATCATCTGAAATGAGGTATTGAAAACGTCCAGCCACACTTTCTAATTCACTTATAAGTCTTAATATCTCTACACGCTCAAGGCCTAATAATTCAGCAGTTGCATAAATAGCCAAAACGTTGTAGGCGTTAAAACTGCCAATTAATCTGGTCCAAACTTCACTGTCATTGACTTTTAGAAGCAAACCACTAAATTGATTTTCTAAAACTATTGCCTTAAAATCTGCATATCCTTTTAAAGCATAAGTGTATTTTTTGGCTTTAGTGTTTTGTATCATGAACAAGCCATTTTTATCATCTACATTAATCAAAGCAAATGCTGAACTCGATAAACCATCAAAAAATAATTTTTTTATATCTCTATATTCTGAAAATGAAGAATGATAGTCTAAATGGTCGTGTGATAAATTGGTGAAAATACCACCTTCAAAATGCAAACCTTCTGTTCTGTTTTGATGAATACCATGTGAGCTCACTTCCATAAAGCAAAACTCAACGCCTTCAGCATTCATTTCCTTTAGATATTTGTTTATGGTTAAAGAGTCTGGCGTTGTATGTGTTGCTTTATACATTTTATTATCAACCATTATTTTTACGGTTGATAATAGTCCAACTTTAAAGCCAGCATTTTTAAATAGCTGATATAACAAAGAAGCAATGGTTGTTTTTCCGTTAGTACCTGTTACTCCAATAAGCTTCAAATTTTCAGAAGGATTATCAAAATAATTAGAAGCCATTATAGCCAATGCGCTTGTTGAACTTTCAACTTCAACATAAGTAATGCCTTTAACACTATTTTTCGGTAATGTTTCACATACAATGGCAATTGCACCTAGTTTAATGGCCTTATCTATAAAATCATGTCCATTAGAAACAGTTCCCTCTATCGCTACAAAAACATCATTTTTTGAAATTTTTCTTGAATCAAACTCTATCTTATTAATAGACACAGAAGTATTACCTACAACAGCGTTTAAGGTAACTTTATATAATATGTCTCTTAAATTCATCATGATGCCTGAATAACAATTGTTTGATTTTTATTTACTTTGACACCTTTGTCTATTGATTGGTTTTTAACCAAACCAACTCCTTCAACTTTTACCTTTAAGCCCATATTTTCAAGAAGAGAAAGAGCATCCATAGTAGGTAAACCTATAACACTTGGCATAATGGTTTTATAAGTTCTGGCTATGTCATAATAATTTTCATATTCTTTTTCCACCACTGTTCTTTTAACTTCTAATTGTTCTATTTCATCAACAATAGGCGTGTCTATATATATCTTTTGAGCAATTCTTTTGAACACTGGGCCCGAAACATCTGCCCCATAATACCCAACACTTTTATCGGGTTCATGAATAACTACAATGCAAGAATATTTTGGATTGTCAGCTGGAAAATATCCTACAAACGAAGAAATGTAGTTTAGCTTATCTTTTTTCGCATAATCTTTTTGACATGTACCTGTTTTACCAGCCATGGAAAAATTAGGTGAATACAATCTGTGACCTGTTCCATGCTCTTTATTAACAACATCTTTTAGTAGTTGCTGAACCTTTAGAATAGTTTCATTAGAACATATTTTAGGATTTATAATTTCTTTCTGAAATGGCACAATAACCTTATCAAACTCTTTAACTTCTTTTAAAAATTGTGGTTTGATCATTACACCATCATTTGCAATGGCATTGTAAAACGTCAATGTTTGCAAAGGTGTAAATGAAACTCCGTAGCCATATGCCATCCACTCTAAAGCAATTCCGCTCCAACGATTATTTTTAATTCGAGGGTCTGGAATAATTGGAACTCCTTCTCCTATAATGGGAAGGTCTAGTTGTTTATTCAAATTCATTGAATATAAGCGATCTACAAATTTGGTAGGATTGTCACTATAACTATTATGAATCGCTTTTACAATACCTGTATTTGATGAAACCTCAAATGCTTTTGCAATAGAAATTTTTCCGTAGCCTCCGTTTTTTGAATCTCTTACTTTTTTGCCATAAAAGCTTATAATTCCGTTTTCGGTATCTACCACATCACTGGTGTCAATAACTTTATCTTCTAAAGCGGCAGTTATGGCCATAAGCTTAAAAGTTGATCCAGGTTCATGGCTTTCTCCAACAGCATAATTCAATCTTTCGTAATAATAACCTTCATTATTTCTACCCAAATTTGAAATGGCTTTTACCTTTCCTGTTTTAGTTTCCATAACTACAACACAGCCATGGTCTGCTTTATATTTTTCTAATTGCTCCAACAAAGAATGGTGAGCAATATCCTGTATGTTAACATCAATGGTGGTGTAGACATCATAACCATCTTTTGGCTCAACTTGATTATAATCTACTATAGGTTTCCATTGGCCTTTTCCAATTTTTTGTTTTAGTCTTTTTCCATCTACGCCACGCAGATATTTAACTCCAAAAGCACCATCGAGTCCTGGTCTAGTTACATTACCTTGATCATCTATGCGCTCATAGCCAATAGTTCTTTGCGCGATGCCTCCCATTGGATGTTCTCGTTTTGTAGTTTGTTCAACTATTAAACCACCTTTAAAAGCTCCTAAATTTAGAAGCGGAAAATTTCGGAATCTGACATAATCTGAATATCCAATATTTCGAGCAAGTAGATAGTATCTGTTTTTATTTGCTCTTGCTTTTCTGATTTCTTGTTGATAGTATGAAGATGGTTTTCCAGAATATTTAGAAAGTGAATCGCATAATGCTTTTATATTTTCCTCAAATGTCTTTGCTGAAGGTGTTAGTGCATCAAGTCTGATATCATATTTTGGTATTGATGTTGCTAAAAGATTTCCGTTTTCTGAATACACATTTCCCCTGTTGGCAGGAATAACAACATTTTTTACATCTCGTGTTTCGGCCAAATCTCTGTACTTGTCACCTTGGACAAATTGAATGTTTACTAATTTTAATACAACAGCTAATCCGAAGACGAACATACATCCGGAAATAAAATACAATCTATTTAATATGTTCTTCTCGCTTACTGCCAAGGTTACTTTTTCAATTTTGAGATTTGACTTTAATTTTCTTTGGTGGAATTATTGATGACATTAGTCCCTTTTCTCTTAATTTGTCTATCACATTAGATTCCATTTTCAGTTTCATAAGTTTAGAACGTCCATCAACAAAAGCAGATCTTAATTCTTTTACTTCATTGTTTAATTGTGCTATTTCATGTACTTTCTTGTCTGCACTATGAGAGCTTGCAATCATTATTATGGCAAGTGTTGAAATAAAAAGTATTGCTCTCCAGTTTTTAAACGAATCTTCGCTTACTAAAAATTTCCCTTTTAGTATTTTGTAAATTCCCTTTTTCATTTTTTTTCTGCAACTCTCAATTTTGCACTTCTTGCTCTATTATTTTGTTTTATCTCCTGTGATGTTGGCACAATCAATTTTCCAACTTTTTTTAATGGAACTTCAAAATTTCCAAACACATCACGTTCTGGTTCTCCTTCAAAAAGACCATTTCTTATAAAGCGCTTTACCAATCTATCTTCAAGAGAATGATAAGAGATTACACTTAAGCGTCCATCTACCTTTAACACTTCTGGTACCTGTAAAAGAAATTCTTTCAAGGCTTCTATTTCTTGATTAACTTCTATTCTTATAGCCTGAAAAATCTGTGCCAATACTTTATTCTCTTTTTTATGTTGCAAAAACCGCTTTAGTATTTCTTTAAACTGCTCACTTGTTTTAATTGGTGATAATTTTCTTTCCTCAACAATAACACTGGCCATAGCTGGAGCTTGTCTCAACTCTCCATATTGCCAAAAAACTTGTCTTAACTTTTCTTCATCATAATTATTGATAACATGATAGGCTGAAAATTCACTTTGTTGATTCATTCTCATATCAAGATCTGCTTCAAATCTTGTTGAAAAACCTCTTTCGGCTATATCAAATTGATGTGATGAAACTCCAAAATCTGCCAAAATACCATCTACTTCTGTTACTCCATAAAATCTTAAAAATCGTTTTAGATATCTGAAATTCTCATTTATGAGTGTAAAACGATTATCATCAATTGTATTTTTAAGAGCATCTTGATCTTGATCAAACGCAAACAGTTTCCCATTCTCTCCTAAATGTTTTAAAATCTCTCTGCTATGACCTCCTCCGCCAAAAGTGACGTCTACATAAACTCCATCTTCAGAAATATCTAAACCTTCAACTGTTTCCTTAAGTAAAACTGGATTATGATATACCATTGTCATCATCTTGTCCCATTACGTCTTCAGCCAAATCTGCAAAATCTCCAGTAGCATCATCGATAGCTTTCTCGTATTTATCTTTATCCCAGATTTCAATAATGTTGATAGCTGACGAAATGACTATTTCTTTTGAAATCCCTGCAAAAGAGATTAGATCTTTTGGCACTAGTAATCTACCTGCACTATCTACTTCTACTATTTTCACACCAGCAGTAAACCTTCTTATAAAGTCATTGTTCTTCTTTTTGAAACGGTTTAGCTTATTTACCTTTTGCATTAAACTTTCCCACTCTTGCATTGGATACAATTCTAAACAAGCCTGAAATACAGCTCTTTTTAAAACAAATCCAGATTGTAAAGCAGGAGACAACTGCTTTTTTAGGGCAGCAGGCAACATGAGTCTTCCTTTAGAATCTACTTTACATTCGTATGTTCCTATTAAAGAATTCAAGTTGGTTAGCTTTGATTTTACGTTATAAGTTTCAAATATATTGAAAAATATACCACATTTTACCACATTTTACCACTTTGTTGATAAATTTTCGACTAAATACACTTTTTTGGATGTGATTGTACTAGAATTTTTAGGTGATAACCTTAAATTCAATGATTTAGAAAGCAGGTGTTTTTTAACTAACAGTATGTTAATTAATGTAAAACTTGCTTAAAAGATTAAAATTGACATAATATGAATGAAATACCTATATTTGTTTTTATCAGTTAATGACTAACTAATTAATGGCACACCGTTTAAAGAAAGAAAAAAATTACAGCTACATAGAAATTGGTGAAGGGACACCAATCATAATATTACACGGTCTAATGGGTGGGTTAAGTAACTTTGACTCTGTAACTCAATTTTTTAGCAAAAAAGATTACAAAATTGTTATTCCAGAATTACCCATTTATACCATGTCTCTTATTAAAACCAATGTAAAGAGTTTTGCTAAATATCTTCATGAGTTTATTGAATTTAAAAAATTTGATAATGTGATTTTGTTAGGTAATTCGCTTGGCGGTCATATAGGTCTTTACCATACAAAAGAATATCCAGAAAAAATTAAAGCACTTGTTATAACTGGCAGTTCTGGTTTATATGAAAGTGCCATGGGTGGCGGTTATACTAAACGAAGTGACTATGAGGTTATTAAGAAAAAAGCCCAAGATGTTTTTTACGACCCAAAAGTTGCAACCAAAGAAATAGTTGATGAAGTTTATGCCACAGTAAATGATAGAAATAAACTTATAAAAACACTTGCCATTGCCAAAAGTGCAATAAGACATAACATGTCAAAAGATTTACCAAAAATGGCTACACCTACTTGCATTATATGGGGTAAAAATGATACTGTAACACCTCCGGAGGTGGCCGAAGAATTTAATAGCTTATTACCGGATTCTGATTTGTTCTGGATTGATAAGTGTGGTCATGCTGCAATGATGGAGCATCCTGATGAGTTCAATGAAATTTTACACTCTTGGTTAGTTAAAAGAAATTTCTAAACTAAAACCTTATGCAAATTAAATCTGCTGAATTTGTTGTAAGTAATTCTGATGTTTCCAAATGCCCAAAAGATTATTTACCTGAATACGCATTTATTGGACGAAGTAATGTTGGAAAATCTTCTCTAATAAATATGTTGACCAATAGAAAGAACCTAGCAAAAACATCTGGAAAACCTGGAAAGACACAATTGATAAACCATTTTATAATCAATAAAAAATGGTACTTGGTTGATTTACCTGGCTATGGATATGCTAAAGTTTCAAAAAGTGCAAAAAAGACCTTTCAAAAATTTATTACAGCTTATTTTAGTAAAAGAGAACAACTTGTTTCGGCTTTTGTGCTAGTAGATATAAGACATGAACCACAACAGATTGATTTAGATTTTATGCAATGGTTAGGTGAAAATATGATTCCGTTTTCAATTATTTTTACCAAAGCAGACAAACTTAAACCTAAAGCTATAGAAAACCATGTTGAAACATATAAAAATACGTTATTAGAAACATGGGATGATATTCCAAATTATTTTATCACCTCATCTAGTAAAGGCATTGGTAAAGATGATGTTTTGGGTTATATTGATGATATAAATCAAAATATTTCTTAATGAAATTAATATTGACTTTAATATTAACTGTTTTAACTTTAAAGAGTATATCTGCTCAAAAAAGAGTTTATTTAGATGAAAATGGAAATGAAGTAAAAGAAAAGATATTCAGAAAAAAGTGGCTTAATAAAAATTTATTGTTGTCTCGTTGGGATTATATAGGAAATGATGGCAAAAGAT
>DATGBV010000008.1:0-2042 GCA_035312485.1 Flavobacteriaceae bacterium | reverse complement strand
ATAGCAAAAAAATATAATTTGTATGTAATTGAAGATGCCGCTGAATCATTGGGTTCAACATATAATGGAATTCGTTCTGGTAAATTTGGCATTGGTTCAGTTTTTAGCTTTCATAGAACAAAAACAATCACAACTGGTGAGGGCGGCATGCTGCTGTTAGATGACAAAAAACTATATGACAGATGTATGTTTTTAAGAGACCATGGGCGCTCAAAAACAATCCCATACTATGTAGAAGAAGTTGCTTTCAAATATATGCCGTTTAATATTCAGGCTGCATTAGGGTATGCTCAATTGCAAAGAATAGATGATTTGATTAAAATCAAACGACATCATTTAGAAGTTTATAAGAATGCACTCGGAAACATACCGGGTTTTCAGTTTAATCATGAGCCTGCGCATGTTTTTAATGGCTGCTGGATAACTGCTTTGGTTACAAATAATCCAAACACACTTTCGACACAATATATGTTGCATAAGTTAGGTGAAAAAAATATACCTGTAAGGCCATTTTTCTATCCTTTATCTTCGTTGCCAGCATACAATCAAAAATATAAATACATGCATAGCAACACCAATGCATACAGCATAGCCTCAAGAGGAATAAACCTACCAGGAGCTATGAATTTGACGGATGAGCAGTTGCAATATGTTTGTGATGAAATAAAATTATTATGTACCAATGTATAATGCATTAACAATTTTAATCCCTTTAAAAGATAGGCACAAGTTAACAGATCGTTTATTGTCTTATTTTTCTAATATAAAATTTCCATATAAAATAATATTGGCTGATGGTAGTAAGACAAAATTCAACTCATCCAATTACTCTAAGTTGCGATTAAAATATGTTTATTATGGTTATGACGCAACGATAAGTAAATATATTAAAAAGATGTCAGAAGCATCTAAGCTTATAGACACGCCATTAACAATGATATGTGATGCTGATGATTTAATTTCACTAAACGGCATAATGAAAGGCGTAAAATTTTTAGCTGATAACACTGAATATTCAGCATATTGTGGAGCATTTATTAACTGGGCAAATGCAAAAAATATGTATCATGAACCATCATTAATTAATAGCAATATATTTGAAAGACTGAATATGGCCAGTACACGTAGAAATTCACGGTGGAATGATATTATCATAAGTGATGTTACAAAATCTATGTTTAATATATGCGAGCAAGCACAGACAAACGATCTTCAATGTTTAATAACTTTAAATGTGTTGTGGCCTTTAATGTTTGGAAATGCTTTTAAATGTCAAGATATACCATTTTACTATCACATGCCAGGTCCTAGTATTGTTCAAGGCACCAATACATATCATAAATTTAACAAATGGTATCATGCAAAAAGTTTTAGTGATTCTGTTGCAATTATAGTAAGCGCGATGTCTAATGCGATTTATCATCAGGTTGGTAGCAAACAGCTTAATGATATTCGAAACATTGTTTTGAATAAATTAGTTACATCATTTCTTAATAAAAACAATATTAATAACAAAGATAAGATAAATAATTGCATAATTGATGTGCAAAAAAAATCATTAAAATATGATGCCATAACAAGCAACTTAATTAATATCAAAAGACCTTCTATTGTTTTAGATAATGTTTCAATACCTAACTTTAGTGTGTATGAAGATATGAATTTTATTAAACACAAAATATGAAAAAGATAATTGTACTAGGCGATAGCCATGTAAGAAGTTTTGCAAAGCATACGGCATTTATGCCATTGTTTATGGGGCCAGGCAAAGAAATTTGCTTTATTGATGAGTCCAAATATAACAATACATTGCATATAGCAAAAAAAGTACTTGCTAATTTTAACAAAGATGATCATTTTGTTTTAGTATTTGGAGAACCTGATTGTAGATGGTGTGCAGGGCAAGGATGGCACCCATGGAACAGTAAAAACAAAGCCAAAGCAAATATGAACAAACTAGAAAAATCAAGCTTAAGATATATTAAATTTTTATTTGAAATAAAAAAAGAATACAAAAATATTTATATTTATAATGTAACGCA
>DATGBV010000007.1:0-4987 GCA_035312485.1 Flavobacteriaceae bacterium | reverse complement strand
CTCCTTTTTTAAGTTTTCCTTTAGCATGAAGCTGTGCCATACGTGCAGAAGTTCCTGTACCACAAGGGCTTCTATCAATAGCTTTATCTCCATAAAATACAGCGTTTCTTCCAGAGGAATTTTCATCTAGTGGTTTGCCTGCCCATAAGATATGTGAAACATCTTTTATGGTATCATCTTCAGGATGCACAAACAAGTTTGGATATTTCTTGTTTATTTTGTCTCTTACAATTTTAGAGTATTGAACAATCTTGCCTGCAGTAAAATTATGAATTCCTGAAAAGTTTGCCTGGGAGTCTATAATAGCATAAAAATTTCCTCCATAGGACACATCAAAAGTAAGATTACCTAATTCTGGACATTCAACTGTTAACCCTTCTGCTGCCAAATAACTTTTAACATTAGTAAATTTTACCCAATCAACTTTATTATTGACCTGTCCATACTCAATGTTTACTAAACCAGCTGGAGCTTCCATTTTAATTTTCCCTTGAATTTTTGGTTTGATTAATTCTTCTTCTATAGCTATGGTAATTGTACCAATAGTTCCATGACCACACATTGGTAAACAACCTGAAGTTTCAATAAACAAAATAGCAAAGTCGTTTTCGGGATTATGAGGAGGATACAGAATACTTCCACTCATCATGTCGTGTCCTCGTGGCTCGAACATCAAACCCTTACGAATCCAATCATATTCTTTTAAAAAATGAGCTCTCTTTTCACTCATATTATTGCCATATAAAATAGGGCCACCTTCTTTAATGAGCCTTACAGGATTTCCGCAAGTATGCGCATCAATACAGATAAAAGTATGCTTACTCATTTTTTAACTCCTCAATATAATTATTCACTCTGGTTTCTAAAATAGAAAGTGTTACAGTGCCTTGTTCTAAAATGATTTCATGAAAATCCCTAATGTCAAATTTAGAACCTAATTCAGTTTGTGCTTTTTGTCGCAGTTCTCTTATTTTTAATTCACCTATTTTATAAGATAATGCCTGGCCTGGCCAGGAAATATATCGATCTGTTTCTGTATTTATCTCATGTAATGATAAAGCTGTGTTGGATGACATATATTCCACTACTTGTTCTCTGGTCCATCCTTTTGCATGTATTCCTGTATCAACCACCAATCTGCAAGCGCGCCACATTTCATAAGTTAATTTCCCAAACTGCTCATAAGGTGTTGTGTACATACCCATTTCGTCTGCTAAAAACTCTGAATACAAACCCCAACCTTCACCATAGGCAGATAAGTATAAATCTTTCCTAAACTGTGGAATACTATCGCCTAGTTCGTTATTTAAACTGCCTTGCAAATGGTGTCCTGGAACTGCTTCATGAACTGTTAAAGATGGAAGCGTATATAAAGTTCTACTTGGTAAATCATAAGTATTTACCCAATAATATCCTGGATCTGTACTGTTTGCTTCAGCAGGAATATAACGACCACTAGTATATTTCGGTGCTATAGCATCAGGTACTGGAGCTACTCCATACGGTTTTCTTGGTAATGTTTTAAAATATCTTGGGAGCTGCTCATCTGCTCGTTTAGCCATATCTCTGGCAATCATTAACAATTCTCTTGGTGATTTGGCATAAAACTGTTCATCCGTTCTTAAAAATTGAAAGAAATCTGAAAAAGTTCCTTCAAAATTTAAGTCAGCAATAATCTTTTCCATTTCAGCCTTAATTCGAGCTACTTCTTTCAATCCAATTTGATGAATATCTTCTGCTGTATATTGTTCACTGGTTGTGTAAAAATTAATCCTATTCTGATAATAAGCTTCTCCATTTGGTAAATCGGAAGCACCTAAACTTTTCCTAGTGTTTGGAAGGTATTCGGTTTCAAAAAAAGTTTTAATTTTTTTGAATTGAGGCATAACATTTGTTTCAATGGTGTTTTTAGCAACGGTTAAAACCGAATCTTTTTGAGATTCAGTTAAATCTGATGGTAAATCTTTAAAAGGAGAATAATAATAACTGTCTTCAAAGTCTTCAACAATATGATCATTATATGAAGTTTCATAGCCGTTGAAAATTACAAGAGGTTGAATGATATCTTTCTCCAAACCTTCTTTTAAAACGGCTATATGTTGATTAACAAATTCTGGGATTGCATTGAGTTTTTTGAGGTACTCTTTTACCTGTTTATAATTGGTTAAAGGTCTTACTTCATAAGGCAAATCATTATGAAAACCAGCATCAGAAAGTAATGGATTTAAATAAGCCTCAAACTCATAGTAATCTATTTTGTCATGTAGTATGAATTTTAAAAGCTCTAGTGAAATTTGCTCTGTTTCATTCAATGCGTTAACATCAATTTCTGATAATTCGTTCAGTTTAGATTGAGCAAATTCTGCTTCAGCTTTATAAAACTCTTTTGTAAAAACACCTAAAGGATAGGTCTCCTCATCATAACCTTTATGATCCTGATAATTAGTAATTATTTTATCTAACTCTTTTGAAGAATTTGAAGACTTTTCTTGAGAACAAGAGATGATTAAAAAGATTACACTAATGCAAAGTAATTTAAAGAAGTTAGAGTTCATTGTTAAATTTTACTGGTTGTATTATTCCCATTGACAAGTCTGGAAATTTCCAATGGATTTTCATTTTTTAACTCGTCTGGTAATAAATTATTAGGCCAATCTTGATAACTAAAAGGTCGAACCCATCTTTTAATTGAATGAATTCCAACCGCTGTAAATCGGCTATCTGTGGAGGCAGGGTACGGACCTCCATGAACCATTGCCGGACAAACCTCAACACCAGTTGGTACACCATTGTAAATGATACGACCTACACGATTTTGAAGAGCATCAATAACACTAGAATATTCATTTGCTTCATCATTCTCAGCAATAACAGTTCCTGTAAGTTGACCTTCTAATTTGGAAATAATTTCCTCTAACTGATTAACATCTTCACTCTGTACAACCATAGAGTAAGGCCCAAAAACTTCTTGATGTAAAGTTGTATTTATTAAGAACGTTTTTCCTTCAACAGTTGTAATGGCTTGTCTTGCATAATTGTCTTTAACATCTACATCAGGATTTGCAACAACAGTTAATTCAGCTTGTGAAAATGCTTTTTCTTTATTGTTCTCATAAGCACCAATAATGTTTGGGTGTAACATACAAGAAGGCTCTATTTGTACAATTTCTTGAGATAATTCATTAATAAAATTAGTGAGTGATTCTCCTTTTATTCCTAACAGCAATCCTGGATTTGTGCAAAATTGTCCTGTTCCTAATGTAATAGATGACGCATAAGTTTTAGCAAGACTTTTATTTTTATTTTTCAATGCTTCTGGAAGAATAATGACTGGATTGACACTTCCCATTTCTGCAAAAACTGGAATAGGTTCTTCTCGTTGTGAAGCTAAATCATATAATGCTCGGCCACCTCTAATACTACCTGTAAATCCAATGGCTTTTACACCTGGATTCTTTACCAACTGAACACCAACTTCTATACCACTACTATTTAAATTTGAAAATACTCCATTTGGCATACCTGTTTTTTCAGCAGCCTTTATAATTGCAGAAGCAACCAGTTCACCAGTTCCTGCATGCATAGGATGCGATTTAACAATCACAGGACAACCTGCTGCTAAAGCTGCCGCTGTATCTCCTCCAGCTGTTGAATAAGCGAGAGGAAAATTACTAGCTCCAAAAACCACAACTGGACCAAGAGGAATTAGCATTTTTCTTAAATCTGGTTTTGGCACTGGAGTTCTATCAGGTTGCGCAGTATCAATTGCGGCTTCAACCCAAGACCCTTCTGAAACTAAATCTGCAAAACTTCTTAACTGAAAAACTGTTCTGCCACGTTCGCCTTTGGCTCTTCCTTCTGGTAATCCTGTTTCTGAACAATAGGTTTCTATCAATTCATCATCCAATGCTAAAATTTCGTCTGCTATTGCATTAAGAAATTCAGCCTTTTTCTTTCCAGAAATCGCTCTATAAGTTTTAAAAGCATTTGAAGCCAATGTTACAGCTAAATCTATTTCTTCAGAAGATGCTTCGGTAAAAATAGGTTCATTTTCTATATTTAATTGTGGATTAAATGTTTTAAATGTTTTTGAAGCATTTGCTGATAGTTTGCTGCCTATGTAATTATTTCCTGTAATCATTTCAAATTAAGTTTTATTAAATGTGCTTCTAAATTAACTGGTTTAAAAACAATATTTGTAGAAACTGGATACTTTCCCAATAAATTTTTAGGTCTTATTGGTCTTTTTTCAAAGCTTCCGCCACAATTTGGACAAACAAGATGCAATATAGTTTCAACACATTGTTTACAAAACGTACACTCGAAAGTACAAATCATTGCCTCGTTAGAATTATTAGGCAATGGCTTATTACAATTTTCACATGTTGGTCTTATTTCTAGCATTTTTTTGAACTAAACTAAAGCATTCAAGTTTTTATAATCAGGCAAAACAGGTCTTGTTTTTAAAGCTGTTTCTATAACATTCTTAACATGATTACGTTCCTTGCCGTGTAACGGTAACCTAGGTGCACGAACGTTTTCAGTTCCAATTCCTGTATAGGTTTCAGCCAATTTAATATTCTGTACTAATTTAGGGTTTATATCTAACTCTAACAATGGTAAAAACCAACGATAGATTTTTAAAGCTTCTTTAATTTTTCCGGCTTTTTGAAGTTCGTAAATTGCTACCGTTTCAGCTGGGAATGCACATACCAAACCTGCAATCCAACCATTGGCTCCCATCAATAAACTTTCTAAAGCTACTGTGTCTACTCCGGTCATGATTTTTAATCGATGACCAAATCGATTAATAATTCTAGTAACATTTGAAACATCTCTTGTAGATTCTTTTACTGCTTCAATATTATTGCATTCTAAAAGCTCCTCAAACATATCCAGTGTTACTTCTATTTTGTAATCTATTGGATTGTTGTATATCATAATTGGTAATGATGTGCTATTAGCAACGGTTTTAAAGTATTCAACA
>DATGBV010000006.1:0-8803 GCA_035312485.1 Flavobacteriaceae bacterium | reverse complement strand
GAAACTATTATTTATGACAATCATCCAGGATATGATGATAATACCTATTCTGACATTGCAATTTCTGGAGGGTCTATTATTGTACATAAGGGAAATAAGAAAAGCAATAATAAAAGTGTAAATAGTAAGGCAAATACAGATGTAGAATCGAATGATGAGATATTTGAAGAGCTTAATATAATCTCTTGGCCGAATCCTTCAAACAGTTTGTTTAATATTAAATTAGAAACTATAAATAGCCAAGATATTGTACATATAGATGTATTTGATGTCACTGGAAAGCTTGTGCATTCTAACACAATTAAGTTTGGGAACAAGTACAGCTTTGGTAAGAATTTAGAAAGTGGTTTATACATTGTTAAAATAAGTCATTCAAATAAGCAAAAATTATTGCGTTTAGTGAAGTATTAATTAAGATGCTAGCAAATGTTGTGCATTTTTAAAAATGTGACAACTGTAATTTAGAAATAGATTAAAAAAAAGCTCTTCCTTATTTGGGAGGGCTTTTGTTTTAGCACATATAGTATAATGAACTTTTTCTTTTAATTAATGACAGATAAACTGAAATATTTAACTGATGGTCTAATAGTTTATATATAAGGTAGTGAATTATGACCATTAACTGTTATATATATAAATACCAAACAATACCTATAAACGTTATTGCCATGAACTAAATACCCCATTATACTTATTTTATGTTACTTGAGCCACATGTATTTGTGGCTCTTTTTTGTTAAAAGAATATTTAGTATAAGATGGATTCAATTCTTAATTAAAAAGTTTAAAAACAATATAAAAAATACCAATTATTTACCGTTCAACAATTATTTGAGTTCTTCACAGATAAATTTATACAGAACTCTTAGAGATAATTATATTTCGGTTACCGTAACATAAGTAGGTTAAGTTTATGGTAGATTTGGGGCAAAAAAGGTGGACATCTGTTCACCTTTTTTTTATGCATTAATTTTATTTAGTAAGATTTTGTCCAAAAGGATTTTCCCTTATCAGACAAAGCAACTGTTAAACACATCCTAAAAAATTAGAATATAAATAGGATATTCTTATTTTTAGCTTCTTTAATAAAAATCATCATAATGATAATCAAAAAACTAGCATTTCTTATTGTTCTGTTTTCAATTTCCACAATCCAAGCACAAGATTTAACTTTCGAAGAATACAACCCAAAATCTACATTGGTTGTTCCGGGAGATAGTATCTATAGAGCGAAATTTCCATTTATAGATGTTCATGGTCATCAGTTTAGAATGGCAACCCAAGATTTATCTTTGCTTGTTGCAGATATGGATAAGCTCAACGAAGCTATTATGGTGAATTTAAGCGGTCGTTCTGGTGAACAGTTGCAAAACGCCTTAAAAAATGTAAATGAAAACTACCCGAATAGATTTGCGGTATTTGCCAACATAGACTTTGAAGGTGCAGGAGCAGAAGGTTGGATAGAAAAAACCGTCAATCAGTTTGAACAGGATGTAAAAAATGGAGCCAAAGGTTTAAAAGTATACAAGAGCCTTGGCATGTACAATAAGGATAGTGATGGTAAACGGTTATCTATTGATGATCCTAGATTAAACCCTATTTGGGAAAAATGTGCAGAATTAGGAGTGCCAGTATTAATTCACTCTGCAGACCCTAAATCCTTTTGGGAACCTTTTGACAAAGACAATGAGCGTTGGTTGGAGCTTAAAACACATCCTCGTAGAATGCGTGGTGATGATAATCCAGCTCCTTGGGAACAAATTATTAAAGAGCAGCATAATATGTTCAGAAAAAATCCAAATACTACTTTTATAAATGCACATATGGGTTGGTATGCTAACGATTTGGGAACACTTGGAAAACTTTTGGATGAATTACCAAACATGAATGTAGGTATAGGTGCCATAATTGCAGAACTAGGAAGACAACCTAGATTTGCCAAAGAATTTTTTATAAAATATCAGGACAGAATACTTTTTGGAAAAGACAGCTGGAAACCAGAAGAATTCCCAACTTATTTTAGGGTGTTGGAAAGTGCTGATGAATACTTTCCTTATCATAAAAAATACCACGCCTTTTGGGCTATGTACGGTTTGGATCTACCTGACGAGGTCTTAAAAAAAGTGTATTATAAAAATGCGTTGCGCATTGTACCTGGACTGGACAAAAGCTTATTTAAAGATTAGACCAGATTTTAAAATAGCAGCTTTTCTAGACTATTATATATAAATATTTGTTAATTAGAATTACCATTATTCAAATTGATGTTACATTTGATTGTATGCATAACTAATCAAAGTTTTATTTGTAATTAACGAATATGAATATTAGAAAAGCCATTCAAAGTGATGTTCCTTACATTGTAAAAATGATTTCTGATGATAAATTGGGAATGACAAGAGAAGATTATATTGATCCTTTGCCTAAATCATACTATGATGCTTTCAGTAAAATTAATTCTGACAATAATCAAGAATTGATTGTAGTTGAAGATTCAGACAAATCCATTATCGGAACCATGCAATTAAGCTTCATACCTTATTTAACCTATCAAGGTGGAGTAAGGGCACAAATTGAAGCCGTTAGAATCCATAAAGACAAACGTGGACAAGGTATTGGAGAATATATGTTTAAATGGGCTATACATAGAGCGTCCGACAGAGGTGCACATTTGCTCCAGCTTACAACAGATAAAAAAAGACCAGATGCTCTAAAATTTTATGAAAAGCTTGGCTTTACAGCAACTCATGAAGGGATGAAACTTCATTTTATTAATTAATGTCCTTGAGGTTTAAAATACGATCTTTCCTGATGTTTTCTTATGGCGTGGCGAGAAAGAATAATTCCTACGATTAGCGATACAAAGGCACCAATCCATATTCCAGGAACAAAGTCTATAAACAAAAAGAAATCATAAGTTCCATGAAAAAGCACAGCAAGGCCTAAACCCATTAGATTGAGTACTATCTTATTTTCTGAAAACTTCGCCTTTCCCATAAAATACCCCATTAAAATAGCAAAAGTAGCATGAGCAGGAACTGCTGTAAAAGCTCTAACAAGTGCCACTTGAATACCTCCATTAGTGACATACATAATATTTTCTATTGCTGCAAAACCCATAGAAACCATAACAGCATAAACAATCCCATCAAATGGCTCATTAAATGCCTCTTTGGGTTGAGCATAATATCTAACTATAACATATTTACTAAATTCTTCAATAAGTGCAACAACAAAAAATGCTTTTATAAACTGTTGCCAGACACTATAATTATCAGGTAACGGTAATACATAACCTGAAAAGACGTATAGTATAGTAGAGATAATAATGCTAATGAAAGCACCTAGTAAGAAAGTGTAGAGAAGCAATTTTTTTGGCTCTTTTTCGTATCTATCTTTTATGTAGATATATAAAATGATAACGATTACAGGTGCAATAGCTAATAATAGTAATTTCATTGCCTTAAAATGCTTTTAAGTTGCTCTAAAACAAACAGATAATAGGATTTGTTTGAAGGTGCAAAATGGTTATCCTTGCCAATTTGTTCAATGAGAGTTTCAAATTCTTTTAAAGAAGTAAGTTTTAAAGCTTCAACTTCTTCTAACTGCGGCGTTAAATCTAAAATAGATGTTTGCAACTCTGCAACAAACGTGTTATGGAATTCATTATCAATTATACCATTATCATAAGTTTGAAAACACTCAAAAACTCCAATTTTTATCAAATCTGTTTCAGAAATTTCCAATCCTATTTCTTCTTTTGTCTCTCTTACTGCTGCTTGTTTTGCAGTTTCTCCTGCATCAATATGCCCTGCAACCGAAACATCCCACATCAAAGGACAAATGTCTTTTTTTGAAGAACGTTGCGATAACAGTACCTCTCCATTTTTAGTATAAAACCAAACATGGGCTGTATTGTGATAATAGCCTTTTTTATGAATTTCTGATTTAGGTGCAGATTTACCTGTTGGCTTGCCTTCTTTAGTTACGATGTCAATGTATTCTTCCATAAAAAACAGTTGTCATTACGAGGATGTTTCAAAGCATTGAAACAACGAAGTAATCTTTTATATTAAAATTCATTCATGAGATAGCCACGATTTTTTCAAAAATCTCGCAATGACGTTATTAATTTATTTGAAATAGCTAAAAGTATCTCCTTCCTTAATTTTAAGCAGTGTTTCGTAAATTATACGTATCACATTCTCAACATCATCTTTATGAACCATCTCAACAGTAGTATGCATATAGCGTAAAGGAAGTGAGATTAAAGCACTGGCAACACCACCATTGCTATAGGCAAAAGCATCAGTATCTGTACCAGTTGCTCTGGATAAGGCAGAGCGCTGAAAAGGTATTTTCTTTTCTTCTGCTGTATCTATAATTAGATCTCTTAATTTTTGCTGCACAGCTGGAGCATAAGCAACTACAGGTCCTAGACCAATTTCCAAATGGCCTTCTTTTTTCTTATCAATCATTGGTGTTGTGGTATCGTGTGTTACGTCTGTAACAATAGCAATATTTGGTTTGATGGTTTGTGTAATCATTTCGGCACCACGTAGGCCAATCTCTTCCTGCACAGAATTGGTAATATACAAGCCAAAAGGCAGCTTTTTCTTGTTTTCATGTAGCAATCTTGCGACTTCGGCAATCATAAATCCACCCATTCTGTTATCCAGAGCACGACAAACAAATTTATCGCCATTCAGAATATGGAATTCATCAGGATAGGTAATCACACAACCAACGTGAACACCTAGTTTTTCAACTTCTTCTTTATCTTTTGCACCAATATCTATGGTGATATTGTCAGGTTTAGGCGGTTCTTCTTTGGCTTTATTTCGTGTATGTATTGCTGGCCAACCAAAAACACCTTTTACGATGCCTTTTTTGGTATGAATATTAACCACTTTGCTTGGTGCAATTTGATGGTCGCTTCCTCCATTTCTTATGACATAAATGAGCCCTTTGTCCGAAATATAATTTACATACCAAGAGATTTCATCTGCATGTCCTTCGATGACAACTTTATATTTCGCTTTTGGATTTATAACACCAACAGCAGTACCATAAGTATCCGTAATAAACTCATCTACGTATGGCTTTAGGTAGTGCATCCAAAGTTTTTGCCCATCCCATTCATATCCAGTTGGAGCTGCATTATTTAGATATTTTTCTAAAAAGTCAAGTGATTTTTTATTCAATATTTTCTTCTTTGCCATCTGTAAAAAATTTGTACTAAAATAGCAATATTAATAAGAAATTAAGGTTTTACAGTATGTAAATTATTAAATTTGAATCGATTTTTTATTTGAAAAAATATGAAGAACGCAATATACATTTTTATAATCTTTCCAATGGTTTGTTTGGCTCAAGTTAATGAGGTGCAACAAGACTCTTTGGAGTATGATTATATTTTGGTAGAAGGCGATTCTATTGCTACAAATGCTATCAATCTAGACGAGGTTTTACTTTTGCATAAACTTCAGTTTAATAGTAAAGAAGATCGAAAACGCTATCTTATTTTAAGACGAAAAACCATAAAGGTCTATCCTTATGCCAAACTTGCCGCAGAGCGATTACAAACGCTTAATGAAAGACTTGAGCTTCTTGAGAAGAAAAGAGATAAAAAAAAATATACTAAAAGAATTCAAAAATATATTGAAGGAGAGTTTTCAGACGAACTTAAAAAATTAACAAGAACAGAAGGTCAGATATTAGTGGCTTTGATACATAGACAAACGGGAAGAACAACTTTTGATTTGGTTAAAGAACTTCGAACAGGATGGCGTGCATTTTGGTACAACAATACTGCAAAATTGTTTGATATTTCATTAAAGACAGAATTTGATCCTGAACATGTAAAGGAACATTATTTAATTGAAGATATTTTACAACGTAATTTTCAAAGTGGTGTTTTGGAAAGGCAGGAACCAGCCATTGATTTCGATTTTTTGGAACTTACCGAAAAATGGTTAAATCCAGAACAAAAAACAGCTCTAAATGAGGCATCAAAGTAAGCGGGAAGAACAATTAAATGCACTAACTCATGGTTTTGGTGCTTTATTGGGAATCATTGGACTTGTATTACTCATTATATTCAATAATAATAAAACGGACTGGAGTTTGTTTAGTGTTATAGTGTACGGTGTTTCAATTATTATTTTATTTACAGCTTCTACATTATACCATTCAGTAAGACCAGATTTTCACAAACACTACTTCAGGATTGTAGATCATATAAGTATTTATTTGCTTATTGCAGGTACTTATACACCAGTTTCTCTAATTACGCTGGAGCAGAGTAGAGGTTGGCCTTTATTTTGGATTGTATGGAGTATTGCAGCAATTGGTATTGTACTCAAACTGTTTTTCACTGGCAGATTCGAAATATTTTCTACCCTTTTGTATCTGTTTATGGGCTGGTTGATTGTTTTTGATTTTTCTGCTTTATCAGAAAGCATTGGAAGCAACGGAGTTTTACTTCTATTTGCTGGTGGGTTTTTTTATACGCTTGGTATTATCTTTTATGTCATAGAGAAAATTCCATTTAATCATGTGATTTGGCATTTATTTGTTCTTTGTGGAGCCATATGCCACTTTTTTATGATTTTTAATTATATAATATGATATACTTTCGACTTGCAACAAACAAAAAAGATTATTTGCTAATAGAACAATTAGCAGACAGTATTTGGCGTCAGCATTATACGCCTATAATTGGAATAGATCAAGTTAACTATATGCTTGAAAAGTTTCAATCTGTTGAAGCTATCGCATCTCAAATTAAAGAAGGGTTTATATATTATATCATTTACTTAAAGGAAGCGCCTGCTGGTTATCTTTCAATAATGATGGAAGATGACATATTGTTTTTAAGTAAAATCTATGTTTCTAAAGATTTTAGAGGCAATAGTATTGGTAAAGTTGCGATTACTTTTATTGAAAGTAAGGCAAAAGCAAATAACTTAAACACAATAAGGCTTACTGTAAACAAAAACAATAATGCTGCAAATTTTTATAAAAAAATAGGATTTATAAGTAAAGGTCCTATCGTAAAGGATATAGGTGGTGGCTTTGTTATGGATGACTATTTGATGGAGAAACAGATTTAATAAGAAACTGTCATTACGAAGGAGGTACGACTGAAGTAATCTTTTGAACAGTAATTCCAATCATAAGATTGCCACTGCTGACGGAAAACGTCAGCATCGCAATGACACTATAGTTTAATAATATCTTTATACTCTTTAAAAAATGCCTCAAACAAACTCATTTTTTCATTAAAGAATTCCATAACCACTTCCCACGTTTCTTTGTTGTGAATGGATACTTTTTCATTTAAAGGAATATAAATGCGCGAAATTTCTTTTTTATTTTCTAAAAAATATTCTTCTTCAAAAATGGCATTAGGAAAGTAATCTTCTATTAATATAGATTTTAGAGCAGTCAACTTTTCCCAGTATTTAATTCTGTTTTCAAGATCACCTTCTATATCCAAAGCCACTAAAGCAGATTTTAAATCAAAATGAAACTTGAATGAAAGTCCTTTAATTTTTGTGTTGTATAGTATCCATTTTTTTGGGAATGATTTCCCAAAGCTGGTCCAGAATTCTTCTCGTATTTGCTTTGATTCTTGTTTACTGAACATTATATGTTTAACAATATTTTGTCATTCTGCGCTACGACACAGAATCCATTATTTACCAATCAAAGGATAAGTCATTCCACTCTTTATTTTCTTTCTCAATCATATCAATTTTCCATTGACGATTCCAATTCTTCAATTGCTTTTCTCTTTTTATAGCATCATTTACATATTGAAACTGTTCAAAGTATATAAGTCTATCCAAACCATATTTTTTTGTAAACCCTTCAATAATCTTATGTTTGTGTTCAAACATTCTGCGTTCTAAATCATTGGTCATTCCAATATACAAAGTGCCATTTTTCTTGTTGGTTAGAATATAAACATAATATTGATGATGGTTTATTTTCATTTATTTTGGATTCCGCATTACTGAAACAAGTTCAGCACAGGCAAGTGCGGAATGACAAGTGGCTCATTTTATATGATATACGCAATAATAACAGCCATAACAATGGTTAGAAGTTTTGTAAGATTAAATTTATGTCCTGCATTACTTTCAAATAAAATGATGGTCGAGATATGAAGAAAAATACCAATCACCAAGCCAGAAATTTCAGTATAATATTGTTTAACAAATTCTAATTGATTTGCAAGCACAACACCTAATGGTGTCATCAAAGCAAACAAAATCAAAAAGAAGGCAATTTTTAGCTTGCTTAATTGCGATGCCAAAAAGAAGGTAGATAAAATAATGGCAATTGGCAACTTATGAACTACAACACCATAAATTAGATTGTGATGTGTTTCTATGGGTAATCCTTCCAATAGTGCATGAATACTTAAACTGAAAAACAATAACCAAGGAAACATTTGCGAATTCTTATCCAAATGTAAATGACCATGTTCGGCACCTTTGGATAGAAATTCCAAAACAATTTGAAGCAAAATACCTATCATGATAAACAATCCAACATGCTTACCTTGATGCTGATACACTTCCGGCAAAAAATCAAAGACTGTTACAGACAATAAAAATGCACCACTAAAGGCTAATAACAGTTTTAAATTACTTTGTTGTGATGGTTTAAAAATCAGCACTAATAGAAACCCAATAAGCACTGAAATAATTGGTAAAACAATGGCTGTCATTTATTTAAATATCATAATTAGTCGTTCAGAAGTTTTTTCGTCATAGCGTCCCAACTTGTAGTC
>DATGBV010000005.1:0-2710 GCA_035312485.1 Flavobacteriaceae bacterium | reverse complement strand
GTTGAAGAACATACTAATTGAATCATCAGTAAATGTAGTTAGATACCCAGAACCTTCTTCTTCCATCATGCCACTGGTTGTTTGTAGTTGTGTGATATGATTGTGAATGTAGTTCCATAAAAAAGCAGAATCATCGGGATTGTCCATATCAATAGCTTCAACACCGTCATACCCATTATTGAGCAAGAAGGTGTCAAAGGCATTATTAGTAGGTGCAAAAACAGTGAAGATATTCACAGAAGTGGCAAGTTCTGTTGAGTCATTCAATATATTTTTAATGGATACTAATTTATCCAAAGCCAGTGTAAAGGAAGTCAAGCTTTGGTTTTCCGCTATTTCCTCATAGATTGTTTTTGTGGGCTCAACAGGTTGTTCCGTAGTGGAATCATCATTGCTACAAGAATATATCACAGATAAAATCAAGATAAACACATATGTAGTTAAGTTCTTAAATGTTTTCATAATAAAATGTTTTTTACAGCAAATGTATCTAGTCAAACAACATTGAGCTAGAATGTTAATTGAATGCTTTTTAAGTATAATTGAAAAATATTCAACTACAACTTTATATTTTGGATTGTATCTTTGTGTTATGGAATTAAAGTATTTTAGACTCATCAAGACCATAGCGGAAGAAGGTAGTATTGCCAATTCTTCAGAACGTTTGTTCTTAACCCAATCGGCTTTAAGCCATCAATTACGCGATTTGGAAGAACGATTGGGCTTTAAGGTTTTTCATAGAACCAGAAATCAATGGGAACTCACCCAAGAAGGAGAAGAACTGTACAATCTGGCCAATAAGCTGTTCAATTCAATAGATGAAAGTTTCAGCAATATAAAAGATATTAAAGAAGGTTCAAAAGGCTCCATAAAATTGAGTGCCGAATGCCAATCATTCTTTCATACCATTCCATCATTTATCCAAAAAATGGGAATTTTATATCCAGAAATAGATATTGATTTAAGTTTAGGAGCTACACATCAAACAGTTTCACAAGTCCTTTCCGGAGATATTGATATAGCTATTGTTACAACCAAGCCAGAGGATGAGGCTTTGATGAGTATTAAGGTGTTTGAGGATGAGATTTTTGCGGTAATGCATAAAGAAAACAAACTCAATCAAAAAGATCATTTAGAAGCTAGTTATTTTTCTGATGAACATTTGCTCATCAATTCGTTTCCAATGGAAGGTGTTTGGGTGTATGAATATTTCTTAAAGCCCCATAAAATTAATCCAAAAAAAATATCCGCTATTCCATTTACCGAAATATCCCTAGAAATGGTTACTGCCAATATGGGCGTTATGTGTGCACCAAAGTGGCAATTAAAATCCTTTAAGCTTTCTGAAGATTTGGTGTTTAAACGCATTAGTAAAAACGGTTTAAAACGGGAACATCATTTAGTAGTAAAAAAGATAGATAGGAATAAAAAATATATCCACGATTTTATATCAAGTTTTGAAGATGAATTTTTGAATTTGTAAAAAGAAATATCTCTTTATTTAAGTCTCATCTTACTTTACCGTTTGGAAAACTATGAACTGTAATAAAATTAGTCTCGGATACAAAAAGTGACTTATTAGAATTCATCAGCCTTTCTATTGAAAAGATACATATTTAGTACAACTAATATCAAAATGTATTAAAGTACCAATTAATAAAATTGAATAGTCCTTTTACTATTAGAGCTTCAAGTTTTGCCTCTTAAATACTTCAATAAGCAATTTAAAGATTTCATACTTTAGAAAAAGTATATAATAAAATAAAGTAAAGTAAACTGATTAAAATTGAAATAGGCATCCCTTTATACAATAAGAAACAAAAGGCCCTCCCAAAAGGAAAGGCTCCTTATCAACCAAAAACTACTTTATTATATTTCATTAAATCAACTCTTCTTTAACTATTAATTTTATTCTTGTTCAATTAAGTTATCATTTGAGTCGAATATTGAATATTTACCATCTGTTACTTCAACATATCCAACTACTTTGGTTCCATCATTACCACTGATAGAATCTCCATTATCTGTAGTATAAAAATTACCTAAATCTAAATTTGCTAGAATGATACCTGCTTTACCTATGGTTAACCTAAGAGGTATTTGTATGCTAGAAGGAGCACCGTGTAAATCCCACAAATCAACTATTATTAAATGAATCCCATCTGGTAAAACACTAGTACATAGGTTGCTTGGGTTAACACACTCCATTAAAAATTCTGGACAACTTCCTGTAAAGGCATAAGCTCCATAACTATCTAAAAAAACATCAAAATCGATATTACATAAATCGGGGTTATCAGCAGCATCCCACTCTAAAAGCATAGTCATTTCTTCTGATGTAAAATTTTCAATATTAAAAGATATCGTTGGAGACCCACGTACTTCTCCAAGATCAGAAATATTATTAGGTAAAATTTCTAAAATCAAAGATTCCGTATCCTCTACATCAATATCATTTACTATTGATACAGCCATTGTTGTTTTAGTAGAATAGGCTGGCATTACAGCTGTTGAAAGTACATAGTCATTAGAAGAAGCAGTTCCTCCGACCTGAACAGCACTAAATGTGGTAGTGGTTTTAATTGGTTTATCAAATTCAATATTGAAAATGTAATCGGGAGATCCAGATTCATTAATATTTGATGATTCGGCAGATGCAGTAACTGTGGGTTTATCGCTTTCATCTATAATACTAGCCACATCATTTTCA
>DATGBV010000004.1:0-2963 GCA_035312485.1 Flavobacteriaceae bacterium | reverse complement strand
CACAAAACTTAAATTGAATTCTTATAATATTCCTGAACCTGTAGATGGTATTCAAATAAAAAATAATAAAATTGATGTAGTTTTTGTTCCACTTTTAGGGTTTGATAAGCAAGGAAACCGAGTAGGTTATGGTAAAGGATTTTATGATAAATTTTTAGCTTTCTGTAAGCCTGAAACTGTAAAAATAGGCTTGTCTCTTTTTGAGGCAGAAGATGTTATTAAAGATATTTCAAGTCAAGATGAAAAACTTGATTACTGTGTGACACCAAGAAATATTTATCAATTCAAATAACTAATTTTTTTCAGAAAACGCTCTTTTATTAAATACAATAAGTAAAATAAAACCTGTACTAATAGCTATATCTGCCACATTAAAAACAGGCTCAAAAAATGTAAAGTAATCTCCTCCAACAAAAGGAAGCCACTCTGGTAAATAGCCTTTCCAGATTGGAAAATATAACATATCTACTACACTACCATGCAACAAGGTGTCATAACCTCCTTCACTAGGCAATAATACAGCAATATCAGCATGGCTATCACTGAAAAGAATTCCATAAAACACCGAATCTATGATGTTACCTAATGCACCAGCAAAAATTAATGCTATAGCAACAATAAGCAATTTAGAGCTGTTCTTTTTTGTAGAATCGTAAAGCCAATAACCTATTCCAAAAATAGCCACTATTCTAAAAAGTGTTAAAAGTACTTTTGCAGTTCTGTCTGAAATGAAAGATAAAAAATCACTGATCTTGGTTCCCCAAGCCATACCACTGTTTTCGACAAAATAAATTTTAAACCAGTCAAAAACTCTGATGCTTTCTTGAAGTGTGAAATGTGTTTTTATATATATTTTACTTATTTGATCTATAAGCAAAATGATTGTAATAAGTAAAACAGCCTTCTTTAACGACATTCTTTTGGTGCTTCTTAAAAATAAAAACGCCTCAAAAAAAGAGGCGCTTTTTTCTATAATAATTTTTAACTATTGCTGCATATTCTTTGCTTCAATACTCAACGTTGCATGTGGCACAAGCTTAAGACGCTCTTTATTGATTAGTTTTCCGGTAACTCTACACACACCATAGGTTTTGTTTTCTATCCTAATCAATGCGTTTTTTAAATCACGAATAAACTTCTCCTGACGAATGGCCAACTGTGAATTAGATTCTTTGCTCATTACTTCGCTACCTTCATCAAAAGCTTTAAACGTAGGCGAAGTATCATCTGTACCATTATTATGGTCGTTCATATATGCACTTTTAATCAATTCTAAATCGTGTTGTGCTTTCTTTATTTTCTCTTGAATTAATTCTTTAAATTCTGCTAATTCTTTATCAGAATATCTAATGTTTGTTCCAACTCCCATAATCTTAATGTTTTTGAATAAACAGCCTGGTATTTATCTTATCAAATGCAATTTCAATACCATTGTTTACTTGATCCATAATCTCTATTTCTTCTGTTAGTGTTTCTGTTTTTATATATTCTAAATTATGATTAATGGCATTTACCATATCATCATCTTTCTGTAACTTAACATCAATTTTGTCGGTAACTTCAAACCCCGAATCTTTTCGCAAATTCTGAATTCTATTTACAAGCTCTCTTGCAATGCCTTCTCTACGCAATTCATCAGTGATTGTAACATCCAATGCTACGGTAAGTGTCCCTTCATTTGCAACAAGCCATCCTTCAATGTCTTGAGACGATATTTCAAAATCATTGAGCCCTAAAGTAACAATTTTTCCATTAATGTCAACGTCTAAACTGGCACTTTGCTCGATTTTTTTGATGTCTTCTGAAGTTAATTTGCTTATTATGTTGGCAATCAACTTCATATCTTTACCAAAACGTGGGCCTAATGTCTTAAAATTAGGCTTTATTTGTTTCACCAAAATGTCTGAAGCATCTTCTAAAAGCTCAATTTCTTTAACATTAACCTCATGTTTAATTAAGTTTGCAACAGCCAAAATTTCTTCCTTTTGTTGTTCACCATTAATAGGAATCATGATTTTCTGTAATGGCTGTCTTACTTTAATCTTTTCTTTAGCTCTTAACGACAATACTAAAGATGATATTGTTTGGGCACTTTCCATTTTTCTTTCAAGACTCTTATCTACAAAAGACAAGTTAAATTCAGGGAACTCGGCTAAATGAACACTTTCAAAAGATTCTTTTTTGGTTGCCAAATTTAAATCTAAATACAATCTGTCCATAAAGAATGGTGCAATTGGTGCTCCCAATTTGGCTATAGTTACCATACAAGTATAAAGCGTTTGATACGCCGAAATCTTATCTTGTTGGTAATCGCCTTTCCAGAAACGTCTTCTACTTAAACGCACAAACCAGTTGCTTAAATAGTCTTGAGTAAAATCTGAGATAACTCTTGCTGCCTTTGTAGGTTCGTAATCTGCATAATATGCATCTACTTTTTGAATCAATGTATGCAATTCAGAAAGTATCCAACGGTCTAATTCTGGCCGTTCTGCTAATGGAATATCTGCTTCTGAATAATTAAAATTATCAAGATTAGCATATAGTGAAAAGAACGAATAGGTGTTATAAAGTGTTCCGAAGAACTTGCGTTTTACTTCTTCAACACCTTCTAAATCGAATTTTAAATTATCCCAAGGATTGGCATTGCTTATCATATACCAACGCGTGGCATCTGCTCCATAATTGGAAAGTGTCTCAAAAGGATCTACAGCATTACCCAACCGTTTGGACATTTTCTGTCCGCTTTTGTCCAATACTAATCCATTGGATACCACATTTTTGTAAGCTACAGAATCAAAAACCATAGTACCAATGGCATGTAGTGTATAAAACCATCCGCGTGTTTGGTCAACGCCTTCTGCTATAAAATTGGCAGGAAAGAATTTATGCTCATCAATTAATTCATTGTTTTCAAACGGATAATGCCATTGTGCATAAGGCATAGAACCTGAATCAAACCAAAC
>DATGBV010000003.1:0-17844 GCA_035312485.1 Flavobacteriaceae bacterium | reverse complement strand
AAATATTATGATTAATCATAATATTTGATGCAAATTGACTGGTTTTAATGGAATTAAATCCTTAAATTTGTAGTAAGACGTTCAGATAAATAATACTATTTCAAACTAATAGATAGGTCTACAATTCGGTTAACACTGTTTTAGTCTATTTCTGAAAGTATTGATTTTACAGCATAGTGGTGGTTTGGTTATCATCCTGCCACCCCGACAAAAAAGTCAAGCAATTTTGCTTGACTTTTTTATTTATTCAATTCTGATATAATTTTCGGCAATAAGAGGATTCCCATCTTGATCCCTTTCAATTTGGCTGAACTTATCTTTTTTAAGAATCAAATTAAATTCAAATTCTTCACGTTCACTTATTATAGGATTCATGGATTTTGAACCATAGTCCAATGCTTCTGTTAATATGTTGTCTGCAACCGAGTAGGTACCGTATCCAAACCAGTCTGTAGAATCAGATTCAACAAACCTACTCCACATTACTTTGGTTTTAGAATACATCTTAATCTGTCTGTATGATTTAGACGCCTTAATAGTATCAACAGCACCATTTGCACCATAATTATAAAAGCTAACCAGTTCCCAAACTCCTTCCAGTTTTAAATCACTGGGCGGAACAGCACTGGAGCTTTCCATAGTATTTTGAGCATAGGTTTTAAATGTAATAATGAACATAAGTAACGAGCAGAATAAAACTAAATATTTTTTCATGACAAAGAATGTTTTGTTTCATAACAATTTACAAAAAAATTGGATTAAAATTAAATTATAGATTAAATATATCGTGCAATAGTTAGTGTTAATAACTTCTATGTAAGTTTTCTGTTAAAAAAACTACTTTTGTTGAGTAATATAAATTAAGATAGAATGTCTGAAGAAATTGAAAAAATAAAGTGTTTGATTATTGGTTCAGGACCAGCAGGATATACAGCGGCAATTTATGCTGCAAGAGCCAACATGAAACCAGTTTTGTATCAAGGAGCACAGCCAGGAGGTCAATTGACAACAACCACTGAAGTTGAAAACTTCCCTGGTGATCCAGATGGTATTACTGGACCGGAAATGATGGTGGAATTGCAAAAACAGGCGCAACGTTTTGAAACCGACGTGAGAGATGGTTGGGTTACAAAAGTTGATTTTTCAGGTGATGTACACAAAGTATGGGTTAATGATACCAAAGAGATTCATTGTGATACTGTAATAATTTCTACTGGAGCGTCAGCTAAATATTTAGGCTTGGAGTCTGAACAAAAATACCTTAATCTTGGAGGAGGAGTTTCAGCTTGTGCTGTTTGTGACGGGTTCTTTTACAGAAATCAAGAGGTTGTTATTGTAGGAGCAGGAGACTCGGCTTGTGAAGAGGCACACTACTTATCTAAACTTTGTAAAAAAGTAACTATGCTGGTTAGAAGAGATGAATTTAGAGCCTCAAAAATTATGCAAGCTCGTGTAAAGAATACAGAAAATATTGAAATTCTATATAATACTGAAACCGATGAAGTTTTGGGAGACGGACAAGTGGTAACAGGCGTAAGGGTTTTTAACAACCAAACTAATGAAAAGCATGAAATACCAGCAACAGGCTTTTTTGTAGCCATTGGTCATACACCAAATACAGATATCTTCAAAGACTTTTTAGATATGGATGAAACAGGCTATGTAATTAATAAGCCTGGTACTGCTAAAACCAATGTTGAAGGTGTCTTTGTTAGTGGAGATGCTGCAGACCATGTTTACCGCCAAGCAGTAACTGCTGCAGGTACTGGTTGTATGGCAGCTTTAGATGCAGAGCGATATTTGGCTGCAAAAGATTCAACATTTGAAGTATCAACTTCAACGTATAATTAATATTTCAAATAATTATTAGAATTAGGCTGAAACTTTGGTTTCAGCCTTTTCATTTATTTCATGAAAAATAAAACTGTAGTCATTTTAGGGAGCTCAAGATCAAATGGAAACACACGAAAAATTGTGGATGAATTGATTTTATTATCCCCAGATATTGATATAGTTGATTTAAATAATTACAGTATCAGCTATTATGATTACGAGTTTAAAAATGAAAGCGACGACTTTTTTAATCTTTTTTTAAAGATTTTAGATTATGACACCTTAATTTTTGCAACTCCAATTTATTGGTATACCATGAGTGCGCAAACTAAAACGTTTCTTGATAGAATCTCTGATGTTTTGCATGGGGATAAAAAGGCTTATGGCAGAAAGTTAAGAGGTAAAAATTTGGCTGCTATAAGCTGTGGTTCTAATAGTGAAATTTTTGATGGCTTTACAATGCCATTTGTGCAGACTGCAAATTATCTAGGAATGAATTTTATTGGTCATGTACATACTTGGCTTGAGCAAAATTCCAGACCACCTAGAGCAGTATTAAATAACATAAAAAAATTCTCCAATAACTTATAAAAAAACCACAGCATACTTTGGTTTTTTTATACACCTAGAAATTATCTTTTACAACCATTTAACCCTGTTTTGATTAAAAAATCAGGTATGTTTTGACTTATATGACAAATGTCATGGTTTTAATTTTTATTAATCTGGAACTTTGCTGTATAAAATTAAAACCGATAAAAATGTTTGTAGTCAATAATAAAATTGTTAAGGTATTAATCCTCTTTATAGCATTTAATCTTACAACAAAAACAGGCTGGTCTCAAGAGTATAAATTAATAAATACTGCATCTGAACTTTCAATACTTGGAACTTCAAGTTTACACGATTGGGAAATAAAGGCTGAAAATATGAAAGGAAGTATAAGCATTGATTCATTAAATGTTAAAAGCTTAAAAATTGAAATTGAAGCTGAAGGTCTTAAAAGTGGTCATAAAGGTATGGATAAGAATACTTATAAAGCCCTGAACACAGACCAATATAAGACAATTGTATTTCAAATGTCTAACAGTAGTAAATTATCCAAGCAAAGTGATGGAAAATATTTGATAGAGGCAAAAGGGAGTTTAACTATTTCTGGTACTACTAAAAATATAGACTTGAAACTTTATCTGGAGACAAATAATTATCAAATAAAACTCAAAGGAGAAAAAACGTTTAATATGACCGACTTTAATGTTGATCCTCCAAAAGCGCTTATGGGGACCATAAAAACAGGTAATGAAATTACTGTAAAGTATCATGTTACATTTAATAAATAAATCATAAATAATAGAAATCAATTAAACCAAAATTTAAAATCATGAAAACAATATTTAGAAGTCTATTTACAATAATACTTTTAATATCAGGCATAAGTATTAATGCTCAAAACAGAAATTTAGACAATTTTAGAAGTCCTGATAAGAATGGAATAAATGTGTTTGAAGCACCCAAAGATTCTGTTTCAACATTTGAAAATGTTAAAGTAAGAATTGGTGGTGCATCAACCTTACAATTTCAAGCTTTAGATCATGAAAACTCTGGTGCGGTAGAGCTTAAAAGTATTGGCTCTAACTTTAACTTGGCAACTGCAAACCTAGATTTGGATGTTGCATTAGCAAAAGGTGTAAGAATGCACTTAAGAACATATTTATCTTCTCGTCACCATCCAGAACCTTATGTAAAAGGTGGCTATTTCCAAATTGACAATTTAGATTTTATTTCAGAAGGATTGTTAAGTAATCTAATGAAGAATACTACTCTTAAAATTGGGCATATGGAGAATAACTACGGTGATGCTCATTTTAGAAGAACAGACAATGCTCAAGCCATATACAATCCCTTTGTAGGAAACTTAATTATGGATTCATTTACAACTGAAGTTGGAGCCGAATTATATTATCAATGTGATAGTGGGTTCTTGGGAATGATAGGATTTTCTAATGGAAAATTAAATCAATCTGTAGCTGAATCTTCAAATGAGAAAACAGGTGGTGCTGCTTTATTAGCAAAATTAGGCTATGACAAACAAGTCACAAATGATTTCAGATTTAGACTTACAGGATCTTTATATCATACAGGTTATGCCCCTAGCGTTTATTTATATACTGCTGACCGAACTGGTTCAAGATATTACTTCGTTATGGAAGACGTAGATGCTGGTGCATCAAGTCCTTTCAGATCTGGTCGTTTTGACCCTGGATTTAGAAATCAAATCACAGCTATGATGTTCAACCCATTCCTTAAATATCAAGGTTTAGAATTTTTCGGAACTCTTGAATTTAGTAATGGTAAAGCAAGTGCGGAAACTGATACTAGAAAAGCAACACAAGTTGCTGGAGAAGTAATTTATCGTTTCGGCGCTACTGAAAACTTTTATCTAGGTGCTCGTTATAATACTGTAAGTGCGGAATTGTCATCTAGCGAGGATGTGGATATTAATAGATTCCAATTAGGTACTGGTTATTTCTTAACAAAAAATGTACTAATGAAATTAGAATATGTTAACCAAACATACGATGGTTATGATACAACTAGCATATTGCATGATGGTAAGTTTAATGGACTAATGGCCGAAGCGGTAATTAGCTTCTAATAATGTTCTGATTGTTTTGTTAAAACGAGTTTCATAAATTTATACTATATTTTTATGAAGCTCGTTTTTATTTAAAAAAATAAATATTTAAATAGCATGCTCTAAAATGAAAAGGTTTTTGCTTTTAATTTTAATAATTTTAATGTCTGCATTTAAGTCAGATAATGTTTTGGCAAAGAAAACAGCCATGGTTATTTTGCCAAGCAGTTACTTAAGCATAATGGGCAAAACCAATGTAAGTCAATTTAATTGTGATTTAAATATTTCAAGTATAGATTCACTTATAGCTATAGACTATGTAAAAAAAGATGATGATATTCATTTTAGAAATACAGCATTATTGGTACGTAATTCATGTTTTGATTGTGGATCAAAAATAATGAATAATGACTTTTTGGAATTATTAAAAACGCCTGAACATCCCAATATTCTACTTAATTTAAAAGAAATTGACCTTAACCCAAATCAAGAAAATCAGGTTATTGCTTACATAGATATTAAGGTTGCAGGAGTGACTAGACCATATGTTGTTCCTGTCATTTTAAATAACAATGATACCTTAAAAATTTCAGGATGTCTAGACTTGAAATTAAGCGATTTTAATATTCCACCACCAAAAAAAATGTTAGGTTTGGTAGCTGTGAAGAATGACTTTCAAATACATTTTGATCTAGAACTTGATGAGTGTATATAATAAAAAAACCGAAGCATCTGCTTCGGTTTTTTTATTTGGATTATATGCTTTCTGGAAGTGTATAAGTTCTTCCTTTATTTACTTCTTTTAAGTAATCCATTAATGGTTCAAAATAGTCAAGCATTGGTTTTGCGCTCATTTCGCTTCCAACACTTTGCTTTAATAATTCTCTCCAATCATTATTTGCTCCTGTTTTAAGAACACCTTTTAAGAAATCCCCAACATCTTTACTGCCAAAATAATTTGTTGCATGTGGATCTTGATGTAAAACATTTTTAGCTATATGATCATGGAATTGAAATAAAAGCACGTAAGAAATGGCATAATCATAATATTGGGCTGCATCATTATTAATATGCGTTTTAGAAGCGGCATCACAATATTCTTCACCTCTTTCTGTTGGTGGAACCATACCTTGATATTTTTTTGCCAACTCCCACCATTTTTTGTTGTACTCATCTTTAGACAAGTTTTCAGCATATAGTGCATTTTCAAATTGTGTCATTACTCCAGCACCAAATGGTAAGAAAGTAACGTAGTTTAAAGCTTCTTTTAATAGGTTTTGGGTTTCATCAATTTTTATATTAGCATCAACAAGACCTCTTCCTTCTAAAAACGGTTTTTGCATAGCTGCCAATCCTAACATACTTCCAATTGCTTCATGATAGCCCCGATTTGCACCTTCACGTAATAATATTGGAACATTTGGGTTTGAATAGGATTGATAGTAGTAAATATGACCTAATTCGTGATGTACAGTTTCATAATATTCAGCCGTTGGCACTACACTCATTAAACTTCTTAAATCGTTTTCTAAATCCATGTGCCAGGCAGACGCGTGATTGTTCTTCTTGTAAGTGGCATCTTCTGGTAGAGGATATAGGCTAGATTTTTCATAAAAAACAGCTGGTAGAGGATCAAAACCTATGCTTTTAAAAAATTCTTCACCTTCTGTTACAATCCATTCTGCACTTTTATCTTTTAAAGCTTCATCAATATCAAAACCTTCAACTTTTACTAAAGCACTCCAATCTTGTCCCCAACGATTAGGTAACCAATGAGCAGGTATATAATCTGGCACTTCTTTTCCGTATTTTTTTGCCAACTCATAACGTGCCCAAGTGTGCAATTCGCGATATAAAGGCCAAACTTCCTTAATGATTTTATCCATATCATCAAGCATTTCTTGACGAGTCATTTTATAATCTGAAACTTGATATGTGAAATAATCATCATAACCAAGAGCATTTACAGTTTTGTTACGAAGTGAAACCAGATTTTCTAAACCATCTTTTAGTTCTTTTCCAACTTCCTTGGAGCTTTCCCAAACTTTTAACCGTTCAGTTTCATTATTTGATTCACGTAAAACTCTATCCATTTCTGTTGTTGTCGTTGAAGCTCCATCCACTTTAAAATCAAATCCAAAAAGAGCCATGGTTTGAGCATTTTCTGCCGCAATTCTTTCAGAAACCAAATCAGAAACCGTTTCTGGGTTATTTGCTGCTTTATACAGAATTACATTTAGTTGACGAACTTGTTTTATATCAAGCAGATCTTTGTTTTCAAGAAATTTTTTGGTTTTTTCAATAACATCTGTGCTGCCAGTAAATTTAGCTAATGCCTCGTTTGCTTTTTGCACATTGAATGCATTTAAAGTGTCTCCAGGAATGATTTTGGTATTTGCATCCCATTCTGCCAAGGCAGACGTATAATACAAATCTTTGTAAGTTTTTGAATACTCATCCAAAAAAGTTTGAGCTTCGGTTTTTAATTTGTCGTTTGTGTCTTGTTTAGTAGTTTCTTTTTTGCAATTAAAAAGAGTAACTACTAAAGCTAGAAAAAATATTTTTCTCATTTGTTAATTTTTAGTTTGGATGCAAATATAATAATAAAAGCCACCTTATTAAGGTGGCTTTTATGTTAAAATTGGTTGGTTTAATTATATAATAAATATTTAATCAACTTATTTGTTAACTGATGCTAACAATGTATTTTCTATTCTAGGGGCATGACTTGAGCCCATTGTTACAAATACAGTTTCATCTTTATTTATAAGTTCAAGAATAATTTTTACCATATGTTCGTCTCTGAACAAATTGGAGCTATTCCAAATATCATGTAAATATCCTGGAAATCCATAATCTGAAGAGAAACTTCGCCAGTCAGAATCAGGAAAATCTTTTTTCCAAATGCTATCTATTTCTTCCCATTTAGTAATAGAATTTTTTAATTGTTCATAATCAGTTCTTTCATCAATTAACTTTTGAAGTTTTTTTTCTGGCGAATCCTTTCTTTCTTCAAAAGGTATTCCAAAAAAAGGACGTAATGAGTAAAACATTGCTAATTTCTTTGAAGGATAGATTTTAATTAAAGCCTCAATTTCGTTTTCACGAGTTGGTTCCCATTTATATAAATCTATATTTTTGGTTTTTGCTAATGAACTACTTAAACCACTTTCACCATATTCTTCTATTGGGTTTTGAATTCCATTAATAAAAAAGCCCATTCTACCTTCTACAAGAGCTACAGATGGATTGTACAAATTCCAATAATGTCTAATAGAGTCGAATTGAGAATTTGAAGGATCATTTAAATGATTTACTCCTACAATTATTGCTTTTCCTTTATTTTTAGATTTAATCTCGTATATATATGGTCTTCTATGAATGTTTACCAACTCTTTCATATAAGCTTCCATATCCATGATTGGAGTCTCAAGAGTAATGTCTTTTTCAAGTTTATAATATGAAGGAGATTTCCATAAAATATTAAACTTGAATAATAATAGAATTACAATACAGAAAATGACAAAACCAAAAATGATTTTTTTCATTATTTTGATTTATCGCTTTCTTATACTTCCAGAAACATTGTCACTTTTTTTAACTATTTCTGGGTTGCCATAATAAGTAATGTCTCCACCACTGGATGCTTTTGCATTTAATTCTTGAGATGTATTAACAGTAATATCTGCACCACTTGTCACTTCAACTTGGCTAGACTCTGCTAATAATTTTCCAGCTTTAATATCACTACCACTTGTGGCTTCAGCGATTAAATTTTTGGTTTTGCCAGACAGCCTTAAATCGCTACCACTAGTGGATTTGCACTGTAAAGTATTTACATCAACTTCCAACTCCATGTCACTACCACTTGTAGTTTTTAGTTTCAAATTATCAGCAGTTATGATATTAGTTGAATATAC
Organism: Flavobacteriaceae bacterium; assembly: GCA_035312485.1. Classification (GTDB taxonomy): domain Bacteria; phylum Bacteroidota; class Bacteroidia; order Flavobacteriales; family Flavobacteriaceae; genus Gilvirhabdus. Next base: position 9,456 of record DATGBV010000003.1, on the reverse strand, counting down.
ATCGCTTCCGCTAGTAGATTTAATTTCTGAAACGTCTTTGAAGCTTACCATTACTTTTTGAGATTTTGAATGTGCTATATTATCGGTTGTGGTAATTTTTAATTCGCCGTTTTCTACTTCAACAACAATAATATCCAATAAGTTTTCGTCTGCTTCAACTTTAATGCTTTGGATATCACTTTGTGTTAAATATACATCCAACCCACGACTAACATGGATTGAACTAAAAGATTCATTGATGTTTCTAACTTCTGTTTGTACATTGCCATTTCCTCTAACTCCAGGATTGAAATGCATATCAAAATTGCATGAGAATAATGTTAAACTCATTAATGTTGCTACGATAATTTTGGTGAGTGTTGTCATGATTTTATTTTTTTTGATTGTTGATTTTATTATTGTTTTATAGCTTCTTCTACAATTATACCATTTTCTCTTACTAATACTTTTGTTACATTTCCATTGTTATCTTTGATAAACTCAAAGGTCAGTGGTCTTTGTTCATGAAAAAATAGTGTTTGTGTAGTAGGGAATATTGGAGATTTAAATTCTCCGGCAATGATTTCCAAACCGTTTTCTATTTTTAAAAATTTTACTAGCCCAACTTTTTCGGCTTTATAATTGCCAGAGTAGCTATCTAAAATTTTTTGGGAAACCTCAATTTTAGGTTTTTTAACTATAGATGGCATTTTATGGTCATAACTAATAACACGCTTTAACTTCCATTCATTATTTTCTTTCAACCATAGATGAGAAAACTTTGCAATGCTTCCTGCTTTTTCAGGTTCTCCTTTATGAGATTCAAAAAAGCGATGTTCACCAGTTTGGAAAGCACCATATAAATCTCCATTGTCATATAGCGGAAAAACTTTTAGTGATCCATCTATTAATTCTCTTCTAGATTTCAAATTATTAGTTTCACTACAGATACCATTTTTCATGGTGGATATAAATTCATTTTTGGAATTATTAATTCCGCCTTGATCGTGATAGAATTCTAAATCCTCTCCCAAAAGATTATCTAAAGCTTCAAGTTGACATTTGTTAAAACTTATTTCAAAAAGAATACTGTCTTTGGCTTTCAATTCTTTGAATAACATTGAATTTTCTTCTACTTGTGAATAACCTGTAAAACCTAAAACCGATAGTACTATTATCAAGAAAGATTTTAACTGATTCATTTATTTGATTGATTTATGTTTTCAAATGTCTTATTATTAAGACATTTATTTTAATTTTTATTTCTGAACTGTTTATTTATTAAGATGAATTGTTAATTATCTTTTGATTCTATACTGATGCCACTTGAATCAATTTCAACTACGACATCTTCGTCTTCGCCAATTATTCCATCTTCATTAATCTTTAAACTAGATTCGTCATCATGTAAATCTACATTTACTTTAAAGTTTTCATCTTCAGGGCAATCTAAACAAACCACATCGTCTTCAACAACTTTAAGATAATGCTCTTCCATTCCATTGTCTAGAATGTCATTACTGTTTCTATAGTTTCTATGATAAGAATAGGTGTTTTCATCAGCAAAGAAAGTCGTTCCTTCAGGTAGATGTACAATGATTTCAACTTGCTGGTTTCTAAATTTATTTTTTAAATCTGTAGTTAAATAAGAATCAAGCTGTAATTCATTATCAACAAATGCGTAATCGTAATCTATTTTTTCTGCACCTTCTTTGGCATTTTGATAGTTTCTGCCTTCAGAGTTTTTTTCAATACTAATTGACGCAAGCGAGTCTTTTGTTGAACGTACTATAAACTTAAGATCTGAAGAGTAAATTAATTTTTCTCCATTATCATTATGAACTAGCTGAAAAGACCTGTGACGACGTCTCATATCATCATCATAGTTTTTATTACCAATCATTTTTATGGTAATTGTATCCTTTGATGTAATTTGTAATTCTTCTTTTTGAGTAACACTAGCATCAAATGCATGTTCTGTTGCTTCTCTAATACCAAATACTACCAGTGTTAAAATAGAAGCTAACCAAAGTCCCAACAATGTGAATTTTGCAATGTTACCTATTGATTTTAAGTTGTTTACCAGAATCTTTAAGCCTAAATAGAATATGACAAAGAATGGAATACCAACAGCAAAAAACACTAGTAAAGAAATTAACCAGATTGGCATACCCGTTGTGTTTGCCACATGAGCATAATCCATCCACCAAGGGCTAAAAAATGAAGATGTACCTACAGAAAAAAGACTAATAAATAATGCTATTAGTGTTGACGCACCTACAATAATTAAGATGACACCAATAAATTTTGCAATAACTTTAAAGAAAAACATAATAATGTTCCCTAGTGCATCAAAAAAAGACCTTGATGACGATTTAATTTTATTGCCAGCTTTGCTATAATCCTGATTCTTTACTTTATCTGCTACATCTTCAATACTATCCTTAACATTACCAAACCCTTCTTTTACTTTTTGTTCTATATTAGTAATGTTAACAGGCTTTCCCGACATTGCCAATTTGTCTGCAGTTGTTTGAGCCGCAGGCATCAATATCCAAAGAAGGATGTAAACAAAGAATCCTGTTCCGAAACCAAACATGAGTATTACCCAAGCCAGACGAATCCAAAGTGGATCGATATCAAAATAATGTCCTAGTCCAGAAGATACACCACCTACGTAGGCATTTTCAGTGTCTCTAAATAATTTTCTTGAAGAACCAGAAGTTTTTGCTTTTGGTTCATCTTCAAATATTTCTTCATCAACTAGATAATCTTCTGGTTGACCCATTATTGTGATGACTTCTTCTACTTCTTTAATAGAAATAACTTGTTTTTCGGTTTTCATTCGCTCTGTAAACAGCTCTGCAATACGAGCTTCTATATCTGAAATAATTTCAGAGCGTCCTTGTGAATTTGTGAATGAACGTTTTATAGCCTCAAGGTAACGCTGTAATTTTGCGTATGCATCCTCATCAATATGGAAGAATATACCTGCTAAATTTATGTTGACTGTTTTATTCATTTTGTTGTTTTTTTATCTCTTGTTACTAGGTTAACTGCATTTTGTAAATCGCTCCAAGTGCTATTTAATTCATTTAAGAATAATTTTCCCGTTTCGGTCAAACCATAATATTTTCTTGGAGGTCCTGATGTTGATTCTTCCCAACGATAATTGAGAAGTCCAGCATTTTTTAAGCGTGTTAGCAAAGGGTAGATTGTGCCTTCTACAACGAGAAGCTTTGCCTGTTTTAAAGTGTCTAGAATTTCTGCAACGTAAGCATCATCGTCTTTAAGTATCGAGAGAATGCAGTATTCTAAAACTCCCTTGCGCATTTGTGCTTTTGTGTTTTCTATTTTCATGTGTTCATGTTTATTATTATTCTATTGTTTACATTCAATCTTTTAGATTTTGTAGACTGTAGAATTTAATTTGTGATAACTGTTCATTTTTTGATTGATGATTGATGACCCTTCGACTTCGCTCAGGATAAATTTATTTTAAAAAATTGATGGTTATAGGATATTTATATGGTTCTCCTTGATTTGCTTTACTTGTTGCAATGATTATAAAAACTATTTCAAATATAAATGCAGCAGCGAGCAATAATCCACATATAATGGTAAAAAGTATGACATTAAAACTATCATGCATAGATAAGTGAAAATCAAAATCGTATGTGTTCCAAAACTCTGGGAAGTTAACCGAATTTAACACACCAAATAAAAACATTGGAATGGTCATACATCCAATAATGATGGTATAAAGCAAAATACTTAATTGAAAATTAATAGCTTGCTTTCCGTGTTTGTCAATAAATTCAGATTTATCTTTATTCATAGTCCAAAATATAAGAGGCATTAAAAAATTGCCAAGAGGTATAAAGAACTTTGTAAGTGTAGATAAATGAATTATCGCTGCCAGATTTTTATGATGCGTGGTTAACATAATTGAAACATATAGTAATTTCTTATGCAAATATATATCTAAAAGAAGGTATTATGCAATACAAAGTACTATAATTAACAAAACTTTAACATTATTTAGTCTTACAAAAAATCGATATATTTGGTTGAAACATAATCTATAAATGAGCATAACTCCAAGTAAACTCAATACTTTTTTAATTTTCAAATTACCTTCTGCATACTTATGTGGTGTAAGAGTAAAATATATTGATAATAGCAAATGTATTGCATCAGTTAAACATAGATGGATAAATCAAAATCCCTTTAGATCTATGTATTGGGTTGTACAGGGTATGGCAGCAGAACTAACTACTGGAGCATTGATGATGAATAAAATTAAAGAAAGCGAAAAAAAAATATCGATGTTGGTCGCTAACAACAACGCCACATTTACTAAAAAGGCTACAGGTAGAATTACGTTCCAATGTGATGAAGGGCATTTGGTTGACCAAGCCATTAAAAAAGCAATTGAAACAAAAGAAGGGCAAACAGTTTGGTTAAATGCTAAAGGAATAAATGCAGAAGGAATAAAAGTATCAAGTTTTAATTTTGAATGGACTATTAAAGCGAAAAATTAAAATTTGATGTAACAAAACTTAAATCAAATCAACAAATTAAAGAATAACCAAATAATTACAAATAAAATGACAGCACACGAAATTGATTATAGAATCTACGGTGAAGAAATGCAATATGTAGAAATAGAGCTTGATCCTCAAGAAGGTGTTATTGCCGAAGCTGGCAGCTTTATGATGATGGACGATGGCATTAAAATGGAAACTATTTTTGGAGATGGTTCTCAAAAAGATGACAGCTTTCTAGGAAAAGTTTTTGGTGCTGGAAAACGTATACTTACAGGAGAAAGTTTATTTATGACAGCATTTTATAATAACCTTTCTGGAAAACGAAACGTGTCTTTTGCATCGCCATATCCTGGAAAAATTATCCCTATTGATTTAACTGAATATAGAGGGAAATTCATTTGCCAAAAAGATGCTTTTTTATGTGCAGCAAAAGGTGTTAGTATAGGTATAGAGTTTAGTAAACGTTTAGGGCGAGGTCTTTTTGGAGGTGAAGGTTTTATTATGCAAAAGTTAGAAGGAGATGGAATGGCATTTGTACATGCAGGAGGAACTATGGCTAAAAAAGTATTACAATCAGGAGAAACACTTCGCGTAGATACAGGCTGTCTTATTGGATTTACCCAAGACGTTGATTATGATATTGAGTTTGTTGGAGGTATCAAGAATACTATTTTTGGTGGTGAAGGATTGTTCTTTGCAAAACTACAAGGTCCAGGTACTGTTTATATTCAATCGTTACCATTTAGTAGATTAGCAAGTCGTGTTTTGGCTAGTGCTCCACAAAGAGGAGGAAAAGACAAAGGAGAAGGTAGTATTTTAGGAGGTTTAGGAGATATTTTAGATGGAGATAATAGATTTTAACAACCAACATTTAACAGATATTTTTTTCTTTTAAGAAATTCTTTAGATTTTTTTTAATATATTTATTCTGTAAACTTTTAAACTTTTGCCTATTCAATATCTCTACTTTTATTAATTTTACCAACCCTAACAATAATTAATATGTCAAGAGCAATGTTTGAATACACCAAAACTGTTCTCAAAAAAGTTAGTTTTGATGTGTCGTTGTTCTGTAAAGAGGTACAAAAAGCTATGACGCGATTGTTACCTTATGAGATCGAAGAACTAAAAGTGTTTATTCAGTCTCTTATTTTGCAGAACCCCGAATTAAATCAATGTTTAATTTATTTAAAAGCATAATTTTAAAAAGACCTTCAAAATTATGAAGGTCTTTTTTTATTTTGGTAAAGGGCTAATAATATTCACATTCTGAAATGCAATTGCACCTCTAATAACACCAGAGATAACATTGTGTAATGCGTCTATGATTTGCATTTTCAGTTCACTTTTATGATAAATAATACTAACCTCTCTGGCAGGTGTTGGTTCGTTAAAATAATGTAGATTATTTTTCTTTGATTCACTAACACTCATGGTATGCAAATAGGGAAGGAGCGTCATGCCTAATCCTTCGTTTGAAAGATTAATAAGTGTCTCTATACTTCCGCTTTCAAGCTGAAAATTGTCATCAAAATGATCCTTAAAAACTTTACATAAGTTTATGACGCCTTCTCTAAAACAATGGCCATCTTCAAGTAAAAGCATGTCACTTAAATCCAAGTCTGCAACATCAATTTTTTTCTTTTCATGCAGTCTGTGGTTTTGTGGAATATAACCTACAAAAGGCTCATAGTATAAGGCTCGCTCTTTTATAAGTTCATTTTCAAGAGGTGTAGCTGCAATAGCTGCATCCAAATGGCCTTCAATAATTTTAGAGATAATATCTTCGGTATTTAACTCTTCTATTTTAAGTTTTATTTTTGGATATCTTTTTATAAATGTTTTTAAAAACATAGGTAAAAGCGTTGGCATAACTGTTGGAATGATGCCAAGTTTAAATTCGCCACCTATAAATCCTTTTTGCTGATCTACAATGTCTTTGATTCTGTAAGACTCGTTAACTATATTTTTTGCTTGGGTTACGATTTTTTTTCCAACTTCGGTTAATTCTATAGGCTTTTTTCCCCTATCAAAAATTATGACATCAAGTTCATCCTCTAATTTTTGAATTTGCATGCTTAATGTTGGTTGAGTCACAAAACATTTCTCGGCCGCTTTGGTGAAATTTTGGTGTTCGGCAACTGCTAGCACGTAATATAATTGTGTAATGGTCATAAAAATCAATTTAGGTTATAAAATTATAAAAACTATCAATAAAATTTATCATAATAGACGTTAATTATAGATTAAATTTGTAGTGCAAAACATAATATTATGATACTTAATAGTTTAGGATTAGAAACAAATAACGCAAAAGATTTAGCAAAAGATTTGAATGTCTTATTAGCAAATTTTCAAATTTATTATCAGAATTTACGCGGAATCCACTGGAATATTAAGGGCAAACGCTTTTTTGACCTTCATGTTAAATTTGAAGAACTTTATACAGATGCCAACATAAAAGTTGATTTGCTTGCAGAGCGGGTTTTGACTTTAGGTGAAACACCTTTACACACTTTTGAAGACTATACAAATAATGCAAAAGTACCGGTTGGTAAAAACGTAAGTGTTGATGAAAATGCGGTAAGGCTTATAGTAGAATCTTTAATAGAATTGCTTAAAATAGAACGCAACTTGCTTACTAAATCTGATGAAGCAAAGGATGAAGGCACCAACTCTATGATGAGTGATTTTATTACTGAACAAGAGAAAACTGTTTGGATGATGAAAGCATGGCTCAATGAAAAAGTATAAATTCTTATTTTGTAAATAAGAATTGATTTACTTTTGTCTGCATGTTTTATTTTGTTGATATTCTTGGTACAATAGCTTTTGCCATTTCTGGTGTTCTTGTTGCTATGCATAAACGCATGGATATATTTGGCATCATCATTATAGCATTTGTTACTGCTATTGGTGGAGGTACTCTTCGTGATGTACTTACAGGACAAACTCCTGTTAATTGGATGTTAGACATAACATATACTTACGTTATCATTGGAGCTTCAATTTTTGCAATTGTATTAAAAAACAAAATTAATTACTTAAGAACGTCTTTATTTTTGTTTGATACTATTGGTATAGGTTTGTATACAGTGGTAGGTGTTGAAAAAGGAATTGCTTTAGGACTTCATCCAATATTATGCATTGCTTTAGGAGCTGTAACTGCTTGTTTTGGAGGCGTAATTAGAGATATGCTCTGTAATGAAATTCCTGTTATTTTTAGAAAAGAAATCTATGCTACTGCATGTTTGCTAGGAGGAGTTTCTTACTTTTTATTAAGCAATTTTTTAGGTGACCAATTAACTTTTATGATTGCTGGAGCTGTTGTAATAATTATTAGGTTGTTAGCTGTAAAATTTAAAATTGCACTGCCAAATATTTATAAGAATTAATCAATAATTTCCACTTTTCTTATATAAACATTATGTAAAGGCCATTCTGCATTGTCAGTTTCTTGGGCTGCTATTTCATCAACAACGTCCATGCCTCTAATGACTTTTCCGAAAACTGTATAATCGCCATCAAGATGTTTTGAGGTACGTTGAACAATAAAAAATTGATAAGGAGACGCTAACTTATGAGGGTTTTCCATTTCGCTACTAGGCATTGAAATAACACCTCTGTGATGTGTGAAACCATGTTTTGTGTCTTTAGGCAAAAGATATTTACCAATATTTTTTCTTCGCCTAGCTATTTTAATGTCGTCACTGCTTCCACCTTGAATAATAAAGTTGTTTACGATGCGATAAAATTGAGTGTCATCAAAATACTTCTGTTTCGTTAAGAAGATGAAGTTGGCTCTATGAAATTTAGTTTCGTTAAACAATAAAATATCTATTTCACCAAAGTCTGTAGTTATTCGTACTTTATTTTCTTTATTGTGTTTGTCATATTCTAAAAAGAATTCCATAGCATTTTTGTCAGTAAGCAATGGAAACTCACGCTTAGGCTCAACAACTGAATCCTTTTCTTTTACAATTTCTTTCTTCTGTGCCTCTTGTTTTGTTGTTTGGATATTTTTCTTTTTAGATTGATTACCTTCACAGCTTAATAAAAATAAAAGGAGTAAAAAGCATAATATAATTCGCATAAATGAATTTTGATGAATTTAAAATATTGTTCCCAAAAGTAAAAAATATCCCTTTACCAGCCCAGAGTTCACAATTTAAAATGGCTCCACCTTTCAGAGAGCAGCTCTTAAAAAAGTACAGTAATGCAATGATGAATGCAAAAAAGGCTGGAGTGTTGGCTCTGTTTTACCCAGATATAAATAACGTAACCAAGATTGTTTTAATTTTAAGAAAAGCATATTCAGGAGTGCATTCCGATCAAGTAGGTTTTCCTGGAGGAAAGCTTGAAAACCAAGATGCATCATTAATGGAAGCTGCAATTAGAGAAACCTATGAGGAAATAGGAGTTCCTATGCATCAAATAGATATTGTTAGAGAATTAACAGAAGTTTATATTCCGCCAAGTAATTTTTATGTGAAGCCCTTTTTGGGAGTTACTTTAAAAACGCCTCAATTCATTAAACAAGAAGATGAAGTAGAAGAACTTATTGAAGTTTTTTTAAGTGATCTTTTAGCTGACCACAATGTTATTAAAAAAACAGTTTCAACATCCTATAACGTTGATGTTGAGGTTCCTGCATTTTATCTCAATGGTTATACAGTTTGGGGAGCAACAGCTATGATGTTAAGCGAAATAAAAGACTTACTGAATCAAACTTTTTAATAGTTCAGTTTTTTTACCTTTGTTATCTTACTATAATTGGAAAATTTTATGGGTTTGTTTAAAAAAAATCCTTTTGGGCATATACTATTTGTAAAAAAATGGCTCATCAGAATTTTAGGGCTTCTTACTCACAGGCGTTTTAGAGGTTTTAATGAATTACAAATTGATGGTTCAGAAATCATCCCAAATT
>DATGBV010000002.1:0-2417 GCA_035312485.1 Flavobacteriaceae bacterium | reverse complement strand
CATTGCTCATAATGATGTATCCACCATCAGATTTAATGTATTTTTTTACTTCATTTAGGTTGATAAGATAACTGTTGTGTACTCTCATAAATTGTTGGTCGGCCAAAAGATTTTCATACTCCTTTAGGTGCTTACTTACCAACAATGAGTTTTTATTTTTGAGAATAAAGCAGGTGTAGGAGCCATCAGCTTTGCAAAGGATAATATCTTCAATGGCGATGAATTCCATACCGGCAGTAGTGGCAAGACAAATTTTTTCCTGTTTGTTGGTGCCATTGGATAGGCTTTGCATTAGCGTATCTATCTGTTGCCGGTAAACATTGGTATCCATCCGGGTTCTGGCTTTTTCAACGGCATCTTGCAATTCGTCCAGATCTACGGGTTTTAACAAATAGTCCAAAGAGCTGAATTTTATGGCTTTTATGGCATATTTTTCAAAAGCGGTTGTAAATATGATTTCAAAACTAGGCTCTTTTATTTGTTCCAAGACATCAAATCCTAAGCCGGGTTGTAGTTCAATATCCAGGAATACAACATCTGGACTATAAATAGAAAGTACTTTAACGGCTTCTTTCACAGAACTGGCGGTGGCGATTACCTTAACATCTTGGCAAAACTCTTCGAGCATGGACCTTAGGGTCTCCCTACTATGCTTTTCGTCTTCTATGATTACTACTTTCAAAATCATATGGTTGTCTTTATTGGGTTATTAATTTTGTTGTAATTCTCACTTCAAGTGGTTTTCCATTGATACCAAACTTGTTTTTATCTCTATATTTTATTGTACGATAGCTGTATGGATAAGCATTTTAAACTTTGTAGAGAACTTATTTATTGTAAATATCATAATATCGTACACATCAACTTTATAAAAGCGATAATTAACTTCTGCCCCAAACATTAGTATAAAAGCTACATCCAAAAAAAGAATATTGACTTCTAGAACCATACTCTATAATAAAAAGAAGTATTTTCTTATAAAATTTGAAAGAATAGTATTTTTTTATATATTTGAGAATAAGAGAAATACCTCTATTCTTTATACATTGGTGCACATAATTTGTCTTCATTGCTCAGTGAAGTAGTTAGATTAAGTTATGGAAATTTTTCCATTTGCAGCCAATTAATAATTCTTGCAAAGATTTTCAATAGTTAATTTTGGGCTGGTACCAGTAAAGATTGAATTATTTTACTGGTATAGATCGAGCCATGTAAGTCCAATACAGGTAATAAATGTTAACTGTCTGTATTGAATGGTATTATCTAACAGCAATTAATCTCCCACATAGATTTGGGGGAAGGGAAGGTATGATGCTTTAAAAACATTTAATTCGGATAAGCTATGGAGAGGTTGTCATGGTTAGAGGTTTTTTGTTAATTGAATGTTTTTAAAATAAGTAAAACTCACCACTTTCTTTTCTTAGTATTACCGTTGCGCAGCATAACCCCATACTAGCTATCAGCTTTACTAAAAAGATACTCATGGTGAGTTGATTTTTGTAGTGGAGAAGTGCAAATTTGTTTTGAGCCAAAAGAAAAGTAAAGATGTTGGGCTGCACTATCTTCATCGCCAGAACTGAAGATAATGACATTGTTGTCCGTGTGCAGCCCTGTAATTCTTTTTCCTTTTGACTTCATTTATTGCACTCTATTTTTAATAAAACTACTTGGGTTCATCTTAACTTATTGGTGTTAGTTGACGTAAATAGGTTTTGGGTTTATAAATTGCCTTTATGGGTTTATGGAGATTTTGTAAAAAGTGAGATTCCTTTTGAGGGAACCCCACTTTTAAAGTATATGAACACTAAACTGACAACATTTTTTGTTGGATTAAAGGTTTTATCCGGTGGAGCATAACTCGTGTTCTTGAGGTTGCAACGAAGGCACTTTACGATGTTTCTTTTTGGGCATTGGAGCTATAAAATGCCCCTTAAAGTCAATTGCAGCTATATTGCTGAAATATCCTAGAATATCTTCATAATCATTTATATTGATACCTGCCTTTATAAGACCTTTATGAATGGGAGATTTGTCTGGTTTTGCTCCCCAGTCACCATAAATTCTTTTATCACGTGATTTGATGATGAGGATTTTCAATTTGCTCAAATGCCAAGCGGGAATATAAAAATTAGAGACCCCATCACTGAGAGATTTGAAGGTGACATACACTTTCCCGATGTTTTTATAGACGTTTGCGGCATACCCCAAAGCACCATTGTTAAATGGGAGTTTTAGACATGTGTCTTCAGATTCTAGATAAAAAAGAATCGGATTATTGTATAGGACCTCTTCTGTAATTTCGGGCACATCAATGGTAAATGACCAGCTCGGTAGTTGATGTGTTATATCAAAGGAGAGTAGTTCAACGGTATTGCACGGTAATGGCCCGGAATGTTCTCTATCATTCTTAGCTGTGG
>DATGBV010000001.1:0-2966 GCA_035312485.1 Flavobacteriaceae bacterium | reverse complement strand
TGATGCTCTATTCAATTCAAGAATTAGGCATTTATTTAATTCAAAAATCAACGTATTGAATTCAGAAAATATCTTAAACCTGAAGTCAAAATTTTTCGATAATTCAGCAAAGTTCTTGTCTAATTTTTCAATAAAACTTTTTTCAAATATTTCTTTATCCATTCTGTTTTTCAACTTGCATACAACAGTGAGGCTATGACTCTGTGGCCAGCGACAGCCGTTTTTTAGTAAATTAATTATGGAAAAATACGAAAAAATGGCCGAGCGATAGGCATGAGTTATAGCCAGTGTTGTGCATAGTTTAATTTCGGGTAAATAGAATATTTTTACATCTGTCTGTGGTTATACACATATTCAACGGTTCATCTTGATTACCAAATGTCACTAACCAATTTTTATATTTAAAAGAGTTCTCAAAGACTGGTTCGAGTTCAAAATCAGGTTTTCCAACTCTTTTCACAATTAATTTTTGGTTATTCGATGAAATACTCCATATTATTCCAAGTTCTTCACTCTTATAATTACCTGAATATCTTTCAAGTGTTTTTGAAGAAGGATTCCATTTGTTAATTCGTGTTAATGTATATGTTTCACCACTTGGTTTATGTATACCTTTTGCAGACAAACCATCACTACTAAACTTAATATATTCATAATAATCTTGAAATATAGCAGCACCAATTCGTTGTAATGGATATCTTTCTTCTTCCAACCATGCTTCAGCTAATTGACCATTTTCAATAACAAAACTGGTTAATCTCAAATCTTTATCATGCCAAAATATTCCAGTAAATAAATCCAAAGTCGTTTCCGTGTCAATTAAACCTTTCGGGAATTCAGATCTTTTCCATGTGTTGTTATTTTCCACAAAAAGATCCGCTAATTCAAACATGAGGTCAAAAGTATCAAGTTCAGAATACTTACGATTGGAAAAAATAATAACTGTCAATTCTTCATCAGGAAATCTCGTTATTTGAGAACTTCCTCCTCCGAGACCTCCGTGTAACACCACTTTGTGGTCCTTGTATTGACCAATTTTTAGTCCACATGAATAACTTATAGAATCTCCTGAGTTTAGAACTCCTTTTTCGTGCATACGATTTATTAACGGAAGACCACCAAGCTTTCCTGTGAAAAAATTAGCGTCCCATTTAGCAAGATCCTCTATTGTTGTGTTGATAAATGCCATACCTCCCAAATTATATGCCCTGCCCCAGCTATAATTCAATTCGTATTTTCCATTTTTTGTTGATTTATAAAAAGATGCACTATTAGGAATGACCATATTCGCATTATCGCGAACCACCGTGTTTTTCATTCCAAGTGGACCAAAGATTTCTTTTTCCATAAATTGATTAAATGGGATCCCTTCTATTTTTTCTATGATCATCGCAAGCAAGATCCAATTGGAATTGCTGTAGGCGTATGACTCACCGGGATTAAAATTTAATGACTTTTGCCTTTTCATAATTTGCATAAAATCGCTTCTGCTCGTGCGATAATCTGTTCCGCGATTTGACAGTTCAAGTAGGTCTCCATAATCTCTTATTCCGCTGGTATTATGAATTAAATGTTCGATCTTAATGGGTGTGTCATACCTGGGAAATTCTCCAATATATTGGTGAATAGGATCATTTAGCGAGAGTTTCCCTTGTTGCTCTAATAGTAAAATAGCAAAGGCCGTGAACTGCTTTGAATTGGATGCGATATCAAAAACAGTATTCTTTGTAAAGGGAATACCATGTTCCAAATTAGCCAACCCATAGCCCTTGGAAAACATAACTTGACCAGCCTTGTAAACTCCTACAGCAACTCCAGGATCGTTCGGTTGAGCATATTTCAAGATGATAGAATCAATTCGCTCATCAATATGATCCTGTCCACTGCAAAAAAAGTGAACTGCAAAGCATAGAATTATTAAAAATGAGGTGTTAAATGTTTTCATTCATACAAATTATGCACAACGGTTGGTGTATGATTAGTTGCGTGTTTTAGCAACTAATTTAGTAAACAAAAACGAACGCGAGAAAATTCCGAAGGAATTTTCCAAATTGGCAACGACCAAAGCAATTAATTATACACTTTGTTGTAGCCAGTTTTTTTACATTCCTTTTCCAATTACAGCATGACAGAAATCTATCCACCATTGCCATTTACCTATTATTCCAATGGCTAACGTGTATAATGATACACCTATTAAAGTGAATAGGTAGGAATTATAGACCTTTTGTTCTTTTTTATAATCCAGATAAATTAAATAAAGAAGAGGAATAAGCGTAGTTACAAACCAACATAAATGTACAACTTGAAGATAAGTTAATGGCGGATTACCTTCATAGGCACCTAACAATGGAAAATAAACTAATCTTGCCGTTGCAGGTAATAATATCCAAAATACGGTAGAAATCAACCATCTAGCATGCACATTTGTTTTTCTAGCATTCAACACACCTAAAATTACACAGATACTAAACCCTGTGAGAGCACAAATATCAGCAAAGGAAAATCCGTATTTAAGAACATCAGGAAGAAATTCATTTACTACCTGATAAGGCATGACTTGAAACGCTGAAAAAACTACAGCTCCAGCCAAAAACACTCCTATAATTCCTAATTTTCTATGGTATTTCGCAGGTTTATTATGTATTAACCAAGGCTGTAAAATCACCAAAACGTACCAAGCAGTAGCTGAAAGTCCGTGCATATGCTGGCGCCAAGGTGCCTCGGTGAACTTACTCCAATAAGAAAGATAAAACCCTGCGATTGTCAAAACAAAAGGAATTAATAGCCATAAATGCGCTTTGGGGAAAAGTTTAGAATTTTTACTATTTTCCATATTTTCAGATTTAATTGGCTACAACGGTCTCGTATAACCGTCAGTTACGGCTTAAAGTTAAACAAACTTTCGGCAGAGACAGACGGCAGCAATTCCGAGTGGATTCGGACGTAGTCGAATCCGCCGTAAT